>NZ_AYOY01000205.1 GCF_000508185.1 Sphingobium sp. C100 | reverse complement strand
TCCCGCGTCGGCGCCGCGGGTAACGCTCTCTAAGCTCGCCAGGCCGACCGATGAAATCAGCAATCGTCACGGGCATTACCGGTCAGGACGGCGCCTATCTCACCGAACTGCTGCTGAGCAAAGGCTATCGTGTCTACGGCACTTTTCGCCGCACCAGTTCGGTGAATTTCTGGCGCATCGAAGAATTGGGGATTGCAGACCATCCCGAATTGCGCCTGATCGAATATGACCTGACCGACCTGTCATCATCCATCCGGCTGTTGCAGCAATCGGAGGCGACAGAGGTCTATAATCTGGCGGCCCAGAGTTTTGTCGGCGTATCGTTCGACCAGCCGCTGACCACCGCCCAGATCACCGGAATAGGGCCGCTCAACCTGCTGGAGGCGATCCGCATCGTCAATCCGGCCATCCGCTTCTACCAGGCCAGCACGTCGGAGATGTTCGGCAAGGTGCAGACCGTTCCCCAAACCGAGACGACCCCCTTCTGGCCCCGTAGCCCCTATGGCGTATCCAAGCTCTACGCCCATTGGAGCACCGTCAACTATCGCGAAAGCTATGGCATCTTTGGGTGCAGCGGCATTTTGTTCAATCATGAAAGTCCGCTGCGCGGCCGCGAATTCGTGACTCGCAAGATCACCGACAATGTCGCCAAGATCGCGCTCGGCAAACTCGATTGCTTGCTGCTGGGCAATATTGACGCCAGGCGCGACTGGGGTTTCGCCAAGGAATATGTCGAGGGTATGTGGCGAATGCTCCAGGCCGACGAGCCGGACACCTATGTACTCGCCACAGGCCGCACCGAAACTGTTCGCAATTTCGTGCGCCTGGCGTTCAGGGCGGCAGGGCGTGACATAGAGTTTTCCGGCGAGGGTGAATCCGAAGTCGGCATTGACGCGGCCACTGGCCGGACGTTGATGCGGATCGATCCCCGTTTCTACCGACCTGCCGAGGTCGACCTGCTGATCGGCGACGCCGGCTACGCGAGAGAAAAACTGGGATGGGCGCCCCAAACTTCGCTGGAACAGCTTTGCGACATGATGGTCCATGCGGACCTGCGCCGCAATGAGGCCGGCATCAGTTTCTGATCGGAGACGGCGATGACCAGAACCCTGATCACGGGCGTGGCGGGCTTCACCGGCCAATATCTGGCCCGGCGGCTCGCCCAACAGGGTCACCGGATCAGCGGCCTTTTACGCGAACCGGTCACGCAGCACAGCGCAGACGTTGCCGACGTCCATATCTGCGATCTCGCGAACCTGGAGGGCCTGCGCCATGTGCTGAACGAGGTGCAGCCTGACCATGTCGTGCATTTGGCCGCGATCGCCTTCGTCGCGCATGGCGATCTCGCGGACATGTACCAGACCAATATAATTGGCCTGCGGAACCTGCTGACGGCAATCGAGAGGATGGAACGCAGACCGCGAACAATCCTCGTCGCAAGCAGCGCCAACATCTATGGCAATGGGCGTGCGGGCATGTTGGACGAGACGATGCCACCCGACCCCGCCAACGATTATGGCATTACCAAGGTGGCGGGAGAATTGATCTGCGGCCTCGCCTCGTCGCGATTGCCGATCATCGTCACGCGGCCATTCAACTATACCGGAGTCGGCCAGTCCGACAGCTTCCTCGTCCCCAAGATCGTTGCCCATGCCCATCGTCGCGCGCCGGCCATCGAATTGGGCAATCTGGATGTCGCGCGGGATTTTTCAGATGTGCGCATGGTCGTCGACGCCTATGCTCGCTTGCTGGATACGCCGGAGGCGATCGGCGGGACGTTCAATATATGTTCGGGCATAGCCAAGAGCCTGCAAGATATTCTGGACAGCGTCCGTCGCATTTCCGGTCATGATTTCGGCGTGCGGGTCAATCCGGCGTTCGTGCGGACGGATGAGGTGAAAACCCTATGTGGCAATGCGGCGCGGATCGAATCGATGATCGGGCCGCTTGCGCGGGTTCCGCTCGAGGAGACGCTGCGCTGGATGCTGACGGCATGAGGTGACAGGGCGGCGGCCGGTCGATAATGTCTTGCAACCGACCCCGCCCTATTGTTTGAAATGACGGCATCAAAACCGGTTGGTCCGGGATGCCAGGTTTAGCCCTTAAGGCATTAGGAGACTTCATGAATCGCTTGTCGCACCGTCGGATCGGCACACGCCTTCCCCGCCTTTGCCTGACCGCTGCGCTGCTGGCGACCGCTGCCTGCACGTCGATTGGACCGGGTACGCAGCGCGTGACGAAGGCCGGGGAAAGCTCCAGTGTATCGATCAAGGGCATCCAGGTTATCCATATGGACGAGCGAATGCTGGCGGAACGCCCCCGCATTTCCCCGCCTGATTTTTCAACGGCGCTGGGCTATTCTTCCGCAGTAGGCGAAACTGTCGGGGCCGGCGACGTGCTGGCGGTCACGATCTGGGAAGCGCCGCCGGCCGTGCTCTTCAGTTCGAACCCGAGCATGAGTTCGGTTGATACCAGCCGCGCAACCATCTTGCCCGAGTTTCTGGTCGGTCAGTCCGGTCAAATCTCCGTTCCCTTCGCCGGACTCGTGCCGGTTGCCGGCCGCACGCTGACCGAGATTGAGCGCGACATTACGGTGCGCCTGCGCGGCAAGGCGCATCTGCCCCAAGTGGCCGTGCGCCTGGTCCGCAACGAGAGCGCCAATGTATCGGTCGTGGGCGAAGTGACCCAAAGTATGCGGATGCCGTTGACGCCCAAGGGCGAGCGCGTGCTGGATGCGATCGCGGCAGGCGGCGGCACCAAGGCGCCGGCCGACAAGACGACCATCCAGATCAGCCGCGACGGGCAGATCTATGCGATGCCAATGGCAACCGTCATCAGCGATCCCAAGCAAAATGTCGTATTGCGGCCCGGCGACGTCGTAACCGCCCTGTTCCAGCCCTATAGCTTCACCGCGCTCGGCTCTGTGGGCAAGAATGAGGAAGTGAATTTCGAAGCGACGGGCATCACCCTGGCACAGGCGCTGGGCCGGATCGGTGGATTGCAGGACGGGCGCGCCGACGCCAAGGGCGTGTTCCTGTTCCGCTGGGAAGATCCGGCGCTCGTGCCTAACCGGGGCGCCGATGTGGCAGCCGGCCCAGACGGCCGCATTCCCGTCATCTATCGAGTCGATATGAAGGACCCTGGAACCTATTTTGCGATGCAACATTTCCCGGTCCACAATAAGGACGTGCTCTACGTATCGAATAACCCGGTTGCCGAAGTGCAGCGTATAATCAGCCTGTTCGCGTCGACGGTGCTGCCGCTGGTCGCGATCGACAACGCCGTGAGCAAATGACGCGGCGCGAGGATCGCCGTGCCAGCTGACACCATGCGCAAGTTGCAGCCACGGCTGGTTGACAAGCCCTGGGGCTGGCAAACCCTTCCCGCGCCGTTCCAGGATATGACCGGACGGCAAATTGGCGAAATCTGGTTTGAGGATGGTCCGGACGAACAGCCGCCACTGCTGGTCAAATATATCTTCACCAGCGAACGGTTGTCGATCCAGGTGCATCCCGATGACCAGGCGGCGCGGGCGGCAGGTCTTCCCAGCGGCAAGGAAGAGCTATGGTATATTGTCGATTGTGAACCTGGAGCCGTGCTGGGTATCGGCCTCAAGCGGGAGATGACCCCGGAAGCTTTTCGCGCAACTGCGCTGGATGGTTCGATCGAACAGATCATCGACTGGAAGCCCGTCGCGCCAGGCGACTGCTATTTCATTCCGGCCGGCACCGTTCATGCGATTGGCGCAGGGATCACGCTGGCTGAAATCCAGCAGAATGTCGATATCACCTACCGCCTCTATGACTATGGGCGGCCAAGAGAACTTCATCTGGACCAAGGCCTTGCTGTCAGCCGGCTGGCGCCTTATGACCGCCCGGTGCTACGCCTGCCCCAGGACGATGATCTTGGCCTGCTCTCGCCGGTCGGCGCGCCATTCCGGGTAAGCCTTCATCATTGGCGCCAGTCCGGTCCCATCGCCTTGCCGGACGAATTGCAACTATGGTTCATCCCGCTTAGCGGCAGTGGTTCATGCGGTCGCCAGCGCTGGGCGCAGGGAGAATGCTGGCTGCTATCGGGCGATTGCATCATGAGCGCGGACGGCGCGGCGGCCGCCTTGATCGCGAGCCCGGCCTGAGAGCGAAGTCGCTCAGTCAAAGCCGGTGGTTTCCACTTTTTCCACGATCATCTTGACGTCCTGCGACCGATCGCGCGGCATGACCAGTACGCCCTGCGCCGTCGATACTATGACGCAATCACGCAGGCCGAGAGTCGCGACCGGCGGACCGCCATCGACATAGATGAGATTGCCGGCGCCATCGATGCTGACCGCTGGCCCTTTAATCGCATTGCCATTGCCGTCCTGGGCGCGAACGGCCCATAGCGCCCCCCAGGAGCCGACATCAGACCATCCCATGTCGACAGGCACGACCGCCGCCCGGTCGGTCTTCTCCATCACAGCAATGTCAATCGAGACGTTGGGACTGGCACAAAAGGCATCCCGGTCGGGCAGGATAAAGCCTGCTTCATACCGCGCGCCCGCCATTGCCGCCGTCGCAGCGGCTTGAACGTCGGGCACATGACGTTCCAATTCTTCAAGCAGGACGCCCGCGCTGAACAGGAAGATGCCGCCATTCCAATAGTGGCGTCCGCCCGCGAGATAGGCTTCAGCCTGAGCACGCGGCGGCTTTTCAACGAATTCAGCTACCGCATGAACCACGCCGTCAGCGTCGAGCGGTTCGCCCTTGGAAATATAGCCATAGCCGGTTTCGGGATAATGAGGCTGAATACCGAAAGTGACGAGACGTCCATCCCGAGCCGCCGGCAAGGCCGAAGCAACGACCGCGTGAAAGCGGGCGAGATCCGCAATGACATGGTCCGACGGCATCACCAGCATCAGCGCATGTGGGTCGCGCGCTGCGATCCAAGCCGCCGCGATCGCAATAGCTGGTGCGGTGTTGCGTCCTTCCGGTTCGAGGAGGATGGCCGACGTGCCATGCCCTGCCGCGACCAGTTGTTGCTGAACAAGCGCACCCTGCGCCGCGCTCGACACGATTAGCGGCAGTTCGAAGCCCGGGATTCCGATCGTCCGTGACATTGTTTCCTGCAACATCGATCGTTCTGAGACCAACGCCATGAATTGCTTTGGACATTCCGGTCGAGATGCGGGCCAAAGGCGCGTCCCTGCGCCTCCCGAAAGGATGACCGGGTAGACGGAAGATGAAGGAGATATGGAAGAAATGGTCGGCTATCCCTAGTGGCTGTCCAAAGCGCGGCAAACAAACGGTGCATTCAGCGCAATAGCACGGATAGAGTAAATAAATCCGTGTATTGCCTTCCTGTTTATTGGGGCAAATCTGTCGATGCAATCCGGCGCGGCCGCGCGGCGGCATTTTCTCGCCGAACGCGAAATGCGGAATCGGATGATGAGACGGAAGTCACCCCGATTGCGACAGATCGAGAAAAAGGACTGTTCGCGGTACAACACTGCCGATATGCCCCTGAAAGCAACCGCGATGTGACGAGGTTGCTGGTCGGGGGGTGTGAATGGATTGGTTGCACGCGGTTGCCGGACTGTTCGTCGGCGCCATGGTGGGCATGACCGGCGTGGGCGGCGGATCGTTGATGGCGCCGATCCTCATCCTTTTGTTTGGAGTCTCGCCGGCCACAGCGGTCGGCACCGACCTGTGGTTCGCCGCCATCACCAAGTCGGTAGGGGGGTTCGTTCACCATCATCATGGCGGAGCGGAGGGTGGGCCGGATTATGAGGTGATTCGCCGCCTGTGCCTGGGCAGCCTGCCCGCAGCCCTGATCGTCATAATCCTACTGTCCCGGATCGATGCCCAGCAGATCAAGGGCGGCCTGATCATGAACGCGCTGGGGGGAGTGCTGATCCTGACCGCCGTCGCCACGATGTTCCGTGGTCGTTTTCACCATATGGCCGTCCATGCGCGCCAGGATACGGCGAAGACATTTTTGCGCTATCAAGCTGGGCTGACCGTGGCCGCGGGCGCCTTGCTGGGCGCCATGGTCACGCTGACATCGGTGGGCGCGGGCGCCCTGGGCGCTACCTTGTTGCTGGCCCTCTATCCGCTGCGGATGCGGTTGCAAAAGCTGATCGCGACGGACATCGTTCATGCCGTGCCGCTGACCTTAGTCGCGGGCCTCGGGCATTTGTGGATCGGCAATTTCAACCTGATGCTGCTGTTCAGCCTGCTCGCCGGTTCCATACCGGGGATCATCATCGGGTCGATGTTGGCATCGAAAGTGTCGGAACGGGTGCTGCAACCATTGCTCGCCCTCGTGCTGATGATCGCAGGCTGGCGATTGCTCGGCTGACGCGCATCGCCGGGCCGCGACTAGCGGGTCAGCAACTGATCCACCAGCCGCGACCAGCCCGCAGACACGCTGTCCATACCGAACCGGTCGATGCGATCGCCAGGGCGAATGCGCGTAAGAGGATCGATCTGTCGAGCCATGGCATTCGCCATGGCCTGCGCGTCGGACGGGTCCACCAGCAGGCCGTGCCGACCTTCATCGAGCAGTTGCGCCGCATTACCCGCACTCACCGAGGCAACGCAGGCTGCATCGACCGCCAGGGCTTCCAACAGCACATTCGCCGATCCTTCCCACCAGGACGGCAGCACGAACGCATCGCAGCGGGCGAGCCAGGGAAAGACATTGGCGACGGTGCCGGGTAATGCCAGATCGTCACCGATGCCCAGTTGGTGGGCCTGCGTCATCAACCGTGCGCGTGCGTCGTCGCGGCTTTCACCCAGGATGACCAGGCGCGCGGCGCGCGCGCGTCGCAGCAGCGCGAAGGCGCGCAGCAGGGTGCCGAAATTCTTCTGCGGCGCCAAACGGCCGATGGCGAGGATGACAGGCACAGGCCCGCCCAGCCAGTCATGCGGCGCACTATCGCCCACGTGCGTCCGCGAAGCGGCCGCGTCGATACCATTGGCGATGACGCTCAGTCGGCCTGTGCGGCCGGCCTTTGCAAAGGCCGGCGTGTCCGCCAGCGTCGGCGATACCAGCACGAGATGCGCGGCATCGGCCGCGACCAGGCGCGCCATCGCGGTCCGGCCCCAGCGCTTCAGTCCGCCCGAGGGCGCGCCGGGGATGACCCGCATGACGTCGTTGCTGATGCGATAGACGCGCTTGAGGCCGGAAACGCCGCGGCTGCCGGCCCATGCCGTGCCATGGCCGTGGTTGCCAGCCGAAATCAATATCGCCGGTCGCGCGCGACGCAAATAACGACGCAAGGCCAGCGCAGCATCCATCTTTTCGCGTAACCTGGAACCGCGCGCGTGAGGCAGCAGAGCGTGATGGACGATGCCCGGCACCCCTTCCCCGCCCGGCAGCGCGGTCAGCAACTGGACCTCATGGCCTTGCGCAGCCAGATCGGCGGCGATCAGCCGGGCATTGCGCACCACGCCGGTCGCGACCAGGGCATGGACATAGATGCAGATCACCGGCCGCGCCGGTCCCATTCCATCACCCGCGCCGAGCGCCAACGTCCGGCCGGCAACGTGGCAAGATGATGACGATAGAGCGCGCCCAGACGCGTTTCGGCCAGCCCCTGCCCGTTCACCAGTTGGAGAATGTCGGTGCCGGGGTTCCAGTTACCTTCGATCAGCATCGGGTCATTGCTCGTCAGGCCGACATCCCAGCCGATGACGGTGAACCCGGTGGCGAACGCCTGATGCGCGCGACAGGCGAGAGCGATCGCCTCGGCAAGATCGGGCACGGCCGTACCGGCGATCGCGGCGCCGGTGGCCGGGTGCCGGTCATACGGGGTCGGCGGCCCGTCACGGCCCAGCCAGGCCGGCAGGCACCGGCCCTGATCGTCAATCCCCAGCACCAGATTGCCGGCGTTGAAATTATCCACCGGCCGCGCGCCGCCCGCCGACAGGCGCAGCGCCAGGTCGCAGGCTTCGGGCGCGCCCGTTTCATCCAGGCAAGTGACGACGCGCAGGGTCGGCAGCGCGCTCGGCGACAGGTCGACCAGTGCCTGATGCGTCGGCAAGCGGCGCTGGATCACACCGCCCCCGCGCCACAGGCCCAGCAGGCGCGTGCGCAGGGCGGCTTCGGCAATCGGCCCGTCCGCCCCATGCCATCCCGCGCCTTCTCGCCTGAATCGCTCCACCCCCTGCCCCTTGGACTGGAAACTGGGCTTGGCGATGATGTCGGCTTCACCCGCCAGCCATACCGCAAGATCCTCACGCGCCGGATCGCACGCCGCCGCTATGGGCAGGCCGGCCTGCTGCGCGACGCAGGCGAAGAGTTGCTTGTTCTTGAGCGGGTTGGCGGTGAAGGGAAAGGCGGCGGGATTGAGCAGCCGGTGCAGCCCCTTGCGGTCGCGCATCGACAGCCCTGCACGCCGCACCTCTTCCGACAGCAGCAGCCTTTCCGCCGGGCTCCAGCCGCCCCGCCCCGCGCTCGCCAGCAGTTGCGACAGTGCGCGCGTGGCAGCGGGCCAATGCGCGCGCAGCCCGCCATGATAGGCAGCCAGCAGGCTATTCTCGTCCCGGCGTGGGACCGCGCGTATGGTGAGCAAGTCTTACTCCGCGGCCTGCATGGCCGGAGCGCGGCGTTCGAGCAGTTCGGTTGCAACGCCATGGGAACGGGCATTGTCGACATCGATCGCCACCGCGCCATCGGACAGGATCACAGGTGCGATGGTCATGCGGAAGCGGCGGGAGAAACGCGCGAAGGTCTCCGCCAAAGTGCCGATGCCGAACCGAAAGCGGATGAGATTGAGCAGGCCGAAGGCGCCGATGATACGCATGGGATGCTTCACGAACTGGCCGCCGCTGCGGAAGGTTTCGGCCGCAGCGAGCGCCTCGCTATCCTTGAGCCAATAGGTGTTGCAATTGGAATAGCTGTCTTCGGCGAAGCGGTAGAATTTGCGCTGGCCCTCGGGATGCGCCGCCAGCACCGAATCGCGACGAGTGAAGGCCACCGCCGCATCGGCCCCCTGCGCCTTGCAGCCTTGCAGCATGTCGGCGACGGCGGGTGGGGTGAGCAGGACGTTGTCTGCCGTGGTGATCAGCAGCGGGAATGGCGCGCCTTCTGCCGCCGCCAGGACAGAATCCACCAGATTGGGGCGAGCTGCGACCGGCATCAGCCGACCGGCGGCGATCAGGTCGCGCAATTGCGGCAGTCCGTCCAGCACCGCCGGTTCCTCGATAGCGACGCGAATCTGTCCGACATGCTCGCTGGCCGCCAGCGTATCGATGACATGGAGCAGCATCGGCTGGCCCGCGACCGGAACCAGGCATTTGTGCGTGACGCCGGCTTCCAGCGCAAGCGGATCGGTAGCGCCATCGCGTTTCCCGGCGAGCACAAGCGCCGTCGTCAGCGCATCCCCCTGGCGGTCCATCAGGCCGCGACCCTCAGCGGCGCTTCGTTCAGCAGCCCCTGCCGTTCCAGGCTATGGCCGATGATGGTTTCGACCAGCATCTGATGATCGACCCCGATCGACCGGGCCGCCCGCGAAATGGTCTTTTTCGACCAGAGGTTGCAGGACAGGTTCACTTCCATGAACTGCACAGCGCCGCTGACGGGATCGTAACGGAATTCGAAACGGCCATAGTCGAACGGCCAAAGCTCGGGCAACAGCCGCCGGGTCATGTCCTCCAACTGCATCAGCAGACCCCGATCCTCGACCAGCACAAGCGGGTCGTCGCCCGCATCGACCAAGCCGCGCTTTTCCTCATGACTGCGGGCGCGATGGGGGTCGGCGGGGACATACATCATCGGCGGCAAAATCCAGGGCTGGCCACCGCTGCCGCCGACGACCGGGACGGCGACATCGAGCAGCGGCGCCCAGGCCTCGACCAGAACATCATGGCCCTCACCATGGAGATAATCGATCTGCGACCGCGCTTCGGCCCAGTTATCGACCATGGCGAGGCCCCAGGAAGCGGAGGACGCATTGGGCTTTACCACCAGCCGTTCTGCGCGGAAGGCCGGTTCCGCGACAAGGCCGCCGCGACGGAAGACCTGCGCGGGCATGGTCGGCACGCCATGGGCGCTGGCGATCAGCTTGCTGAGATATTTGTCGTCGGACACGCCGCGCAGGATCGGACTTGCGCCCATGAAGGGCATGTCGCGCCAGCTGAGCAGCAGCGGCGCCATCATTTCGCTATTCTGAAAACCGCCGCGATTGAGCAGGGTGACGACGAAATCGACATCAGGCCGATCGAACAGCGCCTCATAGCTGTTGGCGACCCGGATGTTGAGGCCGATCTCCTCCATCGTGGTGCGCATTTCATGATGATAGACGGCGTGATTGCCGTCCACCGAATCAGGCGCTCCGCTCGCGCGGGCATGTTTGGCCAGGAAGAGGATGCGCAGCCGCGCCTTGTCGGCCGGGGAGATGCGCACGCAGCGGTCAATATGGGTCAACATGACGGACATCTAGCCCGCGAGAATGACGCGCCATTGACGTAGTGATGACCATGCCGCGTCGATTGCGCGACAAATAGGTGACGATTCCATGCCGCTCATCGTCAAGACGATGCCGGCGCGGTCGTTCCCTCAGACCTTGTCGTTCACCATGGCGAGCGCCGCCGCCTCGGCCACCTTGATCCCGTCGATGGCGGCGGACAGGATGCCGCCGGCATAGCCCGCGCCTTCGCCCGCCGGATAGAGTCCGGCGATATTGAGGCTCTGAAAATCCTTGCCGCGCGTGATGCGCAATGGGGACGAAGTGCGAGTCTCCACGCCCGTCATCACCGCGTCGGGATGATCGTAATTGGCAAGCTGGCGACCGAACACGGGGAGTGCCTCGCGAAAGGCATCGATGACGAAGGGGGGCAGGCAGCGCGACAGGTCGGTGGGGGTAACGCCCGGCTGGTAGGAGGGTTCGACCGATCCCAACGACGTAGAGGGCCGCCCGGCGAGAAAGTCGCCAACCGTCTGCCCCGGCGCCCAATAGCTGGACCCACCCGCGAGATAGGCTTGCGTTTCCCAATGGCGCTGGAATGCGATGCCGGCGAGCGGCCCGCCCGGATAGTCGCGCGCCGGGTCGATGGCGACGACCAACCCCGAATTGGCGTTGAATTCGGCGCGGCTATATTGGCTCATGCCATTGGTGACGACGCGCCCTTCCTCCGACGCGGCGGCGACCACGCGGCCGCCCGGACACATGCAGAAACTGTAGACCGTGCGGTCATTGGCGCAGTGATGGGCGAGGCTGTAGGCCGCCGCGCCGAGGTCCGGGTGGCCCGCACATGTGCCGTAGCGGGCGCGGTCGATCCAGCTTTGCGGATGTTCGATGCGCACGCCGATCGAGAAGGGCTTGGCTTCCATATGGACGCCACGGTCATGCAGCATCTCGAACGTCGGGCGCGCGCTGTGGCCGACCGCCAGGATGACATGATCCGTTTCAATGACGCCGCCGTCCTGGAGGACGAGCCCGCGCAATTGCTGCCTGCCATCGCCCTGGCGCTCCAGCACCAGATCATCGACGCGATGCTGCCAGCGATATTCGCCGCCCAACTGCTCAATCTGGCGGCGCATCGATTCGACCATCGTGACGAGGCGGAACGTGCCGATATGGGGATGTGCTTCCCACAGGATATCATCGGGCGCGCCGGCGGCGACAAACTCCTCCAGCACCTTGCGGCCCAGGAAGCGCGGGTCCTTTACCCGGCAATAGAGCTTGCCGTCGGAGAAGGTGCCCGCCCCGCCTTCGCCGAACTGGACATTGGAATCGGGGTTCAGCTCGGCCCGGCGCCATAGCGCCCAAGTATCCCTGGTCCGTTCCCGAACCACCTTTCCGCGATCGAGGATGATCGGCCGGAAGCCCATCTGGGCGAGGATGAGGCCGGCGAACAGGCCGCACGGGCCAGCGCCGATCACCACCGGCCGCTTGCCGCGCCAGGCGTCCGGGGCATGGGCGACGAACCTGTAGGCGGTATCAGGCGTGGGGCGGACTTCATGGTCGGCGGCGAAGCGATCCAGCACGGCAACCTCGTCAACGACATCGACATCAAGCGTGTAGACGAGTTGGATCGCCGCCTTGCGCCGCGCGTCATTGCCGCGCCGCACCAGGCTGTGGCCACGCAATTCATGCGGTTCAAGGCCAAGGCGCTGGCAAATGGCGGCGGGCATCGCCTCGGCCGGATGGTCGAGGGGCAGTTTCAGGCCGGACAGACGGATCATGGCGTGCCCATAATCGCTTGGCGCGCGAAAGGGAATTGTCCGCGCGTCAGGCCCGCCGCATCCGCCACGCCAGCCACTCGCCCGCCAGCGCCGCCACCATGCTGAGCCCGGTCAGCGGGAAGAGCAGGCCCAATGCCAGCATCAAGGCGGCTACGGTCCGTTTCGCGCCCGGCGTGGCAGCGGGCGGCGCGGACAAGCGTCCGTCCCGTCGGCGCTTCCACCAAAGGATGGGCGCGGTGAGGCAGAGCGCCAGCAGGCACAGGCACCCCGCCAGCATCAGCAACCGATTGGGTTCGCCATATTGCTGGCCCTGATGGGTGGCGATCCCCCATTCGACCGATTTCGCGCCGATGCCGAACTGACGCCAGTCCATGTCCTGCAACAGCGCGCCATTGGCGGCGTCGATCGCGATGGCGCGGGCCTCGTCGGCGCGGGTGGTGATCGTCGTGACCAGATAGGGCGCGCCGGGCGCGGCGGGCAGGAAAAGCTGATAGCCTGACGACAGGCCGCGCCGGGCGGCGATGCGCGCAACCGCGTCGATGCCGATGTCGCCGCCCCCGCTGCTGGTCGGCGCATCCCCATCGCGCAAAGTCCATGGCAGGGCCTGCTTCGCGGGCGGCGCCCAGGGATTGACCTTCATCGGCGGGCGACCCGCGCCATTGGCGGCGATCACCGCGCGCAGGCCGCCACCCCAGACGTCGGTCCATGGCATACCCGTCACCGCCAGGAACAGGATCACCGCCGCCGACAGGAAGCCAAGCGTGCCATGCAGGTCGCGCCAGAACAGGCGTCCCCCCGCCCTGCCCCGGATCGCCAGAGCCGGCTGGCCGCGTCGGGGCCAGCGCAGATAGAGGCCCGTGACGCACAGGATGATCGCCCAGCCGGCCACCACCTCCACCACGCGATTGCCGATGGGACCGGTGATGGTGAGGCTGTGAATAGTCTTCACCGTCTGCATGACGCCGCCGTCGCGCATCTGGCCGAGGATACGGCCGTCCCGTGGATCGACGAAATGCACCCGTTCGCCGCCTTCTGGCGAACGGGTCGTGACCCGCCAGCTTTCCCCCGCCGCCGGGCGCAGCAGTTGCGTCGCCTTTGCGCCCGCCTGCCGCTCAACGGCGGCGATGATCCGCGAGGGAGGGAGCAACGGCGCGGCGGCAGTCGCCTTTGCGCCCCCCTGCCGCTCAACGGCGGCGATGATCCGCGAGGGAGGGAGCAACGGCGCGGCGGCACGGGGCGGCAGCCGCACCGGATAGACCAGCGCTTCGATCTCCGGCTTGTAGAGATACAGCGCGCCGGTGACCGCCATCAGCGCCAGCACGGGCAGGACGATCAGCCCGGCATAGAAATGCCAGCGCCACATCGCCCGGTAAAATGCGCCTTCCGCCATGGTCCGCTCCATCAGAAACGGGCGCGCACGCCGGCATAGACGGCGCGGCGTTCGACCGGATAGAAAGCGACGCTGCCTTCATCGGCGGGCGTGGCGGGATCATCGGCCGTGTAGCGGACGAGCGCGCTGATGTCGCCGATCGCCCGTTCCTTCGTCAGGTTGCGGGCGTCGAGAAACAGGGTGACGCCGTCCCGCACCTGCGCCTGCGCGCCAAGGTTCAACAACGCATAGCTGCCCACGCGCTTGCTGTTGGCATAGTCGATCCATGCGCCCTGCGGCAGCCATTCCACCGACGGCGAAACCGACAGCCGATCCGTCCCCAGCTTCAGTTCCGCGCGGTAGAAATGGCGCGGGATCACCGGCAAGCGGTTATTCCCGAACTGGATATCCTCGCGGAAGCGGAAATCGCTATATTGATAGACTTGTCGCAGGGTGGCCCAGGGCGTCAGGGTCAGGTCCAGCCCCGCCTCGATCCCTTGATGCCGGGTTCGATCGGCGTTGAACGTCGCGGCGGGGATGGTGCCGGCGACGGTGCTATATTGCAGCATCTCCCCTTCTATGTCGGCGCGGTAGAGACTGACGTCCCAGGCGGCGATGCCCAGCCGGCCGCGCGTGCCGATTTCCGCCGTCCATGCCTTTTGCAGGCCGACCGGGGTGAAACCCGGCGCGCCGCCCGTGGGCGCCTGGCTGAGTTCGCTTAAGCCCGGCATTTCGACCGAACGGCTGTAATTGGCATAGAATTGGACCGTTTCCGATGGCTGGTAAAGCAGGCCGATCTTCGGCGCGAAGGCGTCGAAATCAGCCTTGCCGCTGCGCTCTGGGGCGAAGCGATTGTCGACCTGCCGCTCGCCATGGCTGTAGAGGCCGCCCGCAACCAGCCAGAAACCGGGCAGCGGCGCGATCCGCGCTTCGCCATAGCTGTTGATCGTCTGCGCCTTCTGCACCGCATAAGCGGTCGGGGCGCCGCGCTTTCCGTTGATGTTGACGAACTGCTTGGCGATTGTCCGGCCAAAGCGCGCCTGACTGCCAAGGGTCAGTTCGACCGGCATCCCGCCCAGGTCGCCCGCCAGGTCGAGGCTGGCGAAAACACCCCGGTCTTCCGACTTCTGGTCGATCACCTGATAAATGGGGTGAAACAGTTGCTTGGCGTTAAAATAGACACCGAAAGCGACAGTTCCAGCACCGATCGCAACGGTAGTCCGGTTCTGCAATCGGATCGAGTCGATGTCGCGGGCCTGGTCACCAACTACATTGCCCCTGGACGGGGTGTTCAGCGCCGCGTCTTCGCTGAGCGCGCCCGCGAGATGCTGGCGGATCGTCTGGGCGCTGGCGTAGAAGCGGGTTTCGACCCGGTCGCTCAGCTTCACGCCGACATTGCCGTTGAAGCGCAGCGCCTTGCGGTCGCCATGGGTGCGGTCGCTGTCGGACCGGTCGGCTGTGATGGCGGCATAGGCGTCGCCACGGTCATCGGCATAGCCATAGGCGGCTTTGCCGCGCAGCGTGTCGAAACCGCCGCCATCGACGCGCAGTTCCGCTCCCGGCGCGCTGCGGCCAGTGGGCGTCACAGCGTTGATCGCGCCGCCCAGCGTGGAGCCGCCAAAGCGCAAGGCATTGCCACCGCGATAGACTTCCAGATGCTGGAAGATTTGGGGATCGAGTTCCTGGAAATCGCCATTGTCGTCGGCGGCGTTGATTGGGATGCCGTCCTGCAACAAGGTGAGACCGCGCATATGATAGCCGCGCGAGAGGCCCGAACCACGGATCGAAATGCGGACCTCCTGCCCGAAGCGCGGCTGGGTATAGACGCCCGGCGAAAAGCTGAGCGCGTCGCGCAGCGAAACGGCGAGCTTGTCCTGAAATTCGTCCGCCGCCACGACATCGACGCCGCCCGGCGTGCGCTGGACGCGCGCAGCGGCTTCTTCGACGATGGGACTGGCGGTGACGATGATCGCGCTCTGGTCGGCGGCGTCTTCGGCAAGGGCGGGCGATGCGGACAGGATCAGGACAAGGGCGCACAGCGGCAGGCTGCGCGTGACATGGATGGGACGCATGGGATCGTAGCTTTCTGAAATGAATGACGAAGCGACACATGACTGCGTCTGCCCCGAGGCAATTGCTCCATGCTCCTGCGCAGGCAGGAGCCTCGTTGAGGCGGCGAAAATGGGTTCCTGCTTGCGCAGGAACACGCCGTCCCAACTTCGGAGCGAGTTCAGAATCAGAAAGTGGCGGGCGGCCCCGAAGAGGGCGGCGGAGGCGCGGCGAGGCGCGCGATCAGGCCGGTCTTGAGCGCGAAGGCGATAGGGCCGAACGCCAGTTGCCAGGCCGGCAGCGGCAGGTCGGCAAGTACCAGAGGCGGCACGGCCGGTTGGACCGAGGCGGCGAAGGGGCAATGTTGCTGGCCGGTCATGCCGTCGTCGGGGCGATGGTCCCGGCGCTCGGGCGCCTGCCCCCGGTCGACAACGACATTGACAGGTCCGGTGCCCGTGCACAGCGTCACCACGACGCCGCTTTCGGTGCGCACCGGCATGAAGCCCGACGGCGCAACAAGCTGAATCGCCAGGACGAGCAGCGCCAGCGCCGCCAGCAATCCGCGCGTCCCTTCGCCCTGTCTGATCGCCCCCATCATGCCGCGGGACGTAGCGGCTTGGCCCCCGCCTGTCACTAGGGCAAAAGGACCATGGAACGGGACGACAGCGACTCTTTCATTCACCTTGACGTAAACGTAAAGCAGGGTTATATCCGCACTATGGACACGCGCAGCAGCATCGCCGGCATCGAACTGCCCGACCAGAGCGAACGGCAGAGATACAGCATTACCGATCTGTCCGAGGAATTTGGCGTGACCGCCCGCGCGTTGCGCTTTTACGAAGATGAAGGGCTGATCTCGCCGGAGCGGCAAGGCTTGTCGCGTATCTATTCGCGCCGCGACCGCGCGCGTCTGGCCTGGATCCTGCGCGGCAAGCGAGTGGGTTTCAGCCTGACCGAAATCCGCGAGATGATCGACCTTTACGACGCCGATGAGGAACATGAGGCGCAACGGCGCGTCACGGTCGACAAATGCAAGGCGCGCATCGACCTGCTGACGCGGCAGAAGGCCGATATCGACGCCGCCATCGCCGAACTGGCGAGCTTCGTTGCAACCATCGAACAGCAATAACCCCTGCCCCCTGCTTGCGAATAACATATCAGGAGAAGATCATGCCCAGCTATGCCGCCCCCGTCCGTGACACCCGCTTCGTGCTGGACCATGTCGTCGGGCTGGACCGCTACGCCAACCTGCCCGGTTTCGAAAACGCCACGCCCGACCTGGTCGAGGCCATCCTGACCGAAGGCGGCAAGATGGCCGCCGAAATACTGTTTCCGCTCAACGCCGTGGGCGACAAGGAAGGCTGCACCCGCCATGCGGACGGCAGCGTGACGACGCCGACTGGCTTCAAGGCGGCCTATGACCAATATGTCGAAAGCGGCTGGACCACGCTGCACGCGCCGGAGGCTTTCGGCGGCCAGGGGCTGCCGATGGTCCTCGCAACCGCGCTGGGCGAATATATGACGGCGGCCAACCAGGGCTTCGAAATGTATTTCGGCCTTACCACCGGGGCGATTTCCGCGCTGCTGGCCAAGGGCAGCGACGAACTGAAGCAGCGCTACGTCCCCAAGATGGTGTCGGGCGAATGGACCGGCACGATGAACCTGACCGAACCGCATTGCGGCACGGATCTGGGCCTCATCAAGACCAAGGCGGTGCCGCAGGCCGATGGCAGCTATGCGATCACCGGCACTAAAATCTTCATTTCGGCGGGCGAGCATGACCTGGCCGACAATATCATCCACCTCGTCCTGGCCAAGACGCCCGACGCGCCCGAGGGCAGCAAGGGCATTTCGCTGTTCGTGGTGCCCAAGATGTTCGTGCAGGAAGACGGGTCGCTGGGCGAGCGCAATGCCGTGTCCTGCGGTTCGATCGAGCACAAAATGGGCATTCACGGCAATGCGACCTGCGTCATGAACTATGACGGCGCAACCGGATGGATGGTCGGCGACGAGAATAAGGGCCTGGCCGCCATGTTCATCATGATGAACGCGGCCCGCCTCGGCGTCGGCCTTCAGGGGCTGGGTCAGGCGGAGATCGCTTTCCAGAACGCGGTCCATTATGCCAAGGACCGCCGTCAGGGCCGCGCCCTGACCGGGCCGAAGGAACCGAACGAGAAGGCCGACACGCTGTTCGTCCATCCCGACGTGCGCCGGATGCTGATGGAATCCAAGGCCCTGACCGAAGGGCTGCGCGCGCTGACGCTGTGGACCGCCGCGCAGGTCGATCTGTCGCACTATGCCGCGAGCGAGGAAGAGCGGCAGGCGGCCGACGACCTGCTCCAGCTGCTGACCCCGGTGGTCAAGGGCTATGGCACCGACAAGGGCTTTGACGTGGCCGTCGCCTGCCAGCAGGTGTTCGGCGGCCATGGCTATATCTGGGAAAATGGCGTGGAGCAGTATGTGCGCGACGCGCGCATCGCCCAGATCTACGAAGGCACCAACGGTATTCAGGCGATGGATCTGGTCGGCCGCAAGCTGCCCATGCATGGCGGCCGGGCGCTCCAGTCCTTCCTGAAGATGGTCGGCGAGGAAGTTGCCGAGGCCAAGGGCAATGACAAGCTGGCCCCCATTGCCGAGGCGCTGGAAAAGGCCAGCGGCCAGTTGGGTGCGGCGACCATGTGGCTGATGCAGAATGCGATGAAGAACCCCGAAAATGCCGGGGCCGGCGCGCATCATTATATGCACATATTGGGTATCGTCGCGACCGGCCTGATGTGGCTGCGCATGGCGAAGGCCGCCACCACGCTGACCGATGCGGGCGAAGGCGACGCCAGATATCTGGAGGCCAAGCTGGTGACGGCGCGCTTCTTTGCCGAGCGGATCATGCCCGACGCGGGATCGCTGCGCCGCAAGATCGAAGGCGGCGCCGAATCCTTGATGGCGCTGGACCCGGATATGTTCCTGGCCGCTTGATCCGGCCAGTCATCGCAGAGCACGCAAAGGGCGGCGTTCCGAAAGGAAGGCCGCCCTTTCGCGTCGATCAGGCTGCGAGCGGCAATTCTTCGATCGGCGCCGGAGTCACGGTGTCAGCAGCCTGCGCCTGCGTCCGCACAAGCCCCGCAACATGGCGTTCGGCCATAAGGACATCACGGCGATAGGCGAAATAGAGCGACAGCAGGGAAAACATGGACAAGCCTCGGTTGGATTTTTGCTGCGTTGCAGCATGGCTAAATCTCTGCGCTTGCTGGGGACATTTCGCAAATGCAATGCGGTCAAAGGCGATTGCAGGAAATGTAAGGACGCGCGGGCGGGCATTGCAGGCTGTTGGAGTGTGAGCGGTGACTGCCCTCATTCCGCCCGTTAACAGCCAATCCTAATTTTCTACGTCATGCCGGCGCAGGCTGGAATCTCGGCCGGAGCGGGCAGCGATATGGGCAGCATTTTTCCAACGCTATTCCGCCTTGCCTGAGACCCCAGCCTTCGCGG
>NZ_AYOY01000204.1 GCF_000508185.1 Sphingobium sp. C100 | reverse complement strand
GGCGGCGGCGGCCAAGCCGCGTCTCGATCGACTGGAGCAGCGCCAGCAGGGCGGGGGGCGGCAACGCGCTTTCGACCAGCATCGCGCCGTTGGCGAACCGGCGTTGCGAAGGGCCGAGCGGGGCGGTCATAATGACGGGTGACACCGCCAGCACGCGCATATGCCCGCCGATCAATGCGACCGCTTCCTCGATCAGGCGCGCAGGCGTGCGGCGCGCGGACAGCGGCCGGTTCGACCCCAGCGCCAGCGCATAACCATGGATTTTGCCGCCAAGCCTTGTGTCCGCCATGCCGCAGCGCCTATCTGCTCCGCGTGATCCTGCAAAGCCCCCTTGCCGATAGCGAGCCGCCGCATGACTGCTCGCGCTGTCCCCGTCTGGTCGCCCTGCGGCAAGAATGCCGCGCCGCGCATCCCGATTGGTGGAATGCGCCGGTGCCGTCCTTTGGCGATCCCCAGGCGCGAATCGCCATCATCGGGCTGGCGCCGGGCAAGCAGGGCGCCAACCGCACCGGACGCCCTTTCACCGGCGACTATGCCGGCGACCTGCTGTTCGCGACGCTGGCGCGCCATGGCCTGGCGGAGGGGCGATATGAAGCGCAACCCGACGACGGCCTGATTCTGCGCGACGTCATCATCATCAATTCGGTCAAATGCCTGCCGCCGCAGAACAAGCCGGAACCTGCCGAGGTTCATAATTGCCGGCCGTTTCTGGCGGAAGCGGTGGCGGCGCTGCCCAACGCGCGCACCTTCGTGGCGCTGGGCCAGATTGCGCATCAGTCGGCGGTGAAGGTTCTGGGCGGCAAACTGCCCAAGGCGCGCTTCGCGCATCTTGCCGAGCACCGGATGCCCGACGGCCGGATGCTGATCGACAGCTATCACTGCTCGCGCTACAACCAGAATACCGGGCGACTGACCGCCGACATGTTCGACGCCGTGTTCGCGCGCGCGGTAGAGGTGGCGGCGGCGCAAGCGGGGCGGGGGTAGAAAGCGGTAGCGAGCAAAGGCGGACAGTCGAGCGCGTTAGAATGCTGCTCGAAAATGCCATTCCCATTATCGTCACCCAGCCTGCGCGAACAGGGCACGAAGCGAGCATTGTTATCAATCGATCATTGTCATGCGTATACCGGAAACCGCCGCGTATTTGGAGGGCAGATTGAACGCCAGATAACTAATACTGTCCGGAAGAGACCTTGGCAGTTTATTTTTTGGGGATGGTTTAATGCCTTTCGAGGAAGGACATCGAACCTTCAACGGGGGGGAATTCGGCAACAACAGAGCGAAGGAGGTGTTTGGTTTTGCCCGCACTCACTCCTTCACATTGTGGCTGAAAAATGAACAACCCCCCAACTTTTCCTTGTGAAAAGCTAACCACATTCCATGGTCGGGAATCGTCGATGAAGCCACAACCTTGGGAGAGCGCAAAAGGAAAATCTGACGATAGCGTTCTTGGCCGGAGGCGCGCGAGCATTCTCCTGATAATAAATTGCTTTTCTTTAGAAAGCTGTGTCTGCTGGCGCAGATCGACAAAGTGTTTATCTATGCCTCCGAAACAACAAACGGCACGATCTCGACCTTTTTCGATACTCAGCAGCCCGCTGGCCGATAGCGAATAGGAGAGTGTGGTGGGATAATAGGTGTCATTCTCTTTCCTAAAGAAGAGAGTGATGTCTTCCTGAGCCAGTTCGCTATCTGGTGCGATCTCCCAATCGCCGACCAGACTATACTGTGGATTATCACAGCTTCCCAGCATGCAGAAAAAAGCCGCAGCCAGTAGCATCGTTATTTGCTTCATGTGGGATGCTTACAAGGCGCGCAAAATATCTGCAACCAAGCGATTATTCCCGGACAATTTTTCACCGCACAGCATCAGCTATCACCGATCATCTCCCTAAAAGCGGACCATCCGCAAACCACCTCTTCGTCATCCCAGCGAAAGCGGGGATCTCTTTTCTGTCGCGCGGCAAATGAAGACGTGGGATGCCAGCCTTCGCGGGCATGACGGGGGAGGCGATGTCCACTTCCCATCCATCTCCTCCCGTGAGAATGACGCAATAGAGCCTGCCACCGCCCAATGAAAAAGGGCGGCTCCTTGCGGGGCCGCCCTTTTTCGTAACTCTGTCCGACCGGATCAGCGCGAATAGAATTCGACGACCAGATTGGGTTCCATCTTCACCGGATAGGGCACTTCGTCCAGCGTGGGCACGCGGACATAGCTGACCTTGGCGGCGCCATCGGGCGACACATAGTCGGGGATGTCGCGCTCGGGCAGGCTCTGCGCTTCCAGGACCAGCGCCATGTCCTGCGCCTTCTTGCCCAGCGTGATCTCGTCGCCCGGCTTCACCAGACGCGACGCGATGTTGCACTTCACGCCGTTCACATAGATGTGGCCGTGCGACACGATCTGGCGGGCCGAGAAGATGGTCGGCGCGAACTTGGCGCGATAGACGACGGCGTCCAGGCGGCGCTCCAGCAGGCCGATCAGATTCTGGCCGGTATCGCCCTTCATGCGCGACGCTTCGATATAGTTCTTCTTGAACTGCTTTTCGGTGATGTCGCCGTAATAGCCCTTCAGCTTCTGCTTGGCGCGCAGCTGGATGCCATAGTCCGACATCTTGCCCTTGCGGCGCTGGCCGTGCTGACCGGGGCCATATTCACGCTTGTTGACCGGGCTCTTGGGGCGACCCCAGATATTCTCGCCCATGCGGCGGTCGAGCTTATACTTGGCGCTTGAGCGCTTCGACATGATATAATCCTTCGATATGCAACAACGTTGGTCCCGGTATCGCCTGTTTTCCGTATTTCAGGGACAGGGCCGCTGCTTCACCGGGATGCAGGGCCAATCGCGAAGCGGCGCCTATGACGGCAAGGGGCGGGCATGTCAAGCCCTCGACAGGGCGGCGCGGGCGGCCTAATTCCCCCTGCATGAACTCCGAAAGCTATAGCAGCATGGCAGAGGTGCGCGCCGGCGTCGATGAGATCGACCGCCGGCTGGTCGCCCTGCTGGACCTTCGTTTCGCCCATATGCGCGCGGCCGCGCGGATCAAGCCCGATCGCGGCGCGGTGCGCGATGAGGCGCGCAAGGCGCAGGTGATCGCCAACGCCCGCGCCGAAGCGGAGCGACTGGGCGCGCCCGGCGACGCCATTGCGGCATTGTGGGACCAACTGGTCGAAGCGTCGATCGCCTATGAAATGGCCGAGTTCGACCGGACCCGCGGTTAACGCCCGCTCCGCGCCTGAAACCACGGGATCATCCGCGCGATCGCATCCTTGACCCGGTCGGTCGATACCGCGAAGCTGAAGCGGATGAAGCGATGGCCGTCGACCGGATCGAAATCGATCCCCGGCGCGGTCGCCACGCCGGTTTCGCGCAGCAGCGTCTGGCAGAAGCCCAGACTGTCATTGGTCAGGTGGCTGATGTCGGCATAGATGTAGAAAGCACCGTCCGGCGGCGCGATCCGCGCCAGGCCAAGCGCGGGCAGCGCGTCCAGCAGCAGCGCGCGGTTGCGGCGATAGCTTTCGACATGCCCCTCCAGTTCCCCGGTGCAATCGAACGCCGTCAGCCCGGCACGCTGAGCCAGCACCGGCGGCGTCAGGAACAGATTGCCCATCCGCGCCCGCGCGACGTCGATCAGGGCGGGGGGCACGACAATCCAGCCGAGCCGCCAGCCGGCCATGCTGTAATATTTGGAAAAACTGTTCACGATCACGGCATCGGGCGCAAATTCCAGCATCGAATGCGCGGGTTCGCCGAAGCTGAGGCCATGATAGATTTCGTCGGAAATGATGCGGATGCCGCGTTCCGCGCACAGGGCGGCGATGCGCGCCAGTTCGTCCGCCGGGATGATCGTGCCGGTCGGGTTGGCCGGGCTGGCGAGGATCAGGCCATCGGGCGCGGGGGCGAGCGCGGCCAGCGCGTCGGCGCTGATCTGATAGCGCTGGGCCGGGCCGCAGGCGATTTCGACCGGCTCCAGATAGAGCGCTTTCAGATTATTGCGATAGGCGACATAGCCCGGCCGCGCCGTGGCGACGCGCGCGCCCGGCGCGAACAGGCTGGTCAGCGCCAGCACCAGCCCCGGCGACGCGCCGCAGGTCAGGATCACCTGTTCGGGATCGACCGCAACGCCGTGCCGCTCCGCATAATGGCGCGCGATCCGGTCCTTCAGCGCGACGCTTTCCCAATAGCCCATGGGTTCGGTGTCCAGCACCTGATGCGCCACGGCGATGGCGGCGGCGGGCGCGCCGGTGGATGGCTGGCCGAACTCCATGTGCAGGATCGACCGGCCCTGCGCCTCCAGGGCATGGGCTTCGCGGCTGATGGCGATGGCGTGAAACGGGTCGATCTGCGCTATCATGGCCGCGTGCCTAGAGCGCGCGCGCAACCATGTCGAGTGGGCCGCGTTCAGCGATGATGAACCAGACCCTGTTAACCGTCCTGCAATATTATGGCGCGGGGGCGGCGACGCTCGCGGCGTTGATCGTCTCGCTCAATCTGGGGCGTCGCATCACAGGCTGGGCGTTCGTCCTGTTCGTCACATCCTCGATCGCGCTGATCGCCTGGGGGTTCCTGGATGAAAACAGCGAGGGGATTGGCTGGCAGAATGTCGCCCTGCTTTTCATCAACGCGACCGGCGTGTGGCGCTACCTGATCTCAAAGCATGAGCCGGCAAAGTGACCGTTGCTGTTCACCCTTCCGCGATCCACACCTCGACCGGCACCTTGTCCTGCGACAATGCCAGCCTGATCGGCAGGTCTTTCACCGGGCCACCCGCCAGCGCGCGATCATAGACCGCCTTTTTCGCAACGCCGCCGATCTGAAGGAAGATGTGGCGGCTCTGGAGGATCGCCCTGGCCGTCAGCGACAGGCGCTGGTGCGGCGCGGCGGGCGGCGTGGCCGCGATGGTCAGCGCCTCGCTGGTCAGCCCCTCGGCCAGTTCTTTTCCTTCCGGGAACAGCGATGCGGTATGCCCGTCATCGCCCATGCCCAGCAATATGATGTCGAGCGGCCAGGGCAGGGCGGCAAACGCCGCCTCGACCGCCGGCTGGCCGGCATAGGCGTCCGCCGCCTGCGTTTTCATCGGCACGAACTGCGCCTGCGCCGCCGCGCCTTGCAGCAGCGTCTCGCGCACCAGCCGCTCATTGCTGTCCGCGCTGTCGGGCGCGACCCAGCGTTCGTCCACCAGCGTCACGATCAGCTTGCTCCAGTCCAGCTCGGCCGCGCTCAGCGCCTCCAGCACCGGACGGGGGGACCGCCCGCCCGAAAGCGCGATGCTCGCCACCCCGCGCGCCGCGATGGCATCGGACAGGATGCCGGCGATGCGCGCGGCGATGTCAGCGGCGGCCTGCGCGCCTGTGGCGAAAAGATGTTCGGTGGGCATGGTCACTCCGCATTGTCGGCAACGGTGCAGATGTCCACCCATTGCGCCCCGGTCAAGGCTGCCAGCCGCTCCGGCGTCAATTCGACCGAAGCCGTGCGCGATCCCGCTGCCGGGAACACGGTATCGAAGGCGCGCAGCGATATGTCGCAATAGACCGGCAGCGGCGCGGCGAGGCCAAAGGGGCAGACGCCGCCGACCGGATGGCCGGTCAGTTCCTCCACCTCATGTGCGCCCAGCATCCGGGGCTTTGCGCCGAGCGCGGCCTTGGCCTTGCCGTTGGACAGGCGCGCATCGCCCCGCGCGCAGACCAGCACGACTTTGCCGTCGACGCGCAGCGACAGGGTCTTGGCGATCCGCGCCGGCTCGACGCCCAGCGCGGCGGCGGCATCATTGACCGTCGCGGTGCTGATGCCCTGGTCGATGATCGTCACATCGGGCGCGGCTTCGGCGAAGAAGGCGCGGACGCTCGCCTCGCTCATGCGCGGTCCCCAAGCTGGCGTTCCCAGGCCAGCGCATGGGCGACGATCTGGTCGAGATCGGCGTGGCGCGGCGTCCAGGGAAACGTGCGAAGGATGGCGCTGTTGTCCGAAATCAGCTTGCCCGGATCGCCCGCGCGCCGGCCGGTCATCACCCGCTTGATCGGGTTGTTGGTCGCCCGGTCCACCGCGTCCAGCACTTCCAGCACCGAAAAGCCCCGCCCATAGCCGCAATTGAGCAGATGGCTGCGTTCCGGCTCCGCGATCAGCGCTTCCAGCGCCAGCAGATGCGCGGCGGCCAGGTCGGTCACATGGATATAGTCGCGCACCCCGGTCCCGTCGGGCGTGTCGAAATCATCGCCGAATACAGAGACGCTTTCACGCTTGCCCAGCGCCGCTTCGACCGCGACCTTGATCAGGTGGGTCGCGCCCGCCGTCGACTGGCCGGTGCGTCCCTGCGGATCCGCGCCCGCGACATTGAAGTAGCGCAGCGCGCAGAAATTCATGGGATGCGCCGCCGCCACATCGCGCAGCATATATTCGGTCATCAGCTTGGACATGCCATAGGGATTGATCGGCCGCTGCGGCGTATCTTCCCGCACCGCTTCCACGTCCGGCGTGCCATAGGTGGCGGCGGTCGAGGAGAAGATGAAGTGCGGCACGCCGACCCGCACCGCGCTTTCGATCAGGTCGCGAGTCTTGGCGCTGTTGTTGTGATAATATTTGAGCGGGTTTTCGACCGATTCCGGCACGACCACCGATCCGGCGAAATGCATGATCGCCCGGATGCCATGGTCGCGCAGCGTGGCTTCGACCAGCGGCTGATCGGCTATGTCGCCGCGCACCAGCGGCACGTCATCGGGCACCGCCCAGTCAAAGCCGGTCACCAGATTGTCGATGACGACGACGCCATAACCGGCATCCTTCAGCGCCAGCACGGCATGGCTGCCGATATAGCCCGCGCCGCCCGTCACCAGAACCGTAGGCTTGATGGTCATGCGTCCTGTCTCCCGGTCCCGTTCAATGTCCAGCGTCACCTCTCCACCCTCCACCGTCATGCTGAAACAAGTTCAGCATGACGATGAAGAACGGACCGGAGCGATCGACTAATCGAAAGACGGCCTACAGAACAAGCATTAGCAATTAAACCCTGTCACGCGGCCGCCTTGACCGGCGCCGCCTGATAGAAGGTCGCGCCGCTCGCCGCCATGTCGCGCAGCTGCCGGGTCGGTGCGAAACGCTCGCCATGCGCGGCGGTCAGCCGGTCCAGCACCTCGACCACATGGGCGATGCCGACCGTGTCCATATGGCTGAACGGACCGCCGGTATAGGGCGCAAAGCCCCAGCCGAAGATCGCGCCGATGTCGCCATCCTCCGGCGTTTCCAGCACGCCTTCCTCGAAACAGCGGGCGCATTCGATCAACTGGCGATAGAGGAGGCGTTCCTTGACCGCCTCGACGCCGGGCTGGTCGTCGGCGCGCGGGAACATCTCGCCCAGCGCCGGCGACAAATGCTTTTTCGCGCCTTCGGGATAGTCGTACCAGCCCTTGCCGTTCTTGCGGCCCAGCCGCCCGGCTTCCACCATCTTCACCATGATGTCGTCCGAACCCTGATGGATGTAGGCGTCGCCCAGTTCCTTCTTCGCCGCCGTCATGATCTTGACGCCCAGCTCGATCGACACTTCGTCGCTGACGGCCAGCGGGCCGGTCGGCATACCGAGCTGCTTGCCGGCATTTTCGATCAGCGCCGGATTGACGCCTTCGCCGACCAGTTCCGCGCCTTCCTGCACATAGGTGCCAAAGCTGCGCGAGGTGTAGAAGCCGCGGCTGTCATGCACGACGATCGGCGTCTTCTTGATCTGCGCCACGAAATCGAGCGCCTTGGCGATGGCGGCCGGGCCGGTCTTTTCGCCCAGGATGATCTCGACCAGCGGCATTTTCTCGACCGGCGAGAAGAAATGGACGCCAATGAAATTCTCGGGCTTGCTCCAGGCCTGCGCCAGCCTGGTGATCGGCAGGGTGGAAGTGTTGGAGCCGAAGATCGTGTCCGCGCCCAGCACGGCCTCGACCTGCTTGGTCACTTCCGCCTTGATGCTGACATCCTCGAACACCGCCTCGATCACGAAGTCGGCGCCGGCGAGGTCGGCATAGTCGGTGGTCGGGGTGACGCGGGCCAGCGTTTCCGCCATCTTCTCAGGCGTCATGCCCCGGCCGATGCGCTTGCTCAGCACCGCCTCGACATGCGCCTTGCCCTTTTCGGCATAGGCCTGGTCGCGGTCGAACAGCACGACGTCCATCCCCGCCTGCGCGGCGACGGTGGCGATCCCTGCGCCCATCATGCCCGCGCCCAGCATGGCGAGCTTCTTGGTCGGCGCCTTCGGCTCGTCCTTGGGACGGCGCGCGCCGCGCTCGGCGGCCTGCTTGTTGACGAACAGGGTGCGGATCATGTTGCTCGCCTGCGGGTCGGCGGCGACCTTGGCGAAATATTTGCTCTCGATGCGGATCGCCCGGTCCATCGGCAGGGTGATGCCTTCATAGACCGCCGACAGCAAAGCGATGGGCGCATTCATGTTGCGCTGCGTCTGCTTCAGCGTCATCGGCACCGCGCCGGCCATGGTCTGGACGAAGCCGGGGTTGAAACCGCCCGCGCCGCCCGGCACCTTGAATCCCTTGACGTCCCAGGGCTGGGTGTTCGCGTTGGGGTTGGCCTTCACCCATTCGCGCGCCTTTTCGACCGCGCTGCCCTGCGGCACCACTTCGTCGACCACCTTCATCATCGCGGCGTCGGCGGGACGGAACAGCTTGCCCTGCAACATGTACATCAACGACGCCTGCACGCCCATGATGCGCGGCAGGCGCTGCGACCCGCCGCCGCCGGGGAACAGGCCGATCAGGATTTCGGGCAGCCCAAGCTGCGTCTTGGGGCTGTCGCCCACGATACGGCGATGACAGGCCAGCGCCAGTTCGAACCCGCCGCCGACACAGGTGCCCTCGATCGCGCAGGCGACCGGCTTGCCGCAGGTTTCGAGCCGCCGGAACATCTGGTTGAGCGTAAACACTTCGTCGAAGATCGCGGCCGGGGCAGGGCGCTCGCCGTCCGCGCTCGCCAGCATCGACCCGAAATATTTCAGGTCCATGCCGGCCATGAAGCCGCTGGCCTTGCCCGACGCGATCACCGCGCCCTTGATGCCGTCCTCGGACGCGATGCGGGTGATCGCCGCGTCCAGATCGGCCAGGAAATCTGGGCCGATGACGTTCATCGACTGGCCCGGCACATCGATGGTCAGGGTGGCGATGCCGTCGGCGTCGATGTCGAAGCGGATGGTTTCCATGTCAGTCTCTCCTTGCGTCCGCCGCTTATACGCGCTCGATGATGATACCGGTGCCCATGCCCGCGCCCACGCACAGGTTGATGAGCGCGGTGCCCTTGCCGGATCGTTCCAGCTCGTCCAGCGCGGTGCCCAGCACCATCGCCCCGGTCGCGCCGAGCGGATGGCCCATGGCGATCGCGCCGCCATTGACGTTGATCTTGCTGTGGTCGAGGTTCATCGCCTGCATGTAGCGCAGCACCACCGAGGCAAAGGCTTCGTTCAGTTCCCACAGGTCGATGTCGGCCGTGGTCATGCCCGCGCGGGACAAAAGCTTGCCCGCGACGAATTCCGGCCCGGTCAGCATGATCAGCGGCTCCGACCCGATGGAGGCCATCGCCTTGATCCGTGCGCGCGGGGTCAGGCCATATTTCTCGCCCATTTCCTTGCTGCCGACCAGCACGGCGGCGGCGCCGTCGACGATGCCGCTGCTGTTGCCGGCATGATGGACATGGTTCACCTTCTCCAGCTCCGGGTAACGGAGCAGGGCGACCGTGTCGAAGCCCGGCATCTCCTCGCCCAGCGCGGCGAAGCTGGGCTTCAGGCTGCCGAGCGACTGCATGGTCGCATCAGGGCGCATATGTTCGTCATGGTCGAGCACGACCTGGCCGATCACGTCCCGAACCGGCAGGATCGACTTGGCGAAGCGATTTTCGTCCCAGGCCTGCTTGGCGCGTTTCTGGCTCTCGACCGCATAGGCGTCCGCATCGTCGCGGCTGATGCCGAACTTGGTGGCGATGACGTCGGCGCCGATGCCCTGCGGCGCGAAATAGGTTTTGTAGGCGACCGCCGGGTCCATCGCCCATGCGCCGCCGTCCGACGCCATCGGCACGCGGCTCATCGATTCGACGCCGCCACCGATGGCGAACATCGCTTCGCCCGAATAGACCTTCGCCGCCGCCATGTTGACGGCTTCCAGCCCCGACGCGCAGAAACGGTTGATCTGCACGCCCGGCACGGTCTGCGCATAATCGGCGTTCAGCACGGCGACGCGCGCAATATCCGCGCCCTGTTCGCCAACCGGGCTGACGCAGCCCAGAATGACGTCGTCAACGTCGGCTGTATCGATCTCGCTGCGGTCGCGGATCGCTTCCAGCACCTGCGTCGCAAGCTGAATGGGGGTGATGTCGTGCAGGCCGCCATCGGCCTTGCCCCGGCCACGGGGCGTCCTGACGGCGTCGTAAATATAGGCTTCCATGTCCTCTTCCCTCTCCGTGGGTTGCCCGGTCGGGCGCAGTGGATACAATGACATATGTATTTACGTTTACGTAAAGTGCAAGTGTCTATTGCCATGCTTTCCGCCGCGCCGCCGCGCCGTAACGGCAAGCGATGGGCCGCATCCGCACATGGCGTACAGCTGTCGGGTTCGCTGTCGGTATTAAACCCTTCCGGCGCGAATCTCTACGCCTGTCGGCCCTCCGGCGCGATACAGCGGCGCCCGATCATCCCGCGCCGGACGGACAGAGTGATCATACGGCGAGTCGCGGGTTTGACGCTGCGCCCGAATTCCGCTTCATGGCCCAGGTGTCCGAACCAGAGTCCCTCCCGGAAGCCCCCGAGGCCGCGACGCCATTTTCGATTCCCGTGTTCCGCGCGATCTGGTTCGCCAGCATCGCGTCGAATTTCGGGGGGTTGATCCAGTCGGTCGGCGCGGCATGGATGATGACGTCCCTGTCCGCGTCGCCCTTGCTGATCGCGCTGGTGCCCGCGGCAACGACATTGCCGATCATGCTGCTGTCGCTGTGGGCCGGTGCGGTCGCCGACAATCTGGAACGGCGCAAGGTGATGATCGGCTGTCAGGCCTTCATGCTGCTGGTGTCCATGTCGCTGGCGGCGACCGCCTGGGCCGGGTTGATGACGCCCTGGCTGCTGCTGGGCTTCACCTTCCTGATCGGTTGCGCCACCGCCATCAACGGCCCGGCCTGGCAGGCGTCGGTCGGCGACATGGTGCCGCGCGCGCTGTTGCCCAGCGCGGTCGCGATGAACAGCATGGGCTTTAACCTCGCGCGCAGCGTCGGCCCGGCGCTGGGCGGCGTCATCGTCGCGGCGGCCGGCGCGGCGGCCGCCTTCTTCGTCAATGCGGTCAGCTATCTGGGGCTACTGGTGGTGCTGGCGCGCTGGCGCCCGGACCTGCCGCCCAAGCTGTTGCCGCGCGAACGGCTGGGCGTCGCCATGCTGGCGGGTGTCGGCTATGTGGCTGCGTCGCCGAAGATCAAGCGCGTGCTGTTGCGCAGCGGCGCCTTCGGCATCGGGGCGAGCGCGGTGTCGGCGCTGATGCCGCTGGTCGCGCGCGACCTGCTGGGCGGCGGGGCGCTGACCTTCGGCGTGACCAGCGGGGCGTTCGGCGTGGGCGCGGTGCTGGGCGCATTGTGCAGCCGACAGTTGCGCGCGCGCTTCTCGATCGAGGCGATCGTGCGCTCCGCCGCGCTGGCGCTGGCGCTGGGCACCGCGCTGACCGGCGCGAGCGGCTGGCTGGCGCTGGCGATCCCCGGCTATATGCTGGCGGGCGGTGGCTGGGTGCTGGCGCTTTCGACCTTCAACGTGTCGGTGCAGATGTCCGCGCCGCGCTGGGTGGTGGCCCGCGCGGTCGCGATGTATCAGATGATCGCCTTTGGCGGCATGGCGGGCGGCGCCTGGCTGTTCGGCTGGGTGGCCGAACATCATGGCGTTGTGATGGGTCTCTACGCCGCCGCCGCCGCCCAGTTCGCCGCCGCGATGCTGGGGCTGTGGCGGCCGCTGCCCCAGACCGGCGACGATAATCTCGACCCGCGCGACGACTGGCACGAACCCGACACCGCCGTCCCGGTCGAACCGCGCAGCGGGCCAATCGTCATCACCATCGAATATCGCATCCCGGCCGGGTCGGTCGTGCCGTTCCTGACCGCGATGAGCGAGCGGCGACGCATCCGCCGCCGCGATGGCGCGCATGGCTGGCAATTGCTGCGCGACCTGGGCGAAAGCGACCTGTGGATCGAACGCTATCATGTGTCGACCTGGCTCGACTATATCCGGCACAATCAGCGCCGCACCGTCGCCGACATCGCCAACAGCGACGCCATCCACGCGCTTCATGCCGGGCCGAACCCGCCGGTGGTGCATCGCCGGCTGGAGCGGCAGACCGGGTCGCTGCCGATCAGCCGCGCACCCGATCCGCGCGAAATGGGCGAAGGGTGGATCGACCCCACCCGGTCGAGCTGATCAGGCCGGCGTGATCGGCGAACCGCCCGACAGATCGTCGGGCGTGTCGATGTCGCGCAATATGGCGCCGGTGGTCTCGATCTGGAGCCCATGGCTCAGCAGCGCGCGCGCGCCCTGATCGCCCTTCAATGCCAGCAGTTCGGGAAAATGCTTGCGGCCGATGAAGGCGGGCGGCGAGGAAGAGAAGCCATCGGTGGACGCGACGACCGACCGGATGTCCTCGGCCGCCAGGCAGATATGGTTATAGTGGCTCTGGGGCACGTCGGGCATGTCGGCCAGGCAGATCAGGATGCCGCGGATGCGGTTGATCGGCATCACATGCTCCACCGCGCGGATGATGCTGCCCGATATGCCTTCGGCCGGCCGGTCGTTGACCAGGATGGTGAATCCGCGCCGGTCGAGCTTGCGGTGGATGACCGGCGCCTGGTCGATCGGCCGCGTCACCGCCACCAGTTCGGCAAAGGCCATGGACGCGACCGTTTCCAGCGTGTGCGCCACCAGGGGCTTGCCGCGCAGGTCGGCCATCAGCTTGTCGTCCTCGCCAAAGCGGGAGGAGGTGCCGGCCGCCAGCAGGACGGCCGCGATACGTTCAGTGCGCATGAGAGGCTATGAATGACATTATATGATTTGCGTTCCCGGTTGGCCCGGATGTGCCACCGGGGCGATGTCGTGTCCAGCCAGTCCCGAAAGGACTGGTCATGGCGGACCCCAATCGCCATATGCGGGGCCGACTGTATAAGGAGTGGTCCCGTTCATGGCATATGATCTCGATGCGGAAACCGTCGGCGAAGACAAGGAGCCGGTTCCGGCCGACGTCAGCGAGGCGATCCGCACGTTGATCCGCTGGGCAGGCGATACGCCCGAGCGTGAAGGATTGCTGGAAACGCCCGAGCGGGTGGCGCGCGCCTGGCGCGAATATTGCCGCGGCTATGGTGACGATCCGGCCTATCACCTCTCGCGCATCTTCCACGAAGTGGGCGGCTATGACGATATCGTGCTGCTCAAGGACATTCCGTTCCAGTCGCATTGCGAACATCATATGGCGCCGATCGTGGGCAAGGCGCATATCGCCTATCTGCCCGGCGACTATGTGGTCGGCATTTCCAAGCTGGCCCGCGTCCTGCACGCATTCGCCAACCGGCTACAGGTGCAGGAACGGCTGACGGCGGAAGTCGCCAATTGCATCCAGCAATATCTCAAGCCCCAGGGCGTGGCCGTCGTGATCGAAGCGACCCATGGCTGCATGACGGGGCGCGGCGTGCGCACGTCCAATGTCATCATGAAGACCAGCCGGATGCTGGGCGTGTTCCGCGACGATGAAAAGTCGCGCGAGGAAGTGCTCAAGCTCATCGCCTCATGAGTGAAGCGGAAGAGCCTGGCTATCGCCCGCTGGGCAGGGCGCGGGGCGCGACCGAGCCGGTGGGCAAGCCGCTTGCGCCCAAGCGTCTGGCGCTCGTCACCGGCGGGCATCGGCGGCTGGGCGGGATCATCGCCGCCGCGCTGGCCAAGGCGGGCCATTCGCTCGCCCTTCATGGCAGCCACGACACCAGGCTCGATTCCCATCTGGCGCTGACCCTGGAGGAGGAGGGCACCGAGTGGGACGGCTTCGTCGTCGATTTCGCCGATCCCGAAGGGGCGGAGGAACTGGTGGCGAAGGTCGCGGCGCGTTTCGGCCGTCCGCCCGACATCTTGGTCAACAGCGCCGCCATCTTCGGCCAGGACCGGCTGGACACGGTGACGGCGGACGATCTGATGCGTCATTATGCCGTCAATTGCGCCGCGCCGACCCTGTTGACCAAGGCGTTCGCGACCGTGCCGGCGGGCGCGGGGGATCGCTGCATCGTCAACATCCTCGACCAGCGGATCGACCATCCCCATGGCGACCAGCTGGCCTATACCCTCTCCAAGCTGGCGCTTGCCGGCCTTACCCGCACCAGCGCCACCGGCCTTGCCCCCAAGGTCAGGGTCAACGCCGTCGCGCCCGGCCTGACCATCGCGACGCCCGATTATGACGAGGCGCAGATGGAGCGGCTGGGCGAGCTGATGCCGCTCGGCCGGCTGCCGCAGGCGGACGACATCGCGCAGGCGGTGCTCTATCTGGTCGATGCGGCCGCCGTGACCGGACAGACCCTTTATGTCGATGGCGGCGCGCATATCAGAAGCTATGATCGCGATTTCATGCATCTGTGCCGATAGCAGCGGCATGAATGCAAGGAGGGAAGGGCTGGCCGCCCGCCGCCCGGACCAATAGAGCGATCCCAAATCGAACAATGGAGATGGCGATGACCTATGACATGATTCTGGTCGAACAGCGCGACGCGGTGACGCTGATCACGCTCAACCGGCCGCAGGCGCTGAACGCGCTCAACAGCCAGGTGTTGGCGGAACTGAGCGCTGCCTTCACCGCCTTTGACGCGGACCCCAGCCAGCGTTGCGCGGTGCTGACGGGCAGCGGCGAAAAGGCGTTCGCGGCCGGCGCCGACATCAAGGAAATGGTCGACAAGGATTCGGCCGATTTCTTCCTGGAGGATTTTTTTTCCGGCTGGCAGACCGGCGTGGTCGCGACCCGCAAGCCGTGGATCGCGGCGGTGCAGGGCTTTGCGCTGGGCGGCGGCTGCGAATTGGCGATGATGGCCGACTTCATCATCGCGGGCGACAGCGCGAAATTCGGCCAGCCTGAAATCAAGCTGGGCGTGGCGCCGGGCATGGGCGGGTCGCAGCGGCTGACCCGCGCCGTGGGCAAGGCCAAGGCGATGGAAATGTGCCTGACCGGCCGGATGATGGATGCCGCCGAAGCCGAGCGTTCTGGCCTGGTAAGCCGCATCGTGCCGGCTGCCGAATTGCTGGATGAAGCGCTCAAGACGGCGGCGGCCATCGCATCCATGCCGCCCATGGCCGCGATGATGAACAAGGAGATGGTCAACATTGCTTTCGAAACCGGCCTTGCCCAGGGGCTGCTGACCGAACGGCGCCTGTTCCAGATCCTGACCGCGACCGAAGACAAGAAGGAAGGCATGAGCGCCTTCGTCGAAAAGCGGCCCGGCGTCTGGAAGGGCCGCTGACGCCGACGCTGTTGCCGCACGGCAACAGTTTGGACATTTGTGACGGACATATGGCGGCTTGGCGCATCAGCCTCGTTTCATCGGGCAACTGATAAACGATTGGCATGGTGTGTCGGCACCTGGCCAGCTTCACGGGAGAGGTGCGGCGCCCCGGCGTCGCCCTGATCGGCTCGCAATAGCCAGGGAGCCTTTTCATGTCTGTCACGCCGTCTATTCGCTTGTCCTCGCGCGCCGCGCTGCTGCTGGCCTGCGCCGCCGGGGCGCTGAGCGCCGCCCACGCCCAGGAACCGGTCACGGGCGATGAAGACATGATCACCGTCACCGGCCGCCGCGTCTCCCAATCGTCGGAGGCGATCGGCGAGGACAAGGTGAGCAATGTCGTCGCCGTGACGCGCGAGGCGCTGCTGTCCGCGCCGTCGGGCATTTCGGGCCTCAAGATGCTGGAGCAATTGCCCGGCTTCAATGTGCAGACCGACGGCGCGCTGGGCCTGTATGAATTTGGCAACAGCGTCCAGACCCGCGCCTTCAACCTCGACCAGATCGGCTTCGTGGTCGACGGCATCCCGACGGGGCGCAGCGACGCTTTCGGCGGCAGCCCGGTGTTCCGCTATGTCGACAATGAAAATCTGGGCGTGGTGGAGGCCGCGATCGGCGCGGGCGATGTCGGCCTGCCCAGCTATTCGACGCTGGGGCCGGTGGTGCAATATAACAGCATCGCGCCGCAGGAGGAGATGGGCCTGTTCGTCTCCCAGAGCTTTGGCGACTTCAACATGAAGCGCACCTTCATCCGCGCCAGCACCGGCCGGGTGGGACCGTTCAAGGCCTATGTCAGCCGCACCAAGCTGGACACCGACCTGTGGCGCGGTCCCGGCTCGGTCGATCGCGAACATTGGGAAGCGCAGATCCATGCCGATCTGGGCGGCGACAGCTGGGCGCGCTTCAAATTCGTGTCGAACGACTTTTTCGATTATGACTCGCCGTCGATGTCACGAGCGCTTTATAACTGTGCGGCGACGGATATACTTGGCCGCTGCGGCCGGGACGCGGCCTATATCGAGAATGTGCCCAACACGACGCCGGGCTTCGAGCCGACGGTGCCGGGCGTCTATTATTCGAACAGCAATTATGCGCAGGTCTATAATCTCGCCATCAACGTGCGGAAGGACAAGCTCTATGGTGCGACCTTCCATGCCGGCATCGCCGATGGCGTCTGGGCGGAATCGACGCTCTATTGGGAGGACAAGGACGGCTATGGCGTGTCCCCAGACACCTATGCCAACTCGCTGAGCCGCTACACGGCGCAGGCAGCCGTTGGCCTGCCGGTCGTTGCGCCCAAAGGAATCCAGTTCGGCCGCTCGGGCGTGGGGGGCGATCGCTATGGCATCACCACCAGGCTGCACTGGGAAATGGGCATCAACACGGTCGAGACCGGCATGTGGGCGGAGGTCGACAAATATCATCGCACCCAGGCGCGCTACAATACCGTGGACGGTGCCCCGGACGGCGCGCCGTTGCTTGACGAACTGGTCTATCTGCGCCGCGATTATCGCTCCAAGCGCGACACGCTCCAGATTTTCCTGAAGGACACGCTCAAGCTGGCGGATGAGCGGCTGGTGCTGGATCTGGGCTTCAAGGGCCTGATGATGGATTATCGCTACAGCGGCTATCGCGATTTCGCCGATTATTATCTGACCGTCGGCGGCGTCGCCGTGCCGGGCTATGGCCCCAGCGTCAACCGCGCCCAATATCGTGACATGTTCCTGCCGATGGCGGGCCTGCTCTACAAGATCGACGGCCGCACGCAGGTCTTTGCGTCCTATGCCGAAAATATGGCGCTGCCCAAGGGGCTGGACGATATCTACTCCGCGATCCGCGCCGGCGGCGCGCTGGTGCCGCAGCCTGCGCCGGAACGCTCGACCAACATGGAACTGGGCATCCGCACCAATCAGGGGCAGCTCTACGCCTCGCTCGCGGGCTATTACACGAAGTTCAAGAACCGCATTCAGTCGATCACCACCATCCTGCCGGGCAGCGGCGGGGCGGCGACCGAGACTTTCTACCAGAATGTCGGCCGGGTCCGCGCCTATGGCGTCGAATTCAGCGGCACCTACAAGCCTGCCTTCCTGGACGGCCTTGCCTATGGCAATATGAACGTCACCTACAACAATGCCAAGTTCAAGGACGACATTCCCGCCGCCACGCCGATCGAGATTGCGGGCAAATATATCCCCGACAGCGCCAAGTGGATCATCAGCGGCGGCGTGACCGTCGAGCCGGCAAGCTGGCTGGTCGCGAATGTCTCGGGCAAATATACCTCGGAGCGCTGGTCGACTTTTACCAATACGCCGGGATCGAGCGTGCCGGGCTTCACCGTGTTCAGCGCCTATGTCGATGTTGGCGACGGCTGGAGCTTCGGCCCGGTCAAGAGCGTGAAAGCGCGGTTCAACATCGATAATCTGTTCGACAAGGACACGCTGTCCTACATCTCTTCGTCAGTGACCGGTGACGGCTTCTTCCGGCCGCTCAGCCCGCGCACCTTCCAGTTCACCATCTCGGGTGAAATCTGATGCGCAAGGCTTTGTTGACGGGCGCGGCGCTGGCCGCGCTGCTCTCCGCCCCCGTTGCCGCGCAAGTGTCGAAACAGGTCTATCAGTTGCACCAGAAGCTGCTGACGCTCGACACCCATCTCGACACGCCCGCCTCGCTCGACCTGCCGGGCTGGTCGATCGAGGAGGAACATGACGTCCTGCATGATTATACCCAGGTCGATCTGCCGCGCATGAAGAAGGGCGGCCTGGATGGCGGCTTCTGGGCGATTTACACGAGCCAGGGGCCGCTCACGATCGAGGGTTTCCACAAGGCGCGCGACTTCGCGATCATGCGCGGCCTGTCGATCCGCAACATGGTGGCGGCCGACCCCGCCAATTTCGCGCTGGCGACAGAAGCGAAGGACGCCGCGCCGATCGCGGCGGCGGGCAAGCGGGTCGTCTATATGTCGATCGAAAATGCCTATCCGCTGGGTGAGGATGTCTCGCTGCTCGACACCTTCTACGCCATGGGCGTGCGGGTCGTGGGCTTTGCCCATTTCGCGCATAACCAGTTCGCCGACAGTTCGACCGACCCATCGGGCAAGCCGCGCTATGGCGGCCTCAGCCCGCTGGGCAAGGAACTGCTCAAGGAAATGAACCGGCTGGGCGTCGTGCCGGACGCCTCGCACAGCAGCGACCAGGTGCTGGACGATCTGCTTGCGCTATCGACCACGCCGGTGCTGCTGACCCATTCGGGCTGCAAGGCGGTCTACGATCATCCGCGCAACATCGACGACGCGCATCTCAAGGCGCTGGCGGCCAAGGGCGGCGTCATTCAGATGAACGCCTATGGCGCCTATCTGCGCGCGTCGAAGCCCAACCCGCAACGGCAGGAAGCCCTCAAAGCCCTCTACGGCCAGATGCGCGAAGGCGCGAAACTGTCGGCGGAAAAACGCGCCGAACTGCTGGCGAAGCGGCAGGAGATCGACAAGCTCTACCCCGACACCGACCGGCCGGGCTTCGACGATTTCATGAAGCATATGCTGCACGCGCTGGAGGTCGTCGGACCCGACCATGTCGGCATCGGTGCGGATTGGGACGGCGGCGGTGGCGTCGTCGGCATGGAGGATGTCGCCGACTTGCCCAAGATCACCGCCGCGCTGCTCAAGGCTGGCTATAGCGAGGCGGACGTGCAGAAAATCTGGTCCGGCAACGTGCTGCGCGTGCTGGCGGCTGCGGAGGCGGCAAAGGGGAAATAAGGATCATCCGTTCGCTTCGAGCGTGTCGAAAAACCTGTCTCGACGTCGCTCGAAGCGAACGGCATTCATCATTTGCCTTCGAGCATCTCGATCATCAGCGAGAAGTCGCGACCCGCTTCGCCCTGGTTGGCGAGCATCTGGTAAAGCGCTTCGGCGGCGTTGCCCATCGGCACAGACGCGCCGACCGAAGCGGCGGCTTCGCTGGCGAGCTTGAGATCCTTGAGCATCAGACCGACCGCAAAGCCGCCCTGATAGCCATTGTCGGCCGGGGTCTGCGGGCCGACGCCGGGCACCGGGCAGTAGCTGGTCATCGACCAGCTCTGGCCGGACGACACGCTGGAAATATCGTAAAAGGTCTGCGGATCGAGGCCGAGTTTCCTGGCCATGGCGAATGTCTCGCAAGTGGCGACCATGGTCGCGCCCAGCAGCATGTTGTTGCAGATTTTCGCGCCCTGGCCGTTGCCCGCGCCGCCCGCGTGGATCACCGCCTTGCCCATCGCGCTCAGGATCGGCCGGGCCCTGGCGAAAGCCGCATCCGCGCCGCCCACCATGAAGGTCAGCGTGCCGCCATTGGCCGCCGCGATGCCGCCCGAAACGGGAGCGTCGACCATTTCGAACCCCTGCGCGGTCGCCGCCTCGATCACGCGGCGCGCGGTGGCGACGTCGATGGTGGAACAGTCGAGGAAGAGCGCGCCGGGCTTGGCCGCGCCGAACACCTCGCCGGTATAGACGCTCTCCACATGCTTGCCCGCCGGCAGCATGGTGACCACGGCATCCGCGCCGGCGGCGGCG
>NZ_AYOY01000203.1 GCF_000508185.1 Sphingobium sp. C100 | reverse complement strand
CGTGATAGGTCTTCTCGAACATGATGGCTCCTCCTCCATTCGATGGACACCGGTGTCAGGAGCCGGCTCTATCAAGTCTGAACGGGCGGTGCAACTGATCCTCGCCGGATCAAAGTGGAACTGAACATAGAGGGTTCGTTCACCTCAGCCCCTTCGCCAATGGCTGTGCCGATCAATTTAAGCGCCGCTGCGCGCCCCATGGCTACAATAGGCCAGCGAACCGTGCTGAGTGGCGGCCAGACGCGCGTAGTAACCGGCGTGTCATCGAATCCGATGATGGAGAGTTGTTCCGGTACGGCGATGCCACGCAGGCGCGCAGCATAAAGAACCCCTGCGGCCATCTCGTCGTTACTGGCAAAAATGGCCGTGGGGCGCGGCGTCAAATCGAACAGACTTTCCGACGCGGACAACCCCGATTCGAACGTATATTGTCCATCCGCCACCAAACTGCGCGGCAAACTGATGCCAGCTTCCGCCAGCGCCATTTCGAAACCTTCGCGTCGCTCCCGCGCTGAGCGGAAACCATGCGGCCCTGCAATCAACCCGATGCGACGATGCCCTTGGGCGATCAGATGGCGCACCGCATCGGCCACCGCTTCCCGGTCGTTGGAAGCGACCATATGCTCGGGATCATCGAGTATCGCTGACCCCATGCGGACGTAACGACATCCCTGTTCATCCAACATCCGCATGAGCGCGTCATTTTCCGACATGGGGGGCAGCACCACAACGCCAAAGAGCCGCTGTCGCGTCACAAAGCCCTGAATATCTTCCATGACCTGATTGGATCCCCGATCGACGGGCCGGATGACAAGTTCGAACTCCGTCCCGTGCAGCGCCTCGAGAATGCCCCGCTGCATGGAAAGCACCATTTGCGCGTTGGGGTTATCGTAAATCAGACCGATCAGAAAATTGCGGCCAAGCGCCAATGCGCGCGCCTGTGGATTGGGGACATACCCCGTTTCCCGAATGATGGCTTCGACCTTGTCGCGGGTCTCCCGGTTGAGCAGCGGAGAACGATTGATGACGCGACTGACGGTTTTCTTTGAAACGCCGGCCAAACGCGCAATATCATTGATCGTCAGCTTGGCCGCTGGCCCCTCATCTTGTTTCTGCTTCGCCATGGCGCCTTATAGACGAGTTGCGCCCGTGCGCCAGCGGCCTAGCAGACAATAGCTTGATAATGACACCGGTTTCCTATACCCGATCAGGAGATTTTTGACGGAAAGGATTTTCGCGTGAACGCCAGCACCAGCATGACAGAAGCCATTGCTGAACGCTTTCTGGCGGCCCGCAAGGCAGCACAGAGCCTCGATGAATATCCCGGTGCGCCGCCAGCCACACTGGATGAGGCCTATGCCATACAGGATAGCGCGCTGGCCCGGATGGGCGGCGTTATCGCCGGATGGAAGGTGGGGCGCATTCTGCCGCCGCTTAGCGACCAATATGGCTGCGATCGGTTGGCCGGACCTATTTTCGCAAACACAGTGTCGATGATCGGCCCCGCTTCACAGGGCCTGATCTACGCGGGTGGCTTCGGCGCGATCGAGGCGGAATTTCTGTTTCGCATCGGCAAGGCGCCGCGAGCAGACCAAAGCCAATTCACATTGGAAGAAGCGGCAGGGCATATCGACGCCGTCCATATCGGCGTGGAAATCGCCAGTTCTCCTTTCGTCGGCATCAACGACATGGGACCGGCAGTGACCATCTCCGATTTCGGCAATAATAACGGTCTTTTGATCGGTCCGGCTGTACCGTCATGGCGGGATAACACCTATGCCGACCAAGAGGTGATCACATCAATCGATGGCGCGCCAGTGGGCAAAGGCAGTGCCTCTGCCTTTACCTTTGGCGCCATCGGCTCGGTCCGTTTCCTGCTGGAAAATCTTGCCAGGCGGAATATCCCGATCGAAACGGGCTGGTGGATATCGACCGGTGCTGTCACAGGTGTCCACCCGATACGGCCGGGCCAGGAGGTGAAGATGGATTTCGGTCCGCTCGGCGCGCTCCATTGCAGCATTGGCACTCAAGAGCCGCGTTAAGGGGCCTGATCAGATAAAATGGAGCTGGATGATGAGGGAAGCTGAGATGCCGGCGCCAACGGTCGGTCGTTATCGGTGGGTCGTGGTGGGACTGCTCTTCGCTGCCACCGCCATCAATTACGTGGACCGACAGATGATAGGCGTGCTCAAGCCTACTCTGGCCGAAGAGATGGCCTGGTCGGAAACCGACTATGCCAATATCGTTTTCTGGTTTCAGGCCGCCTATGCGATCGGTTATCTGGGCTTTGGCCGGATCGTCGACATGATCGGTGCGCGGCTTGGTTATGCCGTGGCGGTGATCGTCTGGACGGTTGCCCACATGGCCCATGGCGGCGTCCACGGCGTCACTCAGTTCGCGCTCGCCCGCTTCGGCCTTGGAATCGGGGAGTCGGGGAATTTTCCTGCGGGCATCAAGGCCGTGACGGAATGGTTCCCGCAAAAGGAGCGGGCTTTTGCCATTGGCCTGTTCAATGCGGGCGCCAATGTGGGGGCGATCGTAACCCCTTTGCTCGTGCCTTGGCTGACGGTCGCTTACGGCTGGCGCGTCGCCTTCTATGCGACCGGTATATTCGGCATTATCTGGCTGGTGGCCTGGCTCGCCCTCTATCGCCGACCGCAGGAACATCCCAAAGTTACTGCCGGAGAACTGGCGTATATTCAGCAGGATCCGGCCGACCCGGTGCAGAAGATCGGCTGGGGCCGGATCATGAGCGTGCGGGAAACCTGGGCCTACGCGATCGGCAAATTCTGCATCGACCCGATCTGGTGGTTCTTCCTCTTCTGGCTGCCGGGCTATCTTGGCACACGTTATGGCCTGGACCTTATCAGTTTCGGTCCGCCGCTAGTGGCCATCTACCTGCTCTCCGATGGCGGCAGCATCTTTGGCGGCTGGCTGTCGGGTCGATTGATGAAGGCGGGCAAAAGCGTCAATGCCGCCCGCAAACTGACGATGCTTCTATGCGCGTGCGCGGTGCTCCCGATCTTCTTTGCCCAGTCGATCGACAATCTCTGGCTTGCCGTGTTGGTGATCGGCATAGCAACTGCGGCCCATCAGGCATTTTCGGCCAATCTCTACACGCTTCCTTCGGACCTCTTTCCGCGGGGTGCGGTAGGGTCGGTCGTTGGGATCGGCGGAACCATGGGTGCCATTGGCGGCATGGCGATGGCGAAATATGCCGGATATATTCTTGACAGCATCGGCAGCTATACGCCTCTCTTCGCGGTCGCCGGCAGTGCCTATTTCGTGGCGCTTGCGGCAGTGCACCTGCTGTCCCCGCGACTGGACCGCGTAAGCGTATAAAAATCAATCGGGACTGTTTCCGCAATCTTCTGGAGATTTCGGGCGGCGCAGCCATGCGCCGCCATTTCTTTGATCCTCACCGATCTGCCGGGGATAGCGCCACAGCCCGTAAAGTTTCCGCCATGACACTTTACCGTCGGGTAAAGTGTCACTGCCGACAAAGTGCGACTCGCCGAAAAAAGTGGATTCACATCCAGTCCGCTCTGTGCTTGATTCCTGATATGTTCCCAGCACCCGTTTCTTCCCGCCCTGCCGGGGGCAGCGATATTTCGCTTCTGCTCGACCAATTGTCGCATTGCAGTTCACGGCCGCGCTATGCCTTCATGCTGCTCACGCTGATCGCCGATGTGGCGCGTCCCGACGGCAGCGCGGGGCCATGGGTGCGCATGGGCGAAGGCATCGTCCCGCTGCGCGACTGGTTATGCGATGCGCTGACGCCGATGGGACATCGAGACCCGCGCCGCATGGCGCTGGTCGAACGCGTTCGCGAGGAGTTACGAAAAACCGGGCGCTTGTCGGGAAATGCGTCGCCGGATGAAGAGATGGTGCAGGATGAAGTCCGCACCCGCGTACGCGCTTCGGGCAAGACCAATCTTAGCCGGGCCGCGTCCGAACTGGTAAAGGCCGGCCTGCTCACACGTCACTATCAGGGCTATCGTGTCGACCATCTCAACCGGGGCGCGCAACGGCAGGCAGTATATATATTGGCGGGAAGAGCACGCGCACTGATTGGCCCGCAGCCAGCTTCGCAGCGTCCGGCCGCCCGGGCAGGCCAAGGTGACCTCTTCGCAACCTGATCAAGCGGACGAAGGCTAAGCGCCAGGGGTCAAGCGGTAGCAACTTGGATGCGACCGGGCATGCATCAGTTTACCCAGCCACCGTCGATCACATGCACAGCGCCCGTGGTAAAGCTTGCTTCATCGCTGGCAAGGTAAAGGACCAGGGCGGCGATCTCCTCCGCCTGGCCAAGCCGGCCCATCGGCTGGCGCGCGATGAAGGCAGCCTGCGCTGCGTCATAGTCCCCGGTGTCCTGGAGCCTTTGTTGCAGGGATGGCGTGTCGATCGTGCCCGGACAAATACAGTTGCACCGCACCCCCTGGCCGACAAAATCGGCCGCCACCGCCTTGGTCAGGCCAATGACACCGGCCTTGCTCGCGCCATAGGCGAAGCGATTGGGGATGCCCTTCACCGAACTGGCGATGGAAGACATGTTGACGATCGATCCCGCGCCCTTTTCCAGCATTTCGGGCAGGACGGCCCGGACCGTGTGATACATCGCCGTCATGTTGAGCGAGAGGGCGAAGTCCCAGTCCGCTTCGCTGCATTCGAGAATGTTGCCGGCATGAACGACGCCGGCGATGTTTGCGAGCACATCAATCGCGCCGATGTCCGTCACCAGCGCGCGCACCGCCGCCCCGTCGGTGACATCGAGCGCCCGCAATTCGCAGCCATCCAGGCCGTCGAGCGCTTGCGTGTCCCGGTCGGTCGCGATCACCCGCGCGCCTTCGGCCACGAAGCGCTCCGCCGTGGCGCGACCGATGCCGCGGGCCGCCGCCGTGACAAGCGCGACCTTGCCGGCCAGCCGCCCGCTCATGCCCGCGCCCTTGTCGGCAGACAGTCGGGGCCGATGGGATCGAAAGCCTTGTAAGTCAAAATAAACTCCTGATGGCCTAGGGATTCCGAAATGCTGCGGTCGCCGCCGGCGACCGCAAGCACCTTGTCGTAGATTTCCGCGCCCACCTGCTCCAGCGTCGCCTCGCCTTCCAGGATGCGGCCGGCATTGACGTCCATGTCGGCGGCCAGGCGGCGGGCCGTGTCGGGATTGGCGCAAATCTTGATGACCGGCGAAATGGCCGATCCGACCACCGACCCGCGCCCGGTGGTGAAGAGCGTCAGATGCGCGCCGCAGGCGATGAGTTCGACAATCTCCGCATTGTCGGCAATATTGGGAAAGCCGAAGCGCGGCTCTCCATCAGGCACGACGTCGAGCAGATAGAGGCCGCCCGTCGGCGGCAGGTCGCCCGGCTTCAATATGCCGTGGATGATTGAGGAGCCGGATTTGGAATAGGCGCCCATCGACTTCTCCTCCTGCGTGGTGAGGCCGCCTTCGGCATTGCCCGGCGCGAAGCTGCCAAAGCCCATGATGGTGTAATAATGCTCGGCCTTGTGAACGCAGGCCTCGATCGCGATGGCCAGTTCCGGCGTGGCCGCGCGATCGGCCATGATGGTCTCGCAGCCGACCAGTTCCCCCGTCTCCTCGAAGATGCAGGCCGCGCCGGCCGCGACCAGGCGATCAAACGCCCGGCCGACCGCCGGATTGGCGGTGATGCCGCTGGTCCCGTCGGAACCGCCACAGATGGTGCCGATCACCAGTTCGTCCACGTTCATCGGCACGCGTTCCACATCGGCGATGGCCGCGCGCACCCGCTCCACCGCCTCCAGTCCCGCCGCGATCGTCGCTGCCGTCCCGCCGGTTTCCTGGATGACCAGCAGTTCCGCCGGCCGGCCGCTCGCCCGCGCCACCGCCAGCAACCGCTCGCGATTAAAGCTCTCGCAGCCCAGCGACACGATCACCAGCCCGCCGACATTAGGATGGGTGGCGATCGCTTCCATCACCTTGGCAGCATAGGCATTGGGGTAGCAGCCCGGAAAGCCGATCAGGTGCACGTCGGGATCATCGACCTTGTCGACGATCCGCCGCGCGACATGATGCGCACATTCGACCAGATAGGCGACCGCGACGACGTTGCGGATGCCCTTGCGACCGTCCTTCCGGAGCCAGGCCTCGATCATGCCCCGCCCCCCAGAGTGCCGCGGGTATGGCTGCTGATATAGTCGCTCTTCATATTATGCATATGGACCCAGTCGCCGGTGGCGGCATCGGCGGTGATCGATCCGATCGGCGCGCCATATTTGATGACCTTGTCCCCGGCCGTCAGCGGCACGCGCGCGACCTTGTGCCCAATGGCAATGCCTTCGCGCGCGGGGATGGTCCCGCCCGAAGCCGGCAGCACATCGCCCGCATCGATCGCGCGGACGCAGATCAGCACATTGTCGTCGGGATGCAGCAGGATCAGGCGCGCATCATCCTGCAACATGACGTGACCGGCGCGCGGAGGCTCTGGCGCGAGAACCGAATCAAGCGCGGACCAGAGCGCCTCTGGAAGCGACATGGCCAAGCGATCCATCGTGTCGACGACCTGATCGGCGCCGACCAGGCCGGGAATGACGCTCGCGACCTGCCGGTGTCGCAGGGGGAATTGCAAGGCCGCCGCCGGCAGCGACGTGCCGAAGCGAGCGCAGATGGCCGCCAACCCGTGCGCTCTTTCCAGCACATCGTCACTCGGCGCGCCATAGTCGAAATGGAGCGGACCGTTCAGGTCGCGCGCCAGAATGCCGCTATTATAGGGACCGCCGACGATGAGCCGGACGCCCAGCGCGGCGCAACGCGCCAGCAACCGCTCGGCGCTGCGGTCCAGCAGGGTGTAACGGCCGGCCAGCAGGATCATGTCCAGTTCGATATGGTCCAGCAGCGCGTCGCAGATCGCGACTTCATTGACGCCGATCCCGATCGCATCGACCGCGCCGCTGTCGCGCAAGTCCCGCATCGCGCGATAGCCGCTGTTCAGGAAGACGCGCAGATGCGCCTCATGCGCATCGCCATGGGTCAGCCGACCAAGATCATGCGCCAGCAACAGGTCGATGCGATCGCGCCCGATCCGCTGACGGCTGGCATCAAACGAGCGCAGGATGGCCTCGCCAGAATAGTCGAAGACCGGCTCGAACGGGTCGGCATCGACGAAACCGTGACGTTCGCCCTGCGCATCGGTCGGCACCAACAGGCGGCCGACCTTGGTCGACAGGATCGCCTCGTTGGTTACGTCCCGCTGCGCCAGCATGGCGCCCAAACGGCGTTCGGCCAGGCCAAAGCCATAATGGGGCGCCGTGTCATAATAGCGTATGCCCGCGTCCCACGCCGCATTGAGCGTCGCTTGAGCTTCACTGTCCGTGACGGCACGATAAAGATTGCCAAGAGGCGCGGTGCCCATGCCGAGCCGCGGAAAGTCGGACGAGGTCATGAGGGTCGCTCCAGTCGATAGCCGCGGGTCATATTGCCGCCTCTGAACAGCGGATGGCGGTGGACCGGCATCGCAGTGCAGGCGCGGTCGCGCCAACGGACCATGCAAGCCTTGGGGATAAACACCAGCCAATCCCGGCCCCGGATCAGGCTGTCGGCGCTCTGCCGCAAGTTGCAGCCGGTCGGAATCGCGATGGACCACAACCGCGGCGCCACCCGAGGCCGACGATCGTCATTGCGACCGGCACGCCCGAAATGGCCATGCGCATCGATCATATCAGCCTGTTCTCCCGATCCCCGGCGATGCGCCTTGCGGCCATGCGCCGCCGGGGATGAGGGGGCAACCATAACGGCGGTTGCGTCAATAGGAGATTCGGGCGGTGAGGCTGATGCGGCGGTCGTTGACAACAACGTCGCGCGGCCGCGTATCGATGCCGAAATAGGTCGCGCGACGCGTATTCGTCAGGTTCACACCGTCCAGCGTAAGGGCAAATTGCGGTGTAACATTATAGCTAATCGATGCGTCGAGCTGACCGAACGGCTCGTTGAAAATTGGCAGGTTGCCGGTTCCGTTGCCCGCCGTCGTGACAACATATTTGCTGCGCCAGTTATAGGCGACACGGGCCGAAAGACCACCCAATTCATAAATGCCCACAATATTGTAATTATATTTCGACAAGAGTTCGAGTGGCACATCGGTGACCGGTCCGGCAGTCGCCGGCGATGGTGCCTTGGAATCGACATAGGTGAAGTTTGCCTGCATCCCGAGACCGCTGAGCGGTCCTGGCAGGAAATCGAAGAACTGTTGATAAGCCAGTTCGAAACCCTTCACCTTGCCGGTGGCGACATTATTGTAGGACGTCACTTCATAATTATAGCTGTCACCATTTTCGAAGGTTACATTGCGTGTCGAAACGGCAGTCTGGATGTAATTCTTGATCCGCTTGTAGAACGCCGCCGCCGTCAACGATCCTGTGCGCGAAAAATACCATTCCAGTGATGCGTCGAGATTGTCCGACTTCATCGGCTTCAGATAGGGGTTGCCACCCGAGGTGCTATGCACCTGGTCCTGCTGCGCGCTGCCCGGCTCTGTGATGGTGAGGCTGGGGTTCAACTGCGTGAAGCTTGGCCGCGAGATATTCTTGGCCGCGGCGAGGCGCAGTTGCAGATCGTCGGTCAGGTGAATGCGCAGGTTCAGGCTCGGCAGAACCGAAGTATAGCTGCGCGAAACGGCGATTGGATTGAAGACGGTCGGGCCATTGGTTTCATTGCCATTCTCGTCGATTATGATCGGCGTCTGCTGATAATATCCTGACACGTCCAGATCGGTGCGGACCACGCGAACGCCGATATTGCCGTCGACCGGATCGGCCTTGAAGAAAGCGGTGGCGTAGCCGGTATAGGTTTTTTGTAGTTGCTGGTTGGTCCCGCTTTGTACGTAGGACGGCGCACTGGCGATGCCCAACGTATCCAATGTGGCCTGATAATTGCGGATGATGCCGCGCTTAAAGGCTATGATATTTCCGAACAGATCGGCGTCGCCCCGGAAGAAATCGTCCAGGTTGACGGTTTCCAGATCGGTTGGGATGCTTGAGAGGCCGGTGTAGCGATAGCCCGTGTCGATCGTCTTGTTGCGCCGATCGGCGAAGCGCAGACCCGCCTTGATGGACGAGAGGATGCCAGCGTCGAAGCGATATTCGGCGTCGAGCCGTGCGGTCTTGTCCGAGGCTTTCGATTCATTGAGGTTGTCGAGATAAAATGCACTGTCGTAGGTCGCGGGATTGGTCAGTCCGGTGGACGAACCGATATTCACGACCGGCACTGATCCCGAGATATTCTGGTAGAGCGTGTCGGCCGTGCCGTTGAGACCGAAGATCGAACGCAGATTCTTGGTTGTCGCATCGACATATTGACCGTCAGCGCTGATCGTCAGGTTCGGCGTCGCCTTCCACTTAAGGTTCAGCGAATAATCGGTGGTCTTGGATCGACGGGTCTGCGCGCTCGTATTGTCGCCGATCGGCAGGTCAATAAAGGTGCCGCTCTGGAAATCGCCATTGTCGGCATAGGTAAATGGCGCACCCGGCTGAGGCACGATCGCACTGGTCGAAGTATACGCAAAGAAGCTATAATCGTCCAAGCGGAACTTATAGTCTGAACGAAAAACCTCAGCGGTCAATTCCAGCGTGTCGCTGGGGCGCCATTGAACCGAAATGTCGGTTCCGAGGCGACGACGGTCGCCATAAACTTGTCCGATACCCGTGCCGTGCGGCAGCGTAGTCGTCTGACCGGTGCGGCCGAGCGTGTCGAGCACCGCAGCATCAGCGGGTACGCTGGGATCAAGCGTGTAGAATGGTTCGGTCGAAATCGTATCCTGGCGGAAGGCGGTCTTCTGGTAGGAGACGCTGGCAAGTATGCCGATTTCGCCGATGCCGGTTTCCCACCGATCGCTCAGCAGCAGGGAGGCGGACGGCTTGAACTTGTCGACCAGATCGAAATGGCTTTGCGTGAGCGTGGCCGCCGCTTTGAAGCCGTCAAAGTCGAAGGGCTTGCGCGTCCGGAAATTGATGGTGCCCGAAAGCTGATCTTCGATCAGGTCTGCCGAGGGATTTTTGTACACGTCGATGCCCGCCAACAATTCCGAGGGAATATCCTCAAGGCTGAGTTGGTTGGCGCCGCTGGCGGTGAATATGTCCCGACCGTTGAGTTCGGTGCGGACCTGCGTAAGGCCGCGGATCGCAACCGAACTGCCCTCACCATATTGGCGTTGGACCTGAATGCCGGGAATGCGTTGCAGCGCCTCGGCGACGTTGCGATCGGGCAGTTTGCCGATGTCCTCGGCCACGATGGAATCCACGATAACGTCGCTATTGCGCTTGATCGACTGTGCGCTCGACAGGCTGGCGCGCACGCCGGTCACGACGATCGCGGCTTCGTCATCGGCGGGCGCCGCTTGCGACGCGGTAGCGGCATCCTGCGCCATGGCATGGCCGCCCAGCATCATGCTGCCGATCGAGATACCCGCCAGCAAGGCTGCGCGACGTGGCGTGAAAGTCATCTTGGACATGGAACCCTTTTCCTCTCCCTGCCCCTTGATTCGGAGCGGGCACTGATGATTCGCACCGCACGGGAGGCGGCGGAACACTTCCCTAAAGACGTCGCAGTCCGCCCTGAGAGCGTTACCACGACGAAACTCCAATACTCGCACATTTGCCAATATGAAATATAAAAATTGATTTTATATGTGCACGGCTTTAGGGGCTGATGCTGCGTCGGCGGGTATAACAGGCTGAAAAGCGACGCTTGGTGGAGGGGACAATGACCGGCAAAACGCGTTATCAGGCACCTGCCCTGAAAAAGGGTCTCGAAATCATCGAGCTGCTCGCAGCGGCCAGCACCCCCCTCATCATGTCAGACATATCTGTTGCTCTGGGCCGATCCGTCAGCGAAATATTCCGAATGCTCCAGGTGTTGGAAGAACATGGCTATATCGCGCGCGCCGAAGACGGCTACCGCCTCACCAACCGGCTGTTCGCGCTGGGCATGAGCCAGCCGCCGATCCGCGACCTGGCGTCCACCGCCCTGCCCGTGATGCAGGAACTGGCGCGCAGGGCTGGGCAAAGCTGCCATCTGGGCGTGGCGTCGGGCGCCGAGATGGTGGTCATCATTGCAATCGAGGCGCCGGGCCTTTCGGGCTTTGCCGTGCGTGTGGGATATCGCCGCCCGCTCCACCGCTCCAATTCCGGGCGCATCCTGCTGGCGTTCCAGCCGCCCGAGTCGCGGGCCGCCATGCTGGAGGACATCCGCGCGAATGGCGGCGATTTCGACGAGAACGATCTGTCCGCGCGGCTGGATGCCGTCGTGGTCGCGGGTGGCGCCAATGCGCCCAGCCCGATGCTGACCGGCATCACCGACCTGTCCGCCCCCATATTGGCCGGCGATGTAGCGCGCGCGGCGCTCACCATGCCCTATGTCGATGGCCCCGCCAATCGCGCCACGATGGACGAGTGCAGCCATTTGGTGCGCGAGGCTGCCCGCACGATCGGCGCGGAGATGTCGCCGATCATCACCGCGCCGCCCCGTCGCGCTCAGCAGGAGGAAAAGGATACATGACCATGATGGACCGCCGCATGGCCCTGATCACCGCCGCCGGCATCGCTGCGCTACCGACGCTGGCCGGAGCGCAGACGAACGCAGCCGACGAGGTCATCGACCTGTGGCCCGGCTCGCCGCCCGGCGACACCGGGGCACGCATCGTCCGCAAGATCGACGATCAGTCCAGGGAAGCGGGCAAGCTGGACCGCTGGGTTACCGGCATCGACCGCCCGGTGATGGTGGTGCGCCGCCCCGCCCGCCCCAATGGTGCGGCGATGCTGGTGGTGCCGGGCGGCGGATACGGTTTCCTGTCCTATGACAATGAGGGCACCAACCAGGCGGACTGGCTCAACGCGCGCGGGATCACAGCCTTCATCCTGCTCTATCGCCTGCCCGGCGAAGGCTGGGCGCGGCGCGAGGATGTGCCGTTGCAGGATGCGCAGCGGGCGATGCGACTGATCCGCGCCGGAGCTGTCGCTTTCGCTGTCGACAAAAGCCGTGTCGGCGTTCTCGGCTTTTCCGCAGGCGGCCATCTGGCCGGATCGCTGGCGACGCGGCATGGCGAGCGGGTCTATGACCCTGTCGATGCCGCCGATCGTGGCGATGCGCGACCGGACGTCGCGGGACTGCTCTATCCAGTCGTGAGCCTGGACGCCGGGTTCAGCCATGGCGGATCGCGCGATAATCTGCTGGGGCCTGACGCGCCCAAGCCGATGCGGCTTGCCCGGTCGGTGGAGCGGCGCGTCTCGGCATCCACGCCGCCCATTTTCCTGGCCCATGCCACCGACGACGGCTTGGTCCCCCCGGCCAACAGCATTGCTTTGTTCCAGGCGATGGAGGCGGCCAACCGCCCCGTGGCGCTGCACATCTTCAGCGCGGGCGGCCATGGCTTTGGCGTGCGCCCGGCGCCCATGATGGAGGCGGCCGCCTGGCCGGCACTGTTCGCCACCTTTGCCGCCCGACATGGGTTGATTGGGGCATGAAGATCGCGCTGCTTCCGCTACTGGTTCTGGCGGCAAGCCCGGCACTGGCCGCATCGGACTCTTATCAAAGCGCCCCCGAACGGCGCACCGTCGGGGAAAAGGATTGGGGACCGTGGCTCGGGCCGTTCCGTGCGAAGCTGGTGCCCAGCCTGATGCAGGATTTCGGCGAGCGTTATCTGTACGCGCCCGCCAATGCTGCACTGCCGCCGCCCGCGCCGGACGAGCAGCGGGTCGTGTTCCTGGGCGATTCCATCACTGACCGCTGGAACCTGGCCGCCAGCTTTCCCGGCAAACCCTATGTCAATCGCGGCATCGGCAGCCAGGTGACGGCGCAGATGCTGCTGCGCTTCCATCAGGACGTGGTTGCATTGAAGCCCAGCGCCGTCGTGATTTTGGCTGGAATCAATGACGTGCAGGGTTTTCTGCAACAGGAAACGGCCGAGCAGATCGAAACCAATTGGGAAGCGATGGGCGATCTGGCGGATGCCCACGGCATCAGGGTCGTGTTCGGATCGATCCTGCCGGTCAACGATTATAGCGACGCTGCAAAACATGTGGTGGCAGAGCGCAAGCCCGCCGAACTGCTGGCGCTCAATATCTGGCTGCGCGATTTCTGCGCCCGGCGCGGCTATGTCTATGCCGATTATTTCGACGCTCTGGTGGACCGCAACGGCCTGATGGCCGCCGCCTATACGCAGGATGGTATCCATCCGCTCGACAATGGCTACGCCGTGATGGCCCCGATCGCGCAGCATGCGATCGAGCAGGCATTGCGCGGACGATAGGGGAGAGATGAGGATGTTGCGCCTGACTGCCGTTCTTTGCGCGCTCGCGATCAGCGGCGTCGCCTTTGCCGAGACCAAAGTGCCCGGTGATCCCCATGCGGACGATCCAGTCGGCATCGTCCCCGACCCCTGCCCCGTCCATCCCAGGCCTGAAGGCGATGCAGGATGGCAAATGTGGAACCTGCATATGTTGACGCGCGATTTCGGGCAGCTCTGCCGCTATGCCGCCGACAACAAGTCGCTGAAGGGTCAGACGGTCCGCGTCGTCTTCATGGGCGATTCCATCACCGACAACTGGATCAATGCCGATCCCTCGCTGTTCACGAGCGGGCTGGTCGATCGCGGGATCAGCGGCCAGACGACGGCGCAGATGCTGGTCCGGTTCCGCCAGGACGTGATCGCGCTCAAGCCCCAGGTCGTCCATATCATGGCCGGCACCAACGATATTGCGGGCAATACGGGCGCGGCGACGATGGAAACGGTGCTGGGCCACATTCAAAGCATGGCCGAACTGGCGCGGGCGCACGGGATCAAGGTCATCATCGCTTCCATTCCGCCGGCCGGCGCATTCCCTTGGAGCCCGGGCATGACCCCCGCGCCGCAGATCGCAGCCATCAACACATGGCTGGCGGACTATGCGCGCGCCAAAGGCTTTACCTATGTCGATTATCATAGCGCCATGGCGCTGCCTGATGGCGCGATGAAGGCGGGCCTGTCGAGCGACGGGGTGCATCCGACAAAGGAAGGCTATGCCATCATGCGACCGCTGGCCGAGGCAGCGATCGCCCGGACCCTGGGGAAGAAATGATGCAATCCTTCGGCCGCCGCTCCTTTCTCGCCGGTGCCGCCGCGCTCGGCCTCGCCCGCTCGGCGCGCGCGGCAAGTCCGATGGGCACCGCGCGCGGGCCGGTGCAGGCGAGCTGGCCATCGCTGGTCGACAATTACCGCTATCCCGACTGGTTCCGCGACGCCAAGCTGGGCCTCTGGTCGCATTGGGGGCCGCAATCGGTGCCGCAGCAGGGCGACTGGTATGGCCGCTTCATGTATATGCAGGGCCACCCGATGTATGAGCATCACCTGAAAACCTACGGCCATCCGTCGGTTGCGGGGATGAAGGATATCCAGCATCTGTGGACCGCCGACAAATGGGACCCGGATGCGCTGATCGCCCGCTACCAGAAGGCGGGCGCCAAATATTTCATGGCGCTGGCCTGCCATCACGACAATCTCGATTGCTATGACAGCCGCTATCACGCCTGGAACAGCCTGCGCGTCGGGCCGAAAAAGGATGTCGTCGGCATCTGGGAAAAGGCCGCGCGCAAGGCCGGCCTGAAGTTCGGCGTGTCCAATCACGCCGCCCATGCCTGGCACTGGTATCAGCCGGCCTATGGCTATGACCCGACGGGTCCGAAAAAGGGCGAGCGCTATGACGCCTTCCGCCTGCGCAAGGCCGATGGCGTAGGCCAATGGTGGGAGGGCCTGGACCCGCAGGAACTCTACACCGGCGGTCATGCGGTCCTACCCGACGGCATCGACAGCATCGAGGCGATGAACCAGTGGCACGACGCAAACAACGGCCAGTGGATCGAGACCGGGCCGAAAGACGACCCGGCCTATGTCACCCGCTGGCTGCTGCGCCAGACCGACCTGGTCGAGAAATACAGGCCTGACCTCGTCTATATGGACGATCATGAGCTGCCCTTCGGCCCGGTCGGGCTGGAAGCGGCAGCCGACTATTATAACCGCTCGATCCAGTGGCATGGCAAGATCGACGTGGTGCTGACGGGCAAGCAGCTCAAACCCTATGCCCGCTTCGGCATGGTGCAGGATGTCGAGCGCGGCTTTACCGATCATTTATGGGATGAGCCGTGGCAGACCGATACCTGCATCGGCGACTGGTTCTATAATGTCGCGCGCCTGAACGACAAAAGCTACAAGACCGCCGAGGAAGTGATCCAGCGCCTGGCCGATGTCGTGTCAAAGAATGGCAACCTCCTGCTTTCCATCCCGCAGCCCGGCGACGGCTCGATCGACAGCGAAGAGGAGAAGATCCTCGACGGCATGACTGGATGGATGGCGCATGGCGGCGAGGCGATCTTCGGCTCGCGCCCCTGGCGTATCTATGGCGAAGGTCCGACCGAGCTGATCGCGGGGATGCAGAATGAGGAGAAGGCCAAACCCTTCACCGCCCAGGACATCCGCTTCACCACCAACAAGGGCGCGCTCTATGCGCTGTTCCTGGGCCGGCCGGGCGGGTCTACGACCATCCGCTCACTGGCGCGCGGTCGCATCGAGGGCCAGATCAGCCAGGTGACGCTGCTTGGCGGCGGGCCGCTTGCCTTCCGGCAGGACGGCGCGGGCCTGCACGTCGATATGCCGCAAAACAACGGCTTCGTGCCCGCCGTCCGCATCGATGGCCGGGGCCTGGTTTAATACAAGAACGGGGACTTCGAGGGATGAGCGCAACGGGTTTCAAGACGATATTAGCAACGATCGCACTGGGCGTGTCCAGCATCGGGCTGACCGCCCCGGCGCTGGCCGAACCGATGGCGCTGCTCGACCGCCATGGCAGCCGCGTCGCGATCGAGCCCTATGCGCCCAATATCGTGCGCGTCACCATCGCGCTCGACAAGGCGCTGGCGCAAGCTGCCCCCGGCCCCGGCCCCATCGCCAAGTCGGACGCGACCGGCTGGACGCACAGCAACAAAGCGGGCGCCGATATTTTCCGCTCGTCGGCGTTGACACTGACCGTCGACCCCCAGCCCTGGCCCAAGGCGCCGACGCAGATGGAACGCTATTTCGCGCCTTCGCTCCCGCCCGTCAGCCTGTCCGTGCGGGACGCGGGCGGCAAGCTGCTGACCCGGATGACCGGCTGGGAAATGGCGCCGGTCACCGTCAATGGCGAACAGACCTTCAAGGTCGGCGCCAGTTTCGACGCGCCGGGCGACGAACATTATTACGGCCTAGGGCAAAATCAGGAAGGCAAGCTCGACCTCAAGGGTCGAGAGATCGACTGCAAACATTATTATGATGCGCCTGCGGGCGAAACCGTCTGCGTCCCCTTCATGGTCACGAACAAGGGCTATGGCATCATGTGGGACAATCCCGCCCGCACCCTGGTCTGGCCGGGCCTGCACAGCAGCACCCGCTGGCAGAGCCAGGTGGGCGAGCGCGTCTCCTTCTTCGTCATTTCCGGCAAGACAGCCGACGAGATCTACGCCGGCTATGCCAAGCTGACCGGCGACACGCCGCTGCCGCCCAAGGCGGGCTTCGGCCTCATCCAGAGTAAGGCGCGTTACGAGAGCCAGCAGGAATTGCTGGATGTCGCCAAGGGCTATCGCCAGCGCGGCCTGCCGCTCGACGTGATGGTGCTCGACTGGTTCTATTGGACCCGCATGGGGCAGATGGACATTGACCGCACCTATTTCCCCGATCCCAAGGGCATGAACGACCAACTCAACGCCATGGGGATGCGCTCCATCGTCAGCGTGTGGCCGCGCTTCGAGCGGGAATCGCGCTATTTCGACATGCTGGCGACGAAAGGCTGGCTGCTCAAGGACAAGGACGGCAATCCGGTCGACGGCCTTCCCGTCCGGTTCGACCGCGCCGGCGCGCTGATCGACAGCACCAACCCGGACGCGCGGGAGTGGTTCTGGGGCAAAATCCGCGACAATATCGCGAGCCAGGGCTTCGACTGGTTCTGGTTGGACGAGACCGAGCCGGACGTCATCCCCGAGGGTTTCTTCTTCTCCATCGGGTCGGGCGACCGCTATCGCAACCTGTTCCCGCTGGTGCATGTCAGCGGCGTCGCCGAAGGGTCCGAGCGTGACCGGCCCAATTTCCGCAACATGATCCTGGCGCGGGCCGCCTATCTCGGCTCACAACGCTATGGCGGCCTGTTCTGGTCGTCGGATGTCAAGTCGACCTGGGAAGCGCTGCGGCGGCAGGTGCCGACGGGCCTGAACTTCACCGCTTCGGGCATCGCTTATTGGGGCAGCGACATTGGCGGCTGGCAATGGCCGAGCGGTCCCGCGCCGGAACATCCCGTGCTGCTCGATCCGGCGGGTATGACCGCCGCTGCCATGGACTATGTCGATTATCCCGAACTGTTCGTCCGCTGGTTCCAATATAGCGTCTTCACGCCGACGCTGCGCATCCATGGCCAGCGCCCCGACACGGAACTATGGACCTATGGCAAGGCAGCCGAGCCGATCCTGGCCGACTGGTTGCGGCTGCGCTATACCTTGATGCCCTATATTTATTCGCTGGGGCGCCACACCTATGACAGCGGCGCGCCCTTCATGCGGGCGTTGTTCATGGATTTCCCGAATGATCCCAAGGTGGTGACCATCGGCGACCAATATATGTTTGGCCCTGCTTTCCTGGTCGCGCCGGTGACCGAGCAGGGGCAGACGAAACGCCCGGTCTATCTGCCCGCCGGCACCGCCTGGTATGATTATTGGACCAACCAACGCTATGAGGGCGGCCAGACGATCAAGGTCGATGCGCCGATCAACCGGATGCCCCTATTCGTCAAGGCCGGCTCCATCGTCCCGATGGGCGCGGCGGTGCAGAGCACCGCCGAAAAGCAGGCGCTGGAAAGCATCCGCGTCTATCCGGGCGCCGACGCGCGCTTCACCCTCTATGATGATGACGGCACCACCAACGCCTATCGCAAAAATGGCGGCACGAAGGCCGAACTGATGTGGAACGAGCGCACCAGGGCGCTGACAGCGAAGAGCAAATTGCCATCCGGCCAGGCTGTGGGCAGCCTCGTCCAGATCGTCGGACAATAAGGAGCGACATGATATGACAGGGATCAACCGCCGCGAATTGGGCATGGGTCTGGGCGCTGCCGCACTGGGCGCCACGCTGTCCGGCGGAGCGCCGGCCGCCGCCCAGCCCGAACCAAGCGCCGCGCCGCAGGATTATATGTCCTTCCCGCCCGATTTCCTGTGGGGCGCGGCGACCGCCGCCTATCAGATCGAGGGTGCGGTGAAGGCGGATGGCCGCGGCCCCACCAACTGGGACATATTTTCCCATACGCCCGGCAAGGTCGCCAATGGCGACACCGGCGATGTCGCCTGCGACAGCTATCACCGCTATCAGGACGACATCCAGCTTCTCAAAGACCTGGGTGTGAAGGCCTATCGCTTTTCAATCGCCTGGTCGCGCATCTTCCCCGACGGCAAGGGCAAGCCCAACCAGAAGGGCGTCGATTATTATAATCGGTTGGTCGACGGGCTGCTCGCGGCCGGCATCACGCCGCACGCCACCCTGTTCCATTGGGATCTGCCCGCCGCGCTGCCCGGTGGCTGGCAGAACCGCGACACGGCCTACGCCTTTGCCGATTATGCCGGCTATATGGCGGGCGAGCTCAGCGATCGCGTGAAGCATTTCATGACGGTCAACGAACTGCGCTGTTTCACCGATCTGAGCTATATGACCGGCGGCAAGGCGCCGGGGCTCAAGCTGCCGATGGGCGAGGTGAATCAGGTCCGCCACCATGGCGTGCTGGCCCATGGTCTTGGCGTGCAGGCGATCCGTGCGGGGGCCAAGGCGGGGACGCTGGTGGGCATTGCCGACAACCCCAATATCTACGTCCCCGCGATCGAGACGCCCGACCATATCGAAGCGACCAGGAACGCCGTGCGCGAAGAAAATGCCATGTTCCTGACCGCCATCATGGAAGGCAAATATCTCGACACCTACCTGACCGCGCAGGGCAAGGATGCGCCCACGGTCAAGGCGGGCGACATGAAGATCATCGGCAGCCCGCTCGATTTCCTGTCGGTCAATGTCTACACCGGCAACACGGTGCGCGCCGACGCGAGCAAGCCGGGCGGCTATGATATTTTGCCGCGCCTACCCCAATCGCCGCGCATGGCGTCGCCCTGGCTCTATGTCAGCCCGGAAGTCATCTATTGGGGCATCCGCGCCATCAGCGAAATGTGGAAGCCCAAGGCGATCTATATTTCCGAAAATGGCTGTTCCACCGATGATCAGGTCGCACCCGACGGCCGCGTCTATGACGCCGACCGGGTCATGTATCTGCGCAACTATATCACCCATCTTCAGCGCGCCGCGCGCGAAGGGCTGCCGATCAAGGGCTATTTCGTCTGGAGCCTGATGGACAATTTCGAGTGGGAGGACGGCTATACCAAGCTGTTCGGCATCCATCATGTCGATTTCAAGACGCAGAAGCGCACGCCCAAATTGTCGGCCGACTGGTATCGCGAACTGGTGCGCACCAACAAGCTGGTCTGAACGATCGTGACCGGACCGGATCAGCCCAGCAGATCGCGCAAAGCCGTCGCTGGCGGGGCGCCGGTCCGGTCCAGCTCGTCCAGCGTCGCGCGCGCCATCGCGCGATAGGCTGGCAGAATCTGTGGGCAACCGTCTGACAGCGCCGCGAGGTGGCGGACGATGGTTTGCGCGTCGCCGCGCAGCAGCGGTCCCGAAAGCGCCTCGAAACCTTGGGACAGGCTGTTTTCCAGGGCGGCGCGCGCCAGCGGCGCCAGCAGCGCGCCCGGCTCCGCGACGCCGGCGGCCGACAGCGCGTGACTGGCGCCACTGAGCAGCGTCACCATATGATTGGCCGCATGGCATAAGGCGGCGTGATAGAGGGCGCGGCGATCCTCCTCCACTGCCTCCGCAACGCCGCCGAGATGCGTGACCAGCGCCCTCGCCCGTTCGGTCGCGGCGGCGCTCGACCCGGTGATGGCGAAACGTGCGCCCGCCATGCGCGTCATTTCCGCCTGCGGATCGCCGGTGAAGGTCATCGCCGGATGGATGGCGGCGGTGAGCGCGCCCGCAACGCGTAAAGGTTCAAGTAGAGCCGCGCCGCTACCGCCGCTGACGTGGAAGATGAAAGGCGGCGGCGATGGCAATATGGCGCGGGCAAGCATTGCCACGACCGCGCTGATCGCATCATCCGACACCGCCAGGACAATCATGTCGCAGCCTTCCACCACCTCGTCCAGCTGCCGCGCGACGACGCCGCCGGCCGTTGCGGCGGC
>NZ_AYOY01000202.1 GCF_000508185.1 Sphingobium sp. C100 | reverse complement strand
GGCAGGCGCTGGGCCGCCATGGCGAACAGCACCAGCGGCACCGTCGTCACCCCGCCCGCCAGCACCAGCAGCGCGGTCGTCGGCGCATCCTGCCCGAAGCCGACACCGCCATGGCCGGATTCCCAGACCAGATAGGCGATCGCCAGCGGCGTCAGCAGCGCGGTCTCCACCCCCAGTCCGGTCATCGGCGCCACCGGGGTCAATTTGCGCAGCAGCCCGTAAAAGGCGAAGCTGAACGCCAGCGTCAGACTGATCCACAGCGTCGTCACCGCCGATGCGGCCAGGATGGCGACGCCGATCGCGGCCACGCTGATCGCGGCGATCTGCCCGCGCCGCAGCTTTTCCTTGAGCACCAGCACGCCCAGCACGACATTGACCAGGGGATTGAGGAAATAGCCCAGGCTGGCGGCGACGACATGGTCGCTGTTGACCGCCCAGACATAGGTGAGCCAGTTGATCGCGATCATGACCGCCGAGCCGCCCAGCGGGACGGCGAGCCGGGGGTTGCGCAACGTGGCCATGAAAGCGGGCAGGGCGCCGCGCGCCGCCAGGATCGCCAGGATCAGCAGCAGCGACCAGAGCACCCGCTGCGTCACGATCTCGATCGCGTCGACATGGTGCAGCAGGCGGAAGAAGAGCGGCAGCAGGCCCCACAGCGCATAAGCGCCGATCGCGGCCAGCAATCCGCGCCGCATTTCGGCCTCGGTCGCGCTCAGATGATGCCTCCGCCCATGAACAGGCGCAGCGCGCCGAACGCCGCGACGATCAGGCAGAAATATTGCCCGCCCTTTTTCGACGACATCAGGCCGATGAACGCGCCGAACAGGGCCATCGGCACCAATATCCAGTTCAATGCGCCCAGCAGCGGCAACACCGCCGGGATCATGAGGATGAGGGTGACAAGACCGATGAAGCCTGACAGGATGTTGAGCATGGCCGACACATGGCGATGAAGTTGTCCCAGAGCAAGACAAGTGGCCCATGCCAGTCGATCCAAACTGGCATTCGGGTGAAAAATCGGCAGATTCACCAAATATCCTAATGTAAAATTAACTTTCCCTCTTCATCGCTCATTTACAAAGGAGTGAAGAATGGCGCTTATCCGGTCTGTCGGCACGATGTCCCTGCTGTTGGCGCTCGCCGCCTGCGGCAAGGGCGACAAGGAAGCCAATCTCGCCGCGCTCGACGCGCAACTCACCAACAATGCGGCCGACCCGGCGCTGAAGGGCGCGCTGGCCGACCCGATCCTGGTCGATCCCGAGCTTGTGGGCCAATCCAACCGCAACGCGGTGCGCACCGCCGACCGGTCGGCCAATGGCGCGGTGCCGGTGCTGCGCGGCGACGCCGGCAAGGCGCAGGCGCAGGCGACGAAGCTGGCGGGCGGCAAGCTGCTTTCCGCCCCCGCGCCGAGCGAGGGGGACGCCATGGCCTCCACCGTGACGCTGGGCGCGGTCGCGCGCGAGCAGGCGGCGGCGCGCGGCGGCAATGCGGGCTGTGCGAAGAAACTGGCCTATGGCATGGAATGGGCGCAGCGCCTGCCCGAACCCTTCGTCCTGTATCCCGGCGCGCAGTTGACCGAGGCGGCGGGCGCGCAGGCCGACGGCTGCACCCTGCGCGCGGCGAGTTTCGTGACGCCGGTGCCGCGTCAGGGCGTGATGGATTATTATTACACCATCGCCCGCCGCGCCGGATATGATGGCGAACATAAGATCATGGGCGGCGATCATGTGCTGGGCGGCACGCGCGCTTCGGACGGCGCGGCTTATTTCATCCTCTTCACCGACGCGCCCGGCGGCCGGACCAGCGTCGACATCATCGCCGACAAGGGCCGATAGGCGCGGCGGGCGTCGGCAGGGGCTGCGCGGTTGCAGAGGACCGGGAGCGGCCCTGAAAATCCTCTCTGCGCCGCAGGCGTGGGGAGGGGGACCATGCGCAGTCAGCGCAAGGCGCGCGCGCTTATTTCTTCTTGCCGAAATCCACTGTCACGACGTTCGATCCATCCTCGTTCGTCACCTGCGGGGCGTCATTTTCGGCCGCGTCATGCGGCTGCGGCGCTTCGTCGGCCTGGACCTGGAACTGGAGGGCGAAATTGACCGCGGGATCGACGAAGGCGGTGATCGCGCTGAACGGGATGACGAGGTGCGCGGCCACCTGGTTGAAGGTCAGGCTGACCTCGAAATGCGCGTTGCTGACGTTGAGATCCCAGAATTTATTCTGGAGCACGACGGTCATTTCGTCCGGGAAACGCTCCATCAGATGCTTGGGGATGTCGACGCCCGGCGCCTGCGTCTTGAAAGTGATGTAGAAATGATGCGCGCCCGGCAGGCCGCCGGAATGTTCCACTTCGCCCAGCACCCGGCCGACGACTGCGCGCAGTGCCTCCTGCACGATTTCGTCGTAGGGAATCAGGCTGTCGGGCAGGTCATCGCTCATGATGACCATGTCCTAGCGGCGGGAAAGACGCGGTCAACCCCGCGCGGACATTGCATGGGGCGATTGCATGACGGGCGCGAGGCGCTATAGGGCGGCCATGCGCACGGCCGAGATTCACCGCAACACTGCGGAAACGCAGATCGACGTGACCGTCAACCTGGACGGCACCGGGCTTTATACCGTTTCCACCGGGATCGGTTTTCTCGACCATATGATCGAGCAATTGTCGCGCCATTCGCTGATCGACATGACGGTCAGGACGGTCGGCGACCTGCATGTCGACCAGCATCACACGACCGAGGACACGGCGATCGCCATCGGCGAGGCGGTGGCGAAGGCGCTGGGCGACAAGCGCGGCATCAGCCGCTATGGCGGGGTCTATTCACCCATGGATGAAACGCTGACCCGCGTGGCGCTCGACATTTCGGGCCGCCCCTGGCTGGTGTGCAAACTGCCCTTCACGGTGCAGAAGATCGGCGAATGGGACACGGAGATGGTGGAGCATTTCTTCCACAGCTTCGCCCAGGCCGCCGGCATCACGCTGCATATCGAAAATCTCTACGGCAGCAACAACCACCATATCGTCGAAAGCGCGTTCAAGGGGCTGGCCCGCGCGCTGCGCCAGGCGGTGGAGATCGACCCGCGCAAGGCTGACGCGATTCCCTCGACCAAGGGGATGTTGTGAGCGCCATCGCCCTGATCGACTATGGCGCGGGCAATCTCCATTCGGTGCATAACGCCCTGCGCAAGGCGGGCGCGGACGATGTGACCATCACCGCCGACGCTGATGTCGTGGCCAAAGCCGACCGCATCGTCCTGCCGGGCGTGGGCGCCTTTCGCGCCTGCCGCGACGCGCTGGTTGCGATCCCCGGCATGGTCGAAGCGATGGGCGAGGCGGTGAACCGGCGCGGCACGCCGTTCCTGGGCGTGTGCGTGGGGATGCAGTTGCTGGCCGATGCGGGCGAGGAGTTCGGCCGGCATGAGGGGCTGGGCTGGATACCGGGCACGGTGCGGCTGGTCGAACCCGCCGACCCGGCGGCCAAGGTGCCGCATATGGGGTGGAACGACGTCGTGCTGCACGGGACGCCGCCTTTGCTGGAGGCGGGAGAGGCCTATTTCCTGCACAGCTATCATTTCGACGCGGCCGATCCCGCCGATGTCGCCGCGACCACCGACCATGGCGGCCCGCTGGTCGCGGCGGTGGCGCGCGGCACCATCATCGGCTGCCAGTTCCACCCGGAAAAGAGCCAGCGCTACGGCCTTTCCTTCCTGTCCCGCTTTCTGGAGTGGCGTCCTTGAGCCTCATCATCTTTCCCGCCATCGACCTCAAGGGCGGACAGGTCGTCCGCCTGGCGGAGGGCGATATGGACCGCGCCACCGTCTATGGCGACGATCCCGCCGCGCAGGCGATGCTGTTCGCGCAAGCGGGCGCGCGCCACCTGCATGTGGTGGATCTGGACGGCAGCTTTGCCGGCCATGCCGTCAATGCCGAGGCGGTGGAAGCGATCGTCGAAGCCTTCCCCGGCTATGTCCAGCTGGGCGGCGGCATCCGTAACCGGGATGCGGTGGCGCGCTGGTTCGACCTGGGCGTCGCGCGCATCGTCATCGGCACGGCGGCGCTCAAAGACCCCGCTTTCGTCAAGGCGGCGGCGCGCGACTTTCCCGGCGGCATCGTCGTCGCGGTCGATGCGCGCGACGGCTTCGTCGCGACCGACGGCTGGGCGGAAAAATCGGACATGCCGGTGATCGACCTTGCCCGCCGGTTCGAGGATGCGGGCGTCGCCAGCCTGCTCTTCACCGACGTCGGCCGCGACGGGATGCTCAAGGGCTGCAATATCGACGCCACCGTCGACCTCGCCCGCGCCACCGACATGCCGGTGATCGCCAGCGGCGGCGTGGCGGGCATCGCGGACATCCGCATCCTCAGCCTTCATGCCGAGGAGGGGATCGAAGGCGTCATTACCGGCCGCGCGCTCTACGACGGCCGCCTCGACCTCAAAACCGCGCTGGCGGTGGCGCAGGCGGCGGCGTGACCGTCCGCACCCGCGTCATCCCCTGCCTCGACGTCGCCAATGGCCGGGTGGTCAAGGGCGTCAATTTCGTCGACCTCAAGGATGCGGGCGATCCGGTCGAGCAGGCGCGGCTCTATGATGCGGCGGGCGCGGACGAGCTGTGCTTCCTCGACATCACCGCCACGCATGAGGCGCGCGGCACCATCCTGGACGTGGTGCGCCGCACCGCCCAGGTCTGCTTCATGCCCGTGACCGTGGGCGGCGGCGTGCGCAGCGCTGACGATGCGCGCGCGCTGCTGCTCGCGGGCGCGGACAAGGTCGCGGTCAACAGCGCGGCGGTCAGCCGGCCCGAACTGGTCGCCGAGATCGCCGACCGCTTCGGCAGCCAGTGCATCGTCGGATCGGTCGACGCCCGGCGCGTGGGCGACGATGGCGCAGGTGGGGGGCGCTGGGAAATCTTCACCCATGGCGGACGGCAGCCGACCGGCATCGACGCGCTCGAACATGCCCTGCGCCTCGCCGCGCTGGGCGCGGGGGAATTGCTCGTCACCTCGATGGATGGCGACGGGACGAAAAGAGGCTATGATCTGGCGCTCACCCGCGCCATCGCGGACGCCGTTGCCGTGCCGGTGATCGCCAGCGGCGGCGTCGGCACGCTCGATCATCTGGTCGAAGGCGTGATCGAGGGCCATGCCAGCGCGGTGCTGGCCGCCAGCATCTTCCATTTCGGCCAGCACACGATTGCGCAGGCCCATGCGGCGCTGGCGGCGGCGGGCGTGCCGGTGCGCACGCCGGTTGCGGCCTGACAAGCGAGGACAGCCATGCGATCCACCCTGCACAATCTGGAACAGACCATCCGCCAGCGGCGGAGCGCCGATCCCTCGACATCCTATGTCGCGAAACTGACGGGCAAAGGCCGCGCCAAGATCGCGCAGAAAGTCGGCGAGGAAGCGGTCGAGACGGTCATCGCCGCGATGGCGGGCGACCGCGAAGGCGCGGTCGGGGAGAGCGCCGACCTGATCTTTCACCTGATGGTCCTGCTGGCCGACCTCGACGTGCCGCTGGACGCGGTGCTGGACGAACTGGACCGGCGCGAAGGCATGTCGGGCATCGCGGAAAAGGCGGCGCGTCCCGCCGATTGAGCGATCCGGCGCGGAAATAATTTGTTCCTCCTGCGTTATGGTGCCAGCTTTCGCATCACAGCAAAGGGGGATGCATCATGGTTCGTTCCGTCATCGGTGGGCTGCTCGGCGGCCTTGCCATGTTCATCATCGGCTTCATCTTCTGGGGCACGCCGCTCAGCGCGATCGCCTTCAGCCGCGCCGACGACCAGACGGGCGCCAATTTGCAGGCCGCGCTGGCGCAGGGGCTGAGCGCCACCGGCACGGGCGTCTATGTGGTCCCCGATCCCGTGACCGCGCAGGGCACCGTCCTCTATGGTCGCGGCCCGATCGCGCAAATCTTCTATACCGACAGCGGCTTTCCCGTCACCGACGGCGCGGCGCTGATCGGCGGGCTGATCCTGGCGCTGGCGGTGGGTGTGCTGATCGCGCTGGCGCTGCGCTTCGCGCTGTCGGATTTCGGCAGCCGGATGCGAGTGACGATCCTCTTTTCCCTTGCCGCGGTGCTGTGGCTGCATATCGGCCAGCCGGTGTTCAACCATGCGCCCTGGGGCTATTTTCTCTATCTCGCGTTCAGCGATTTCGTCGCTCTGGCGGCCGCTGGCCTGATCGCGGCGAAGATCATGGAGCGCAAGGGAGCGATCGACCCGGCGGCGGCGCGCTGACCCGCCTCAGCCGGGCGCGTCCGTCCAGGCGAGGCCATATCCCTCAAACTCCGCCGCGACCTCGGAATTGAGTTTGAGCGCGGCGGCACGGTCCTCCGCCGCCTTGACCGCGTCGCCTTTGCGCGACCGGGCCAGGGCGCGGCCGTAGAGGGAACTGGCGATGGCGCCTTCCTGCTTCAGAACCTTGTCATAATCGCCGATCGCCTCGTCCAGCCGTCCCAGTTGCAGCAGCACCAGGGCGCGGCTATCGAGATAGGGCGGGAAGTCCACCATGACTTTGAGCGCCGCATCGCAATCGCGCAGGGCGGATTCGAGCGCCCGGCCGGCCGTCGCCTTCTTCCAGCACAGATTATTGAGCAGCACCGGTTCGGACGCCTTGGCGCGCGCATCCGCGAAATCCTTTTCGGCGAGCGCGCCTTCGCCGGCCTTGTCATGCGCCAGCCCGCGTCCGGCCAGCAGGTCGACGCTGTCGGGGAATTTCGCGATCGCCTTGCTATAGCTGTCTGTCGCCGCCTTCACGTCGCCCTGTTCCAGTTCCAGGTCCGCCTTGGCCGCCCATGCTTCCTTCAGATCGGGATCGAGCCGGACCGCCTCGTCGAAATCGGCGCGCCGCGCCGCCACCTCCGACTTGGGCCGGCGCTGTCCGCGGTTGAGGTAGATATAGCCTTCAGGCTTGATCGCGATCGCCCGGTCATAGGCGCCCAGCGCCATGTCCCACTTGCCCAACGACTTGAAGATACTGGCGGCGGCCACATGGGCATAGGCGTCGTTGGCGCGCTTCTGTTCCAGCGTCGCGGCCTCTTTCAGTCCGGCATCATGATCGCCGCGCGCGCGGAAGATGCTCGCCCGCATCATGTAAAGGTCGATCCAGCGCGGATTCAATGCGATTGCCGCCTCCGCATCGGCCAGCGCGGCGTCCATATTGCCCAACGCCCGCTGGGCGATGGCGCGATGGCCGATTGTGAAGCTGTCTTTGTCGCCGACCTCCATGGCTTTGTCATAGCTGGCGACCGCGTCCGCCCATTGGCCCTTGCGCTCCGCCATCAGCCCGCGAGCGCGCAACAGCAGCATATTTTTCGGATCGATCGCCGCCAGCGCGTCAAGGTCCGCCTCGGCCGCCGCATAATCGCCCGTCCAGATCAGGCAGATGGCGCGGTTCGCCAGCGTCCAGCTGTCCTTCGGACTGAGTTCATGCGCCTTGGTGAAGTCGGCGGTCGCGTCGCCGAAACGGCCGCGGTCCATCAGCGCGCGGCCTCGCTCGAAATATCCCTTGGCGTTGTCGGGGGTCTGCGCGACCATCACCTCGACGTCCTTGTCCGTCGGGTGGTAATCATTGGGTTTGCGCAGATAGACCGTCTCGTCCGCCAGCCGCCGCAGCGCCGCTTCGGCCGCCTTGGCCTCGCTCGCGGGGAATTCGGGCGCAACGCTGCGTTCGCTCATTTCGATCAGGAAGACATCGTCCTTGAGCGTGGCCGAGCGCTTATATTCAATGCCGGCGACGGTTTCGTCGACATTGGCGTTGTCCGCGCCACCCTTGCCGGAAAAGCCTGGGGGCAGCAGGATCTTTTCGCTGGAGCGGCCATAATAGGGATAGCTGACGGCGAAGGGCGCGCTCTGGTCCTGGCTCGCCTCGCGCGTGAAGTCGGCCTTGTAGCCGACGCGCATCCCGTCGGTTTCATACCAGCCATCCTTCCAGTCCATCCTGGCGAGGCCTTCCATCGTCAGCTTCTGCTCGCCGCTGTCGGGGTCGAAGCTGGCGCTGGTCTTGGCCGGCTCGACGAAATCATAGCGCCCCTTCCAGTAGCGGCGCAGCGCTTCGTCCCGCGCGGCGCCCGTCAGGTTCGCGAGCGTCGTCCGGGTCGAAATGGCGGCGTCCCCGCGCAACACGGTTTCGACGGTGAAAGGCGCCGGCACGGCCAGGCCCGCGCGCGCATCGATGTTGACTATGGTCGTCGTATCGGGGCTTTCCGACGGCGGCGGCATGATGCGCACCAGCGCGGCGTTCTTGGCCAGCAGCGGCAGACCCCAGCTGAAATAGGGCGTCCGCAGCCGATCCAGGCTGGTATCGCCGGTGCGCGTCCCGTCCAGCCAATAGGTTTTGCCCGCGATCGTCGCGCGCACCAGCACATGGTTGAACAGGCCCACCATGGGGAGCCGCTGGTCGATGCCATCGCCCGATATGGCGTTGACCGCCACCGCGTCGGCCGCGATGCCCAGGCCATGGAGCAACCCCAGCAGCAGCGCGGTCTTGCCCTTGCAATCGCCATAGCGGCGCGACCAGGTAAGGTCGCTGTCGGCCGGCACCAGCCCGCCCGTCCCCATGGCCAGCGCGACATAGCGCACCCGGTCCTGCACCAGCGCCAGCGCGGCTTGCGCCCGCACCGTGGGATCGGTCGAAAGCGCGGCGATCCGGTCCAGTTCCTGCCGCAACGGTCCCGACGCCGGCAGGGTCGATGCCTTGTCATAGAGGGGCGCCAGCAGCGCGCCCATTTCCGCCCATGACGCAAAGTCGCTCAGTTCGACGAAGCGCCCCATCGCATAGCGCGCCGGCGCGCCCTTTGGCGGCATGAGCGGCTCGACCTTGTCGAGCGCATAATCGACCCGCATCGTGTCGCCATCGCGCACCGGCTTGGCGGCGGGCATGTCCTTGCTGGCGCGCAGCCGCACCGGCAGGCTGGCGGGCCATTGCATCTTCAGCCGCGCCCGTCCGATCGGCAGCGCGTTCCAGTCTCCCGCCAGCTGTTCGACATGGCCCTTCATCGTCGGGTCGGAGGAGGAGACGGTCATGGCCAGTTCCAGCACGTCGCCCACCTGCAACCCTTCGGGCTGGATATTGGCGGTCAGCACGCCGTCCAGCGTGGCGCTTTCCAGATTTTGCTCGCGGCGCAGCACGGTGAAGGTCTGGCCCGAACCCAGCACGTCGATCGTCTGATCGCCGCGATGGATGATCAGGCGATGGACGATGAGGTCGTCGGTCTCCGGCCGCCAGGGGAGCGAGATATTGCCGGCCGCCAGGCCCTGCGGTGTGACGATCCGCATCGCCACATCGGCATAGACGATCTGCCGTCCCTTCTCGACCTTCACCTGCTGGTCCGACAACAGCAGTTCGACCGGCGCCTCATTGTCCTTGTCCGGCGCAGGCAGGGCGGGCGGGGGCGCCACCCAGTCGGGCGCGGGCGCGATGACCGGCGCGTCGGCCGCCTGGGCGGTGGCCGAGGCGACAAGGCTGGTGGCTGCTAGCAAAGCGGCAAGATATTGCATGATTCCCCCGTCCGGCCTGCGAAGCGGCCGCATCGTCATCCTGATCCCAAGCTTGCCGCCCCTTTGCAAGGGCTTACTCTGCCTCCTGCGCCAGTCGCACCATGCAGGCGGCGTGGCGGCGGGCGACCAGCATCCGGTCTTCGCCATAGCCGCCGCCCAACGTGCTGGCGACCGGGACGCCATGCGCCTTCGCCTGCCGCATGACATAGCGGTCGCGCGCGTCCAGCCCCGCATCGGTCAGCGCCAGCCGGCCCAGCCGATCCTCGCCATGGGGGTCGATCCCGGCCTGGTAGAGGATGAGGTCGGGCGCGAAGCCGTCGAGCACGCGCGGCACCACATCCTCCAGCACGGCCAGATAGGCCGTGTCGCCGGTGCCGTCCGCCAGCCCGATGTCGAGGCTGGATCGCGCCTTGCGCGCCGGAAAATTCTTTTCCGCATGAACGGACAGGGTGAAGATGTCTGCCCGTCCCGCCATCAGCGCGGCGGTCCCGTCGCCCTGATGCACGTCGAGGTCCAGAATCAGGACGCGGGCGGCGTCGCCCTCCGCAATCAGCCGGTTGGCCGTGATGGCCAGGTCGTTGAACACGCAATAGCCCGCGCCCGTATCGGCCAGCGCATGATGGCTGCCCCCCGCCGCATTGGCGGCATAGCCATGGACCTGCGCCAGCTTCGCCGCCGCCCATGTGCCGCCGGGCGACAGCATCGACCGGCGCGCCACCCGTTCCGTCACGGCAAAGCCGATGCGCCGCGTCTTGTCGGGCGGCACCGCCAGGGTCAGCACCTCTTCGACATAGGCGGGATCATGCACCGCCTCCACCCACGCGCGCGGCATGGGGGCGGGTTCATGCACGATATGGGGCGCGCCGCTTTCCCTCAGCGCCTCCATCACCAGCCCATATTTGTCGAAACGAAATCGGCTGCCGGGTGTTGCTGGGGAGACATAGGCGGGATGGTGAACAACGTGCAGCATGATCTTTTCCCGCTATCGCGATTTGAACCTAGGGTGGTTTGCGCTATCTGGTCCAGCATGAACCGTCCCCATATGATCCGTTTCCCGTTGCTGGCGCTGCTGGGCCTTGGCGCCGTCCCGCTCGCCGCGCAGACGCCGCCGCCCGCCGTCGCCCCGACCTTGCCGGGGTCGGGCATGGTGCAGCCGATCCCCGCGCTGCGCCCGCCCGTGCCCATCCCGCCGCTGTCCCCGGCGCAGGAGGCGTGGGCGAACGACTGGCTGAAGACCGGCGCGGCGCAGGGGCTGATGGCGCGACAGAAGGCGACCGGCCCGCGCACCGGGCCGGCGCTGGTCAATGCCTTGCTCGACCGGGCGCGCGCGCTCAGCACCGGCCGGGTCGACACCGCCGATTTTCTCGACATCTGGGCGCTGCGGCCCGCCGCCTTCGATCCGCGCCCCGGCCTCGCCGGTGCGGTGGCGGAGGATCGTCTGGACCAATGGGCCAAAAACCTGACGCCGCCCTGGGCGGGCTATGAAACGCTGCGCATGGGCCTCGCCCGCTATGAGGCGATTCGCGATCAGGGCGGCTGGCCCGGCCTGACCGCGGCATCGACGCCGGGCGCGGTGCGCACGCGCATCGCGATGGAAGATCCCTCCGTCACCGCCGATGAAAAGCTGGCCGACGTCATCCAGCGCGCGCAGCGCCGCTATGGCCTCAACCCCACCGGCACGCTCGACACGCGCACGCTGGCCGCGCTCAATGTCAGCGTCGACGATCGCATCGCCGCGATCATGGCGAATATGGAGCGGTGGCGCTGGATGCCGCGCACCCTGCCGGTCAACCGGGTGCAGGTGAATATCGCCGCGGCGGTGCTGACCCTGTTCGAAGGCGACCAGCCCGTCACGTCGATGCGCGCTGTCACCGGCAGCCCGACCAACCAGACGCCCATGCTGTCGTCCAGCATCCATTCGATCGTGGTGAATCCGCCGTGGAACGTGCCGATGTCGATCGCGAAGCGCGAGCTTTTCCCCAAGGGGCGGGCGACCCTCATCAAACAGGGCTATAAGATCGTCAAGACGCCCGAGGGCGGCGAGCGCATCGTCCAGCCCGCCGGGCCGAACAGCGCGCTCGGGCGGTTGAAGTTCGATTTCAACAATCCCTTCGCCGTCTATCTGCACGACACGCCCGCGCGCGGGAAATTCGCCAGCTATGACCGGCTGGCCAGCCATGGCTGCATCCGCCTGGAAAAGCCGGTGGCGCTGGCCGAGCAGATGGTCGCGGGCGACCCCGATCTCAACGGCCAGATCCAGACCCTGATCGACGAGGGCAAGACCCAGCGCGTCTCGCTGCCGCAGGATGTCGCCGTCTATCTGCTCTACTGGACCGCTTTCGCCAATAATGACGCGGTGGTCAGCTTCCGCAGCGATCCCTATGGCTGGGACAAGCTGTTGGCGCAGAAGATCGAGGCGTCGAGCAGCCGTGCCGATCCGACCGCCGCTCCCACCAACATCGCATCGAAGGATTAAGACCCCATGCGCCAATACGCCTTGATCGCCCTTGCCGGCGCCCTCGTCCTCTCTGCCTGCGGCAAGAAGGAAGAGGATGCGCCGGCCGCGACCAATAATCTGGTCGAGCCGCCGGTCGAGAATATCATCGTCGAAGAACCCGAAGCGCCGATGCCCGAGCCGCAGAATGCGGTCGAACCGACTCCGGTCGCGCCACCGCCATCGGTGTCGGAACAGCAGCAGATTTTGGATGACGCCGAAGCAAGCGGCATGACCGTCCGTCTGCCACGCGGCGACGAAGAGAGCCAGCCTGCGGACGAAACGAGCACGACAGGCGAATGAAGCCGCACGCCCCGGTCTTCAACCGGGGCGATTGCTTTGCTATATTGCCGCCATGGATCGCCGCAATTTCACGAAGTTCGCTTTAAGCGGACTCGCCTTTTCGTTTCTGACCGACAGCATGGGTCGCGCCGCGCTGCCGACCCAGCCTCAACCCGCGACGCCGGTTCCGGTTCCCCCGGCGCCCGCCCCGGCCCCGCCGCAGCCGAAATATGCCGCGCTGCTGGATCGGGCCAAGGCCGCGCTGGATCATCATGCCGACGCCTTCACCCTGCGCGACCGGGTGGCGCTCGTCGATTTCGATGCGCCGTCAAAGGATCTGCGGATGCATGTCGTCGATCTGGTCGGCGGGCAGGCGAACAGCTATCTCGTTTCGCACGGGCGCGGGTCGGACCCGGCCCATTCCGGCTGGCTGCACAGTTTTTCCAACGAGTTCAACTCGCTCGCCAGCTGCCGGGGCGCGTTTCGCACGGAAGCGGAATATGTCGGCCAGCATGGCCGTTCGATGCGGCTGACCGGGCTGGACCCGCAGAACGACAATGCCGAGGCGCGCGCCATCGTCATTCATGGCGCCGACTATGTGAGCGAGGATCATGTCGCCACCTGGGGCAAATGCGGTCGCAGCGAAGGCTGTTTCGCGGTCGCCCCGCATATCGTGCCGCAACTGCTGGGCTTGCTGGGGCAGGGACGGATGCTGTTCGCGGGCAAGATCGGCAGCGCCTGACCGATCAGGGCCTGAACCGATCGGAAATGGCCGGGTCGGAACTGTCTGGCATCCGTCATACACCGCTGTTATTCTCCGGCCATGACTGGGGGAATCGAAGCAGCGGGTGACGCGGTCACCGGGGCGATGCTGGCGCGGGCGGTGGAGCCGGCCCATGGCGAAGCGCATGAAGAGGGCCATGGCGCCTGCCTCAATTGCGGCGCGGCGCTGGATGGCAATTATTGCGCCCAATGCGGACAGGCGGCGCATCTGCACCGCAGCTTCGCCGCCATCGGCCATGACCTGCTCCATGGCGTGCTGCATCTGGAGGGCAAGATCTTCACGACCCTGCCCGAACTGGCGCTGCGCCCCGGCAAGCTGACGCGCCGCTATATTCATGGCGAACGGGCCAAGTTCGTCTCGCCCTTCGCCCTGTTCCTGTTCAGCGCCTTCCTGATGTATGCGATATTTTCGCTGACCAGCCATCATGGCCCGGAAGGGGCGGACAAGGGCGTGAAGATGAACGCTGAAGCCCAGGCCGAACTGCGCGAGGAGCAGGACAAGGCCGACGCCCGCATCCGCAAGGTCGAGGCTGATCTGGCCGAACCGGGCATTTCGCCCGGCCGCCGCGAAGCGCTCACCGAAAAGCTGGCGGAGGCGCGCGACGAGCGCCAGGGGCTGACCATGGCCAGCAACCTCGCCGATTCGCTGATGGGCGAAGGGGTGAATGGCGGCGTCGCCAAGACGGTGGGCAAGGCAGTGAGCGCGGCGGCGGAAAACCCCGAATTCGCTTATTACAAGCTCAAGGCCAACGCCTATAAATTCTCCTGGGCGCTGATCCTCATCTCGCTGCCGTTCATGTGGCTGCTCTTCCCCTTCAGCCGCCGCTACAAAATATATGACCATGCGATCTACGTCACTTATTCGATCGCCTTCATGTCGCTGCTGTTCTCGCTGTCGATGGTGCTGACCGCGGTGCATGTGACCAGCGGGCTGGTCACGCTGGGGCTGATGCTGTTCGCCGTCTGGCATATGTATCGCCAGTTCAAGGATGCCTATATCCTCTCGCGCGCGGGCACGGTGTTGCGGCTGCCGTTGCTCTATGGCTTTGCCTGCGTGTCGCTGTCGCTCTTCTTCACCATGATCGCCATGATGGGATGACGGGGCGCGTCCGCCCTGTATGAGGGCGGGCATGATCAGTTCCCCCATCTGGTTGCCCGCCACGCTGGTGGCGGGCGCGGTGCAGGCCTGGCGCACGGCGGTGCAGCGGCGCGTGAGCCACAGCCTGTCGCTGAACGGCGCCGGCCTTGTCCGCTATCTCTACGGCCTGCCCTTCACGCTGGCGCTGCTGGGCGGCTATCGCTTGCTCGTTCCCGCGCCGCTGCCCGCCATCGACCTGTCGTTCGCGCTATTCTGCGCGGCGGGCGGGCTGGCGCAGATCATCGCGACCAATTTGCTCATCAGCGCGTTCCGGTATCGCAACTTCGTGGTCGGCACCGCCTATTCCAAGACGGAGGCGGTGCAGGGCGCCATCCTGTCCTTCCTGTTGCTGGGCGAAAGCCTGTCGCCACTCAGCTGGGCGGGGATCGGCTGCGGCGTCGCGGGCGTGATGCTGCTGTCGACTGGCGGGCGGAAAATGGGACCGGTCGATTTCCTGCGCGCGCTGGGCCAGCCGGCGGCGATCGCGGGCATGGCGTCGGGTTTCTTCTTCGCCCTTACCGCCATCGGCATCCGCCGCGCGACGCAGGCGGTGGCGACGGACGATCCGGTGCTGGCCGCGCTGATCGTGCTCGCCGCCACGGTGCCGATGCAGACGTTGATGCAGGGCGGCTGGCTGCTCTGGCGCGAGCCGGCGGAAATGCGCCGCGTGTTCACAAGCTGGCGGGTGTCGGGACAGGTCGGGCTGCTATCGGCGCTGGGATCGGCCTGCTGGTTCACCGGCTTTGCCACCGCGCCGGTCGCCTTGGTGCGGATCGTCGGCCAGATCGAGGTCGCCTTCACCATGGCCTTGGGTCATTTCTACCTGAAGGAAGCGATGCGGCGCAGCGAGGGCGTGGGCCTGATGCTGGTGGTGGCGGGCGTCATCCTGGCGCTGGCCGGCGCGCTGTGAAAGGAAGCGTGCCGACGCTAACGCTTAATTTACCACGGCGCGATAGCGCTATATGGTGATGAGGGACACGCAATCCGACAATGTCGCGCGCGCCGTGATGAAGGTGGCCAAATTATCCGGCGACCTGGGCATTCGCACGCTCGATCTTCAGGCCGACATCGGCGAACTCGCCACGCGCGTGACGCAGCAGGCGCGCACGATCGAAGCGATCAGCGGCGCGGCGGCGCAATTGTCGCAGGATGGCGAACGTGTGTCGCTGGTGGGGCAGGATGCGCGGGAAAAAGCCGTCGCCGCGCGCGCCATCATCGATGATTCGGGACGCCAGCTTTCGACCGCCAATAGCAATTTCGTCGATCTGATCGAACAGGTGAGCCGTATCCACGCGCGGCTCGACGGCTTTGGCGAGGCGCTCAAGACAGTCGCCCATGTCACCAGCGTCATCAGCGGCATCGCCAGCCAGACCAATTTGCTGGCGCTCAACGCCACGATCGAGGCGGCGCGCGCCGGCGACGCCGGGCGCGGCTTTGCCGTGGTCGCGGCGGAGGTCAAGAAGCTGGCGCAGGAAACGGGTGCGGCGACCCAGACCATCGAACAATCGATCGCGGCGCTGACCGGCGAAGCGGGCGGGATGCTCGACAGCATCACCCGCGGCGCCCAGACCGCGCGCACCGCCCAATCGGACACGCGCAACATCGAAGCGCTGGTGGAACGGCTCGCCGCGCTGATGCTGGACCTGTCGAGCAACAGCGAGACGGTGGCGCACCGCATCGCATCGATGGTGGGGTCGGCGGGCGAGATTCGCACCGGCCTGGCCGCGCTGGCCAGCACGTCGAACGACAATGCCGGCGGGCTTCAGCGCCTGTCGGGGCGCATCACCAGCGCCAGCGAAGACACGAATCTGCTGCTGCAATATCTCGCCGAAAGCGGCGTCGATATTCCCGATTCGCCCTATATCCGCTTCAGCCTGGAATCGGCCGAGGCCGTGTCCCAGGCGATCGAGCGCGCGATCGTCGAGGGGCGGATCAGCGAAGCCGAGCTGTTCAGCGAGATTTACGCACCCATTCCCGGCACCGACCCGGCGCAATTCACCCATCCGGTTCAGCCGGTCATGCTGGCCGCCGCGCGGGCGCGGCAGGACATGGCGCGCGGCTATCGCGGCATGTTCGGCATGACCTTCACCGACCGCAACGCCTTTGGCGCGATCGCGATGCCGGAACGCGCCCACCCGCAGCGGCCCGGTGACCCTGTCTGGAATGCCGAACATGCACGGCAGGGATTGATGTTCGATTTCCCCGACACGCGGGAACAATGCCGGATCACGCAGCCCTTCTGCATCAAGGCCTATCGCCGTCCGACCGCCGAAGGTCAGGTCGTGCTGCTGAAACAGGTGATCGCATCGATCCATGTGCGTGGCCGCCACTGGGGCATCCTGCAACTGGCCTATCAGGACCAGGGCTGACCGTCAGCCCAGCCCGTCCGGCCGGTCCGGGCGTGGCGCCGATCGACGCGCACCCGGACCGGGGTTCGGTTCAACCCGCGCTGGCGCCTGTCATGACCGCGATCGACGGCTTGTTGGTCGCGTCGATCGTGCCATCGGCCATCATCGCCTTGCCCAGGGTGATCGCCTCGTCGCGCAGCCCTTCCTCCATCGATGTCTGGCTGGCGCCGATCAGCGCGGACAGCAGGATATTCTTGCTGACCGCATCCGCCGGTTGCGCCGCGGTCGACTTGCGCGCCAGCGTCAGCGCTTCCTGATAATAGGGGTCGGCGCCGTCCGTATCCTGCGCGCTCAGCTTCTGGTTGCCCATCTGGATCAGGATGCCGGCCAGGATGTTGCGGCGGGCGGTGTCGGCGGGCTTGGCCTCCACCACCTGGCGCCAATAGGGCAGCGCCTGCTCGTACAGCGCGATCACCTTGTCCATCTGGCCCATCGCGCCATAAGCGGCGGCGTCGGCGTAAAGCGCATTGGCCAGGAAGTTCACATTGTCGATCTTGCCGGGGTCGGCTTCGACCGCGGTGCGGATCGCGGGGATGGCGGCGTCATATTTGGCGGCCGCGGCGGCATTGTCGCCGGCCTGCTGTGCGCTTTGGCCGGCGGTGAAGTCGGTCACGGCCTGGTTGAACGCGGCGATCTCTTCGGGCGTCATTTCCCGTGCGGCAGGGGTGGTTGCTTCGGCAGCGGGCGCGGCAGCGGCGTCCGGGGCCGACATGGCGTCGTCTGTCGCGGGGGCGGCCTCGGCCGGGGCGCTCTGCGCGGCGGGAGCTTGCTGCGCCAGCGCCGGCGCGGCCAGCGCCAGCGGCGCGGTGAACATCAGGTAGGCAAGCATTTTATGTCGGGCCAATGTCAGGTCTCCTTCAGAATGGACATCGATGAAATCGATCCAGCGCGGATTTCGCGCATCTCAACTCCTTCAATGAACGAAGCAATAGCCCGGTTCCGACTCTTTTAAATTCGATTCATCGCGCAAAAGGCTCCGGCCATGGAAAATTCGCGCCGGCGCAGCGCGTTGCGGGCCGCCGCCTCCGCATCTTCGCCCCATTGTTCGCTTTGCCAGGCTTCATCGATGTCCGCCGCCTGCCACACCGCCGCCGCATCCTGACCCCCCACCACGATCGCCAGGCCGCACACCAGCGATCCGCTCAGCGTCACCAACGTGGACAGTCCTGTAAGGGCGAAAGGATCGAGCGCCAGCACCGCCGCGCTCAGCCGGGCGATGCTGTCGGCGGGCTGATCGACCGGGATGATCCCGCGCGTCAGGGTGAAGGTCACGTCATAACGCTGCCGCGCCCAGTCGAGCAGCGGATCCCATGCCGCCGCCTGCCGCAGCGCCAGCGTTTCCGGCGCGTCGGCGCGATAACAGAGCAGGTCGCTCTGCGCATAGCGGGCGATGCCGTCGGCAAAGGCGGAAGGATCGGGCGCGACATGGTCGATCGCCGCGTTGGCGAGACCGGTGAAGGGCATCGCCGCCGGGTCGATCATGTCGCCCTGCGCGCGCCATTCCGCCGCCACCGCCTCCGCCAGCGCCGGGGTCGGCAACAGCAGGGGCGCCCGCGCGGGGGTGCGCACCGGCCGCCCGTCGAGCGCGATGCCAACGCCGGAGGCTTCGGGCAGGACGGTCACGTCCGTATAGAAACGCTTCATTGCGGCGGCCGCTTGCGGAACAGCGCCAGCAACAGGCGCGGCACCAGGATGAACTGGAACAGGCCGGTGACGACCATGATCGCGCCGAACGCCTTGGCCTTGTCCCCCTGCACCCAGGAAAAACGCTGCATGATCGCTACAAAGCCGAACATGACGAGGAACGCGCCCGACAGGCGGAACAGGCCGATGGCGAAATGGCGCTGGCGCGCGACCTTGTCGGGATCGACGGGCGGCGGGGGGGGAGGAAGATCGGTCATGGCGCGTCGATATGGCGGCGCAATTGTGCGCTGTCCATCGCCACGCCATGGGCGCCCGCCGCGACCAGTTCATGGGGCGGGTGATAGCCCCAGCCGACGCCGATCGTTCGCGCGCCCGCCGCCAGCCCCATGTCGATGTCGAAACTCGTGTCGCCGATCATCACCGTGGTTTCGGGCGCCGCGCCCGCTTCGGCCATGGCGGTCAGCAGCATGGACGGGTGCGGTTTGGACGGATGGCGGTCGGCGGTCTGCAAGGTCACGAAACGGTCGATGATGCCATGATGGGTGAGGCAAAAGTTCAGGCCCCGGTCCGACTTGCCCGTCGCCACGCCCAACAGCCATCCCGCCGCGTCCAGGTCCATCACCAGTTCGGCAATGCCGGGATAAAGCGGTTCCGACACCGCATTTTCGCGCCGCAGCGTCTGGAAGGCGAATTTGTAGCGTTCGGCGAGATGATCGTGAAAATCGCTTTCCGTATCGGGCAGCAGCCGGGCCATGGCGATCGGCAGCGACAGGCCGACGACCGCCAATATGGCCAGGCGGCCCGGCGGCGTCAGCTTCGCCTCCTCGAACGCACGCGTCATGGCGGTGCAGATATTATGCTGGCTGTCGACCAGCGTCCCATCGCAATCGAACACGACCAGGCGGTTGCTCATGCCGCCCCCTCCTTCAGCGCGATCCGCGCGAGCGGCGCTCGCCCTTGCGGCCCTTGCGGATCTGCTTGGCGTGCTGGCGGGCGAATTTCTTCTCATCCTCGCGGGTCGGCGTCCGGTCGATCTCGTCATCCAGCGGCATGTCGCCCAGGCTGAGGTCGAAGCCGAGTTCGGTCAGGCTGGCGGCGAAATGCGTCGGCAATTCGGCCGTCACGTCGACGCGCCCGCCATCGGGATGGTCGACCCGGATGCGCCGGGCATGAAGGTGCATCTTGCGGCTGATCGTGCCGCTCAGAAACGAGTCCTTGCCGCCATATTTGCCGTCCCCCACGATCGGATGGCCGATCGCCGCCATATGGACGCGCAACTGATGGGTGCGGCCGGTATAGGGTTGCAGCTCGACCCAGGCGGCGCGATTGCCCGCGCGTTCGATCACGCGATAGCGCGAGCGGGCGGGCAGCCCCTCTTCCTCATCCACATGCATCTTCTCGCCGCCGGTGCCCGGCTGCTTGGCGAGCGGCAATTCGATCATGCCGTCGTTGATCGACGGCACGCCGATCACCAGCGCCCAATAGACTTTGCGTGCGGTGCGGCTGGAAAAGGATTTGGCGAACGATGCGGCGGAGCGGCTGGTGCGGGCGAGCAGCAGCGCGCCCGACGTGTCCTTGTCCAGCCGGTGGACCAGCTTGGGCCGCGTTTCCGCGTCGAACAACAGGCCGTCGAGCAGCTTGTCGACATGCTCGTCGGTCTTGGTCCCGCCCTGGGTGGCGAGGCCGGGCGGCTTGTTGATGACGATGGCCTGCGCGTCGCGGTGGATCACCATCTCCTGCGCGAAGGCGATTTCCTCGGGCGTCAGGTCGATCACCCGCACGCGCTTGGGCTTGTCGGCGACTTCGGGCTTCGGCTCGGCGGGGGGGACGCGGATCATCTGTCCTTCGACGACGCGGTCGCCCGGCGCGGCGCGCGCGCCGTCGACACGCAACTGCCCGGTGCGCGACCAGCGCGACACGATATTGAAGCCGACATCGGGCAGATGACGCTGGAACCAGCGGTCGAGGCGGATGCCGTCATCGTCGGCCTGGACCCGGAACTGGCGCACGTCGAGCGACACGCCCTTGGCCGGACTGGGCTTGGCCGGACTGGCTTTTGCGGCACTGGCCTTGGCGGGTGCGGGCTTGGGTGCGGGCTTGGGTGCGGTCCGGGGCGCGGCGGGCTTTGCCGCCGCTGATTTGGCCGCAGCCGGTGCGCCGGGCTTGAAGCCGGGCTTGTCGCCCCGGCGCGCGCCCGCCGCCTTGGCGGGGCCAGCCGCGCGGCTCGATCCGCCGGCAGGCTTGCGATCCGACGATCGCCCGCTTGCCGGCCGACCGCCTGCCGGCCCTCCCGC
>NZ_AYOY01000201.1 GCF_000508185.1 Sphingobium sp. C100 | reverse complement strand
CCGCTGGCGGGCGGGCCGACGGCGGCCGTGCGGTTCCAGCCATGTGGCGACAAGCCGCGCGCGGTCGTGTTCGATGCGGACGAGACGCTGCTGTGGAATGTCGGCTTCGAATATTGGGCGGCGCGCACGGGGCGCGGCTATGACCGCGCGGTCTGGACCGACTGGGAACGGACGGGCCATCCGGTCGCCATGCCTGGCGCTGTGGAAGCGTTGGCGCGGCTGCGCGCCGCGGGCATCACGCCGGTCGTCAACACCAACCGATCGTCCGCCAGCGCGGCGCAGACCGCCGCGGCACTGGAAGCGGCAGGGCTGGGCCATTTCGTGCATGGCGACACATTGTTGCTTCAGGGCGACGATGATGCCGGATCGGGAAAGGACAAACGTCGCGCGACGATCGCCGCGCGCTATTGCGTCGTAGCGATGGCGGGCGACAATCTGGGTGACTTTTCCGACCAGTTCAACGCCAAGGATGTGCCGCTCGCCCAGCGGCGCGACCTGGCGGCGGCGCAGGGCATTGAGGGCAGCGTTTCGGCCCTGTGGGGCCGGGGCTGGTTCCTGATGCCAAACCCGGTCTACGGCCCGTCGATCGCCGGTGACATCGACACTATTTTTCCGCCGGAATGGCGCTGGATGCCGACACAAGGAGAGCAATGATGCCATGGACTCGTGACGAGATGGCCGCGCGGGCGGCGAAGGAACTCAAGGATGGTTTCTACGTAAACCTTGGCATCGGCATTCCGACCCTGGTGGCGAACCATATTCCCCAGGGCGTGGAAGTGACGCTCCAGTCGGAAAACGGGATGCTGGGCATCGGTCCCTTTCCCTATGCGGGCGAGGAAGACCCGGACCTGATCAACGCGGGCAAGCAGACGATCAGCGAATTGCCGCAGTCGGTCTATTTTTCCAGCGCCGACAGCTTCGCCATGATCCGGGGCGGTCATATCGACCTGACCGTGCTGGGCGCGATGGAGGTCGCGGAAAATGGCGACATCGCCAACTGGATGATCCCCGGCAAGATGATCAAGGGCATGGGCGGCGCGATGGATCTGGTCGCGGGCGTCAAGAAGATCATCGTCGTGATGGAGCATACATCCAAAAATGGCGACCCCAAGTTCATCCCGGCCTGCACCCTGCCGCTGACCGGCAAGAATGTGGTCGATATGATCGTCACGGACCTGTGCGTGTTCCAGCGCCCGGACCATGACAGCCCGTTCAAGCTTGTTGAACTGGCGCCGGGCGTGACGGCGGACGAAGTGGCTGCTAAGACCACGGCCAGCTACACCAACTGAGGGCGGCGTCCATGAGCCTCGACGGCATCTATGACGAGGGGAATGTCTTTGCCCTCATCATCGCGGGCAAGATCCCTTCGACCACGATCTACGAGGATGACGAGACGCTCGCCTTCCTCGACATCATGCCGCAGACGCGCGGTCATGCGCTGGTCATTTCCAAATGGTCGAAGGCGCGCAACCTGCTGGAGGTCGAGGAGGAGGCGCTGGCCCAGGTGATGGCGACCACGAAAAAGGTCGCCACCGCCATTCGCAAGGCGCTGAACCCCGACGGCATCCAGATCGCGCAGTTCAACGGCGCGCCGGCGGGGCAGACGATTTTCCACCTGCATGTCCATATCCTGCCGCGCTGGGCCGGCGACCCCAAGGGCTTTGCCGCCCATGGTCAGGGCAAACAGGCGGATGTGGCCGAGTTGCAGGCGCTGGCCGACGAGATCCGCGCGCAATTCTGATGCCCCTTTTCTTTGCGACCGGCCTGTGGGACAGGCGCTGACATGGCTTTGCGTCCCTTCAATGCGCCCGGTGCACGAATGGCCCTGCGCTCCAAGCGCGCCAGCCAGAATTTCCTGGGGCAGCGCGGCGAGAGCGAAGTTATATTGGACGTCTCGCGATTGCTGTCGCGGGCGTTCCACCCGGCGCCCACCGGGATCGACCGGGTCGAATATGTCTATGCCCGCGAATTGCTGGAGCGGATGCCCGATCGGCTGGCCTTCGCCGCCGTCCACCCCGCCGGCGGCTATTATGGCCGGTTGAGCAGCGCCGCCGTCCGCCAGTTTCTGGCCTTCACCTCGGCCAAGTGGCGCAATGCCCGGACCGCCGACGCGGTAGAGGGCAAGGCCGCGGTCATCCGCCATATGTTCGCCACCCGGCCGCGCCCCGTGCCGCGCGCGACGAAGCCGCGCATCTACCTTCAGGTGTCGCCGCACCATCTGGACGATCATGCGCAGGTCGGCGCGATCCTGCGGGCGGAAGGGGCCAGGCTGATCACGCTGGTCCATGATGTCATTCCACTGAGCCATCCCGAATATGCCCGGCCGCAGGGCGCGGACGAGCATCGCAAGCGGGTGCGGTCGATCGACCGCTATGCCAGCGGCATCATCGGCAACAGCCAGGCGACGATCGACGCGCTTGCCCCGCATATGCAGCGGGGGCTGGATGGCCGCGCGGTGCGGGTCGCGCATTTCGGCGCGGATGCGCCCGACATTTTCGGCGCGCGCAATGAGGCGCTGCCCGATCGGCCCTATTTCGTCTATATTTCCACCATCGAGCCGCGGAAGAACCATCTGCTGCTGCTCAATGTGTGGCGCCGGTTGGTCGAGAGGCTGGGCGATGCCGCCCCCCTGCTGGTGCTGGTGGGCCGGCGCGGCTGGGAAAATGAGAATGTGATCGACATTCTCGAGCGGGCGGAGGCGCTGCGCGGGCATGTGATCGAGGCGGGCGAGGTGTCCGACAACCGGATGCAGGCGTTGGTGGCGCAGTCCCGCGCAATGCTGATGCCCTCCTTTGCCGAAGGGTTCGGGATGCCGGTGGTGGAAGCGCTGGCCGCGGGCGTGCCGGTAATCTGTAGCGACATCGTCGCCCATCGCGAGGTGGGCGGGGATGCGCCCGATTATCTCGATCCGCTCGACGGGTTGGGCTGGATGCGGGCGATTTGCGCCTATAGCCGACCGGACTCGCCCGAGCGCGTGGCGCAGATCGCCCGGATCGCCGACTGGCGCGCGCCGACCTGGCGCGACTATTTCGACATCGTCACCGACCTGATCGAAGAAGTAACGGCTTCTGTTCCTTGACCTCAGGCGAGCCGCCGCCCAAGACTGGGCGCGAAGGGGCATGATGATGCGGCGCGCGGTGAATTCACCGGACAAGGAGTTGCGGGCTGCGGCGGAATGGACCGGCAAGCGGGCGCTTCCGGTCGACTGACGCGCATGAGCTTTTTTCTGAGATCGCCGCCTTTTCCGCAAGTCGCGCCGTCCCTCGCGGCGGTCAGCATGGCGCTGGACGGACCGCCGCCGTCGGACGACGTATCCGACGCTGTGATCGACCTGCTGCGCGCGGCGAGGGTGGGCGGCAGTTTCTGGGGCGCGCGTCCGGTGGGCTTGAGCCTGTTGTTGCGGATCGGCACGCCGGTCGCGCCGGAGGCGCTTGCAGGTTTAGATCCCCACGAGATCGGATTGTTGCCCGGTGCTGGCGAGGCGCCCAGGGGACGGACATTGCCCCCCGATTGCGATCCCTGGGGGACGATCGCGGGCGTGCGGGCGGTCCACGCGGCCGAGCAGGATGAATGGGCGCTGGTCGCCGGGTTGCTGTCCGTGCCGGTGATCGGTCCCGACGGCGCGCCGATCGACCCGGCGCGATTGCGAGCGCTGTTGAAGGCGCGGATCGCCGGAGCGCTGTATCGCGATCCTTTTTCGGGCTTGCCCATCGACGCGGCGGGCGCGATCGGGCAGCTGGCCGACTGGCGGCGCCATCTGGACGGCAATCGCGGTCTGGCGGCGGCGAGCGGCATGGCGTTCTGGAAGCGGGAGGCCATTCGCGCCTTTTTATGGGACGGGGTGCGTTCGCCCCCCTTCCTGTCGGCGGCGCGCGGCCTGCGCAAGGCGCGGCGGGAAGGGGGCGCGCTGGCCGTCTGGCCATCGCGCGTGCCGGCATCGACGGCGCAGGAGGCGGCGGCGCTGGGCGTGCCGGTGGCGCGGGTGGAGGATGGCTTCATCCGTTCGCGCGGGCTGGGCGCCGCGCTCCATCCGCCCGGATCGGTGGTCGTCGACCGGACCGGCATCTACTATAATGCGCTGGCCGCCAACGACCTGGAAACGATGCTGGCGACCCATGATTTTCCGGCGGCGCTGGTCGAGCGTGCGGCCCGGCTGCGCGCGCGCATCTGTTCGTCGGGCGTCACCAAATATGGCGCGCAGCCCGGCGCCATGCCGGCACTGCCCAAGGGGCGGCGCACCGTGCTGGCGGTCGGGCAGGTGGATGATGATCTGTCCGTGCGTCTGGGCGGCGCGGGCGTCAGCGGCAATCTGGACTTTCTGACGCGGGTGCGGCGGGCCGAGCCCGATGCCTGGATCATCTATCGTCCGCATCCCGACGTGCAGGCGGGCCACCGCAAGGGGCATCTGACCGATAGCGCCGTTCTGGCCCATGCCGATGCGATCGACAGCGGCGCGCCGTTGATGCAACTGGCGCAGGCGGTGGACGAGGTGCATGTCCTGTCATCGCTGACCGGGTTCGAGGCGCTGATGCGCGGATGCCGGGTTACGGTGCACGGAATGCCCTTCTACGCCGGCTGGGGGCTGACGCGCGATCTGGCGAAGCCCGGCCCCGCGCGGGGGCGCGCGCTGACCCTCGACCAGCTTGTAGCGGCCGCCCTCATTCTCTATCCTCGCTATCTGGATCCGGTGACGCGACTGCCTTGTGGGCCTGAAGTGATGGTCGAACGCATGGGCAACGGGTCGACGCCGCCGACGACATGGCTTATCAGGTTGCGGACAATACAGGGGAAGCTACGAAGATTTATGACCTTGTTCGCAGAGTTTCTTCATGGCTGAACCGCAGGTAAAGACTTTCCTGTTTCTACAGGGACCGCATGGCCCCTATTTTGCAATGCTGGCCGACGCGCTGCGGGCGCGGGGCCACCATGCGCTGCGCATCAATATCAATGGCGGCGACAAGGTGGATTGGCCAGGCGAGGCCACCGATTATCGCGGCACTTTTCGCAACTGGCCGCTCTTCTTCGATGATTTCGTCGTCAACCATGGCGTGACCGACCTCATCCTCTATGGCGATTGCCGGCCCTACCATACTTCGGCGCACGGCATGGCGCGGCTGCGGGGCTTGCGCGTCCATTGCATGGAGGAAGGCTATATCCGGCCCGACTTCCTGACGTTGCAGGATGATGGCGTGAACGGCAATTCGACCCTGCCGCTCGATCCGCAATGGTATCTGGACCAGGCGGCGGGATTGCCGGCCCAGGAAGAGGTGCGGCCGCCGGTGCCCTCCACGTTCAAGGCGCGCGCGCGCAACACGATGCGCAACGGCCTGTCCTCCGCGTTGATGCGGCCCTATTTCCCTTATTATCGCACGCATCGACCGCATAGTTTCCTGCTGGAATCGGTGGCCTGGTGCTGGAAGCTGCTGATGCGGCAGGGGGAGGCCGAGCGATCGGTGGCGGTGTGGGACGCGATCAAGGACAAGCCCTATTTCACGCTGCCCTTGCAGCTGAATTCGGACTATCAGATTCGCGTCCATTCGCCCTTTGGCAATATGCGGGCTGCCTTGCGCTTCGTGATCAAGAGCTTTGCCGAACATGCGCCGCCGGCCGTGTCGCTGCTGGTGAAGCGGCATCCGCTCGATCCCGGACTGGTGGCCTGGAGCCGGCTGACGCGACGGCTGGCCGCCCATTATGGCGTGGCTGACCGCGTTCATTATCTGTCCGACTGGGACATTGCCGACGTCGTGCAGAAATCGCTGGGCGTCGTGACGGTCAACAGCACGGTCGGCACGCTGGCGCTCAACAGCGGCAAGCCGGTCGTCGTCCTGGGTCATGCCGTCTACAAGGTGCCGGGCATCGTCCATCAGACGAGCCTCGACAATTTCTGGGCGGCGCCGCGCCAGCCGGACATGGCGCTCTATTCCGCCTTCCGCCGGGTGCTGGAAGACCGCTGCCTCATCCGCGGCGGCCTGTTGAGCGAAGAGGGGTTGCAACTGCTGGTCGACAATGCCGTCGAGCGGCTGGAGAAAGACCCGTCCGAAGTGCTGCCGCTGCCGCGTCCATCGCGCCGCCGCCGCCGGACCATGGACGTCGTGCGTGGCAGCGCGGCATGACGCGGTGGTGCGTCAGATTGGCGGGGCCAGAGGGCCAACACACCTGAATTTCCAATAGCGCAATGCGCCATGTAAAGCGATACTCTCCATAAAGGGAGATCGAGAGTATCAGCCACGAGGCGCTATGGCGGTTTGTCGAGACAGGCAAGCCCAAGGGGCTGCCCGGCGATCTGGAGGAACGGCCGTTTAAGATGGTCAACTTCATCATCGATGCCGAGACGCTGGACGAGCTTTCGACGCCACCGAACTACGGTCTTCACCCCCTGACCGGCGATCGTGTCGGAACGTGGCTCAAGACCCAGATTGTCGAGGCGCATGGCGTTTCGATCAACGATCTGGCTGAGGCTTTCGGTGTCAGTCGGCAGTCGATCAGTTCGCTTCTCAACGGGCGGGCCGCCCTTTCCGCCGATATGGCGATCCGTTTTGAACATGCCTTTGGCGTGAAGGCCGAGACGCTGATGCGGATGCAGGCCCGCTATGAGCTGGGCAAGGCGCGCGAGCATGAAGCCGATCTGGCGGTGCGGAGCCTGATTGCCGCTTAGTGAGACGCGTTCGATGGCAGCGGTGACGGCCCTGTCATCGACGCATTATCCAAATCCAACCGGCCATGAGCGGCAAGATCAGGTCGTCATCGCTGATGGAGCAGGCGAACGTTGGGCCGGCGACGCGAAGCTTGAGAAGCGGCATGGTGGAAAAAGCTGGATGCCCGACGAGGATTCGAACCTCGATTGACGGAGTCAGAGTCCGTAGTCTTACCATTAGACGATCGGGCATCGATCGTAAGCGGTGTCCCGCTCGGGAGGCCGCAGATAAGCGGCGGCAGGCAGGTGGTCAAGTCCTTTGTTCACCCTGTCGCGCGACGATGACGGCGGCGGCAGATTCGTTGATCCTTCATCCGCGCGACAGCAATTTACGAAGCCCTTTTACCTTTTTGTTGAGCAATTCTGGGCCGATCACGGTGACGGTCGCCCGTCGGTCCTTGAACTCGGGCGAGTTCATGATCGACCGCAGCATGTCTTCCTTGGTGACGCCGCTGTTCAGCAGATTCCTATGATGTTCAAGGCCCGCCGGATCGGCGCGGCGGCCAAGTATCTGCCGGTAGAAGCTTTCCACGAAGGCGTCGCCGTCCAGCGCGATGATCGCCGGAAGATCCACGGTCGCGGGGGGGAAGAGATTGGCGGCGACAGGCATCGGCGTGGCCCGCTGAGGCCGAGCGACGGGTTTCGCATCGGTCGGCATGTCAGCCGCGGGAGCCGGCGGTGCGGCCGTCCGGTCGGTATTGCCATAGCGCTGTCGCAGCGTATCGCCATCTTCAAGCCGGTCCATCAGCCGCCCGCACAGGTCCGGCCGCTCGATGAGGCCGGCGGCGAAGGTGAACAAATCCCTCGACCAGTCGTCCCAGTCGATGCAGCCGCCTTCGACTATCTGTGACTGGCCACATTCGACGGCCTTGCGCACGGCGTCGGGCAGGCCCTGATCATCGAAATAGAGAAAGACGCCCTCGACCGACGTGAAGGTCGCCAGAATTTCCCGGGTGGCGGGAATGTCGCGCGCGACCACCGGCTTGCCCAGGGCGATGGCGTGCATGAGCGATATGCCGAACCCTTCATAATAGGAAGGCAGAATGATGACGCTGCTGGATGCGAAAATGTCGTTCATCTGTTCGTCGGGGATGACCCCGGCGTGCAGTTGGCGGACATTGGACGGCATCTGCTCACCGCCCTGGCCCAGGACGACGACGGCCAGGCTGGGGATCGCTTCGGCCAGAATGCGCGCGGAGCTGTTCGAGGCCTTGTGCGCGAAATGATTGCCCAGCACCAATGCGTGGTCGCGTCGCGGTTCCAGCCCTTCATAGCGCGGCGCATAGGCGGACGGGCGTGTGGGCAGCAGCCGGGTGTGGGCTTCGGCCCTTAGTTGGCGCGCGAAACGATGCCGGAACGTGTCCTCGGCAAACTGGCTGATGTAGAAGATGCCATTGGCGTTGCGCGCCACATAGGACCAGAGCGCCTGGACATTGTTGCTGCCGCGCAGATAGCCGCAGTCGAGCGCGATGACGTCCAGCATCCCATAGATGTTGATCGGCGCCAGATGCTCCATGATGTTGATCTGATCGAGGTCGAAGGGCTGGCCGAAGAAAATGGCGATGGCGTAACCGGGCGTGACGTCCGTGCGCAGCCGCACATGATTGAGCTTGTCCAGCTTGTGGAATTCGGCGACCGATCGCTTGCAAATGATGTGGACTTCGAAATCCTCATGCGGGTGGCGGTCGCACCAGCGGATGAAGTTCACGATCAGTTCGTTGGTGCCATTGTGATGATGGCCGATGCTGAGCAGGTTGAGGGCCATCTTCAGCTTGCCGTCACTGGTCGGCACCAGATTGGCGATCTGGCTGGTCGCGCGATATTCCGCCGAGCCTTCAAACCCCCAGACCAGCGGCAAAAATTCGGGATGCCGCGCGTCAATCATGCGCAGATTGTCCTGCTGCTGCCCCTTATAGTCGATCTCGTGCAATTTGAACGACGCCGAACCTGCATGATAGGCAAAGGCATGGTTGGCGAGGACGGCGCGATAGCCGACCTTGCCCGCGCGCATCACCAGGTCATTTTCTTCCTCATAGCCGACCCCGAAGGCTTCATCGAGATAGCCGAAATTGGTGATGACCTGCGGTGATATGAGCAGGTAGAAGCCGACCGCCGTCGGCGCGAACGTGTAGCGCGGCAAGTAGCGATAGACCGATTCCCAGGCGATGTGGCAGATTTCGGGCGTGGTCGCGATGCCCGACAGATTGTGGGGCGCCGGCGGGAAAGTGGCGAGCGCGGCATTGTTGGAACGCGGGCAGACAAAGCCGATCTGCGGGTCCGCCTGAAGCACGGCCATCATTTCGGCCAGGGTATCGCGGTAGGTCAGTGTGTCGCTGTTGACGAGCAGCGCGGCCGCCCCATCCTTTTTCGCGATCACCAGTCCCTTGTTCACGCTCCTGACGAAACCCAGATTTTCCGGGTTGCGAATATGGATGTCGATCCGGCCGGCGGCCTGGCAGTCCTTCAGATAGGTTTCGACCTCTTCGTCATCAGGGGAATCGTTGATGACGATCAGCTTGGGGCTGAAGGCGCTGATTTCATCCAGATGCCGGGTCAACGACTCCAGGCAGGCCCGGACCATTTCGACATTTCGATATACAGGAATAATAATGTCGAGTTTCATCGATGGTCCTGAAGGGGCCTGCCTGGGGCGGCATGTTCAACGCAAGGAAGGTCTCAGGCGACCAGCGCAGCCCGCGCCACCAGCGGCCGCCACCAGTCCTGATTGTCGAGGAACCAGTTCAGCGTGTCGGCGAAACCCTGCGGGAAATCGCGCGACGGGGCATAGCCCAATTCGCTGCGGATCTTGGTTTCGTCGATCGCATAGCGGCGGTCATGGCCCTTGCGGTCCTGCACATAGGTCATGAGGTCGCTGGAGGGGCGACCCTGCGCAGCGGGCGCATCGGGGAAGGTCGCGGCCAGCGCCGGATTGCGGGCGAAGGCTTCATCGACGCCGCGGCAGATCTCCCGGATCACTTCGATATTCGGCAATTCCTGGCCGCCCCCGACATTATAGGTTTCGCCGATCCGCCCCTTGCGCAGGATGAGTTCGATGCCGATGCAATGATCTTCGACATGCAGCCAGTCGCGGATGTTCATGCCGTCGCCATAGATGGGCAGGTTCTTGCCCGACAGCGCGTTGAGCGTGAACAGCGGGATCAGTTTTTCGGGAAACTGGTAGGGACCATAGTTGTTCGAGCAGTTGCTGGTGGTCGTTTCCAGCCCGTAGGTGTGATGGTAGGCGCGCACCAGATGGTCGGACCCGGCCTTTGACGCCGAATAAGGCGAATTGGGCGCATAGGCCGTGGTTTCGCTGAACGCCGGATCGTCCAGTTCCAGCGTGCCATAGACTTCGTCGGTGGACACATGGTGGAACCGATGTGGCCGGCCGGTGCCCTGATCCAGCCAAGCGGTCTTCGCGGCCTTGAGCAGGCTGTGGGTGCCGATCACATTGGTTGTGACGAATGCGTCAGGGCCGGTGATCGACCGGTCAACATGACTTTCGGCGGCGAAGTGGACGATGGTGTCGACGTCATGGTCGGCCATCAATCGGGACACCAGCGCGGTGTCGCAAATATCGCCTTCGACCAGGGTTACGTCGGGGACATCGGCGATATTGGCCGGATTACCGGCATAGGTCAGCGCGTCCAGCACGACGATGCCGTCATTGGGCGATATTTTGCGCCAGTGGCGGACGAAATTCGCGCCGATGAAACCGGCGCCTCCCGTAATGATCAGATTGGCCATGCGCCTCTATTTCGCTCCCTCGCTGACATGCACAATAATATGCGTCGGATTGACTCGTTTCCGCTCCAAAACAGCATGATTTTTTCGCGCCCAAGGCAGCACTAGCCGCAAAGGCCGTCGCTTCGCAATCAGGATGAGCGGTTTCGCATTGCGTTGCGGAAAGCGGCAAGGCTGGACAGGAAGCCGTCCTGTTTCCGTTGTGGACCGGGCGTCCTGCCGGCGCGCGCCCGCGCCTGCCGCGACAGGTCATAATGCTGGCTGCAATAGGCCAGCGGGCCATGGTGGCGGACGGTCGATAAATGGGGGTCGGTGTTGAAAAAATGAGGAGTGCGGCCCTGCGGGCAGAAATGACCCACAAGGCTCTGGCGAGTGCGTGCAGGATCGATCACGGGCGCGCCGCCATGGGCGAGGTCGGCGTGCCACACCAATATGTCGCCCTTTTTCGGGAAGAAATATTGCAAGCCATGAGGGCTTTCCTTGGCATGTTGGACCAGATGGCGCGCCCATTTTTCATGGGTTTCCGCGCCATCGGTCATGGAATCCCAATGTTTGTTGCCGCTGCCGAAATCCCAATCGGGCAGGCGGTGGCTGCCCGGTACATACATGAGTTCGCCTGCGCCCGGTTTGACATCCTCCAGCGCGATCCAGCAGGCGGCCAGTTCGATCGGCCGATCGACCACGACATAGGCCGTGTCCTGATGCAGGCCTTGCTGTGATCCCTGATCGAAGCTCAGGCTCTGGAACAGCAACGGGTTGGCATCGAAAATCAGCTGGAAGAAGGCGAGCAATTCGGGTGAGGAAAAAAGATCGAGCGCTTCCTGGAAGGGAACGAAGGAATCGACGATCCGCACGCCCAGCCTGTCGGCCGGACCGTCCAGCGGTTGCACGACATGAGACCCATGCCGTTGATAGCGGACGTCGGGATTGCCTTCACGGAACGATGTCATGATCCGGTCCCGGAAGGCATCGACCTTCTCCGGGGCGGCGGCGCCTTCAAAGATGATGAAGCCATTTTCAGCGAAAAATTCGACCTGCGCCGCCTGGGCGGGGTTCAGATGGCGCGCCGTCACCTGCTGGCGCCAGTCGGCCCGGTCGATCCATAACCCGCCGAAGCGCGAGTGAAAGGCGGGGTGATCATGCATAGGGAGACTCCTTTGGCCTCTGGCTCCTGGTGCTTGCGGCCCAAGCGAGGTCCAAACGTCTTTTGTCGCGATACAGGCAAACCATGTGGGGCTAGCTCACGTCCAGCGATGCAAGGCCGACGCCCAGGATGCGCGGGTCTGGACTGGCGCCGGCGGAAACGGGGGACAGCGGCGCTTCATGCTGCAATTGCAGCAGGATGTCGCCGTCGCCGATGCAGGACGGGGGCAGGCGCAGCTTGACGATCTGGAGCATCGCGCCCAGCCGGTGCGTACCGAGGAAATAGCCATTGGCGCTGATGTCGATCGCGGGACGCTCCGCGCCGGGCGGCACGAAACATTGCAGCGACAGGCTGACGGTGACGTAGCCGCCGCGATAATCGTCCAGCGCGAAACGGATGCCCTGGATCGCGTCGCGGCCCCACACGCCCCAGGGTTCGCGCACGAACCAGCCGCTGGCGAGATAGTCGTCGGGATTGGCGGCGTCGGCGTCGGGGACGGTGTCGGAACTGAAATCGACCGGGTGGTTGCGGGCAAGGAGGGGAAAGCCGGCGGCCGACCAGCGCGTGCCGCCTTCGGGCCTGGCGGCGTGGTCGAGACGGCGGGCCTGGCATTCGGCCATGACCAGTTCGACCAGGTGCTGCAACCGGTCCAGTCGGCTGATGCTGTCGGCCATCATCATTTCCAGCTTGTCGAGCCGCCGCTCGATCGCCGGATCGGTCGAACTCTGCTTGTCGTCCAGGCGGCTCAGCGTCTCATCCTCTTGCTGCTGCGGTCGCTTCGCGTTCCTGATGGCGGCCATTTGGGCCATTGTCACGACCTTTCGAGGCCGGTCGGCTCATCCGCCGGGCATCTCGACGATCAGGTCGGCCAGCCGCTCGGCTTCCCGCATGTCGTGGGTGACGTAGAGGATCGGCAGGCGCATTTCGTCGCGCAGCCGTTCGATCAAAGCCAGGATGTCATCGCGGCGGGCGCGGTCGACACCGGAAAGCGGTTCGTCCATCAACAGGAAGCGCGGCGCCGATAGCAGCGCCCGGCCGATCGCCACCCGCTGCGCCTCGCCGCCCGAGAGGGTCGCGGGCATCCGGTGGAGGAGGTGGCCGATGCCGAGGAAGGTCAGCACCTCATCCTGCGAAAGGTTGCCGCCTGGGCGGCGGCCATAGCGCAGATTCTGCTCCACCCGCATGTGCGGGAACAGGCGCAGATCCTGAAAGAGATAGCCGGCATGACGGTCGGCCGGTGGCACGTCGATGCCGGCCGCGCGGTCGAACAGCCGTTCTCCGCCGATGGCGACATGGCCTTCATCCGGGGTCAGCAGGCCGGCGACCATGTTGAGGATGCTGGTCTTGCCAACGCCCGATGGCCCGATCAGCGCGATCAATCGGGCGTCGGCCCGGCAGGTGAGGGCGATGTCCCGTCCGTCCAGGCGGCGGCGCACGGCAATGTCAAAGGACATGGGGCATCCGTCCCTTCGCGACCCGCCGGGCGAGCAGTTCGGACATCAGGAGGGCGCCAAGTGAGAGCAGCACGGAAATGACGGCGAAGCGGCTGACCGCGGCTTCAGCCCCCGGCACCTGGAGCGCGGCATAGATGGCGATCGGCAAGGTTCGGGTTTCGCCGGGAATGTCGGAGACGAAGGTGATGGTCGCACCAAACTCCCCGATGGAGCGAGCAAAGCCCAGCATCGCGCCCGCCAGCACGCCGGGCAATGAAAGCGGCAGCGAAATGGACAGGAAGGTGCGCAGGGGGGAGGCGCCCAGCGTCTGCGCCGCCTGTTCCAGCCGCCGGTCGACCGATTCGATCGACAGGCGCATGGCGCGCACCATCAGCGGCATCGCCATGATCGCGGCGGCGAGCGCCGCGCCGGTCCAGCGGAACAACAGGGTGATGCCGAACCATCGGTCGAGCAGGCTGCCGATCGGCCCGTTGATGCCAAAGAGCAGCAGCAGCAGCCAGCCCGTGACGACCGGCGGCACCACCAGCGGCAGATGCACCAGCGCGTCGAGCAGCAACTTGCCCGGAAAGCGCCAGCGCGCCAATATCCAGGCGAGGGCAAAGGCGACAGGCAGCATGGCCGCGACCGCGACCAGGCTGACTTTGAGCGACAGGCCGATGACGGTCCAGTCCTGCGGCGACAGGGCGAAATCCATGGCGTGAGGGGTGGGCGATAAGCGCGCGCGCGTCAAGAAAGCGGCTGTAGGGGACAGCATGGTTGCGGACGGTGGCGATGCTGGTGTAGCGCCGCGCCACCGGGTGCGCGGCGCTGGGCTTTGCCAATATCTTTGCGATTGGACGGGTGCATGAAATCATTGATCGCCTTCGACCTCGACGGAACATTGGCGGACAGCAAGCAGCCGCTGGAAGACGTGATGGGCGAAGCGCTGGCCGACCTGTTGCAAGTGGCGCATGTCGCGGTGATTTCGGGCGGCGACTGGCCGCAATTCGACAAGCAGGTGGCAAGCCGGCTGCCCGCAAGGGCGGATGTGTCGCGACTGTGGCTGATGCCGACGACGGGCACCAAACTCTACACCCACAAGGATGGCGGCTGGAGTCCCGTCTATGCCGAACTGTTCGATCCGGCACAGAAGGCGGCCATTCTGGAGGCGTTCGACGCGGCGCTGGAAGCGACCGGCTTCGTGCCGGAACAGACCTGGGGCGAGCGGATCGAGGATCGCGGTAGCCAGATCACCTTTTCCGCGCTTGGCCAGCAGGCCCCCATCCACGCCAAGGAGGTGTGGGACCCCGATTTCGCCAAGCGCAAGGTGATTCAGGCCGATCTGCGCCAGCGCCTGCCGGGCCTGTCGATCAACATGGGCGGGGCCACTTCCATCGACATCACGCGCGAAGGGGTCGACAAGGGCTATGGCCTCAAGAAGCTGCGCGATGTGAGCGGCATTGCGCTCGATGCGATGATGTTCATCGGCGACGCCATTTTTCCGGGCGGCAATGACTATCCGGCCAAGCAGCTGGGCCTCGACACGGTACGGGTGCGCGACCCGCAGGAGACGCTGGCGGTGATCGCCGCGATCGTCGCCTGTCAGAAGTGAGGTGTCAGGGCGCGCTGAAGCCGTAGCGGGCCAGGATCGACCGGCCGGTCGCGGACAGCAGGAAGCGGCGAAAGGCTTCGGCGTCCTGGTTTCGGCTGGTGGCCAGTCGCGCCAGCGGATAGCGGATCGGCGCGTGACTGTAGGCCGGAAAAGTGCCGACCACCGCCACGCTGCGGCTGGCGCGCGCGTCGGTCGCATAGACGATCCCCAGCGGCGTGGCGCCGCGCTCCACCAATGCCAGCGCGGCCCGGACATTGTCGGCGCGCGCGACCCTGGCTTCGACCGACGGCCAGACGCCGAGCGCGGTGAGCGCGGCCTTGCCATATTTGCCGGCGGGTACGCTGTCGGGATTGGCCATGGCCAGCCGTCCGCGGCCCAGCGCGCGCGCGATCGGCATGTTGCGCCCGACCCGCAGCGACACGCGCCCCTTCGCCGGGCGCACAAGCACCAGACGGTTGCCGGCGAGGTCGGCACGCGTGCCGCGCATGATGAGGCCGGCGCGCTCCACGTCATTCATCCAGTCCTCGTCGGCCGACAGGAACAGGTCGGCGGGCGCCCCGGCCTTGATCTGTCGGGCGAGGGCGGAGGAGCCGGCGAAGGACAGGACGGGACGAGGATGACCGCGCGCAGCCCAGGCGTCGGCAGCGGCGGTCATCGCTTCCTGCATACTCGCCGCCGCCAGCAGCAGCGGCCCGCGCCTGTCAGGGGCGGCTTGCGCCATCGGCGCGCAGAGGAGGGAGAGCAGGGCAAGCGCGCGAAGCAGAAGGATCATCATGGCGACAATGTGCCGATCCCGCCTTGGCAGGGCAAGCAGGCGGATAGTTTTATCCGCCGCTTCAATAGGCTAGGGGCGTTTTCATGATGGATCGCGGCCGGAAATCCTGTTGACCATGGCGATCGTGCGGAGCCTCTGTGGTCAGTGCGCCGTGGGTTGCGGCATTCGCGCCGTCACCGACGAGGAGCGCGAGCTGCGGCTGGAGGGCGATGCGACCCATCCGGCCAATGGTGGTCTGCTCTGCGCGCGCGTGCAGGCACTGCATGACAGCCTGTCGCTGGAAGGGCGGTTGCTCCATCCGCTGGTCGACGGGCGCCGGCAGGGGTGGGACCGGACCATCGCCATGCTGGCGCGGCGGCTGGCGGCCGTTCTGACGCGCCATGGTCCAGGCAGCATCGCGCTGCATGTCGGCGGCGGGCTGCTGACCGAGGATTATTATGTCGCCAACAAGCTGATGAAAGGCTTTTTCGGTTCGGCCCATATTCATGCGCCTTGGCGTGGCGCGATCGGTCCGCTCCAGCGCGCCGCCTTTGGCGAGGATGTGATGGCCACCAGCTATGAGGATGTGAGCCGGGCGGGCACGATCCTGCTGCTGGGCGGCGGGGCGATGCGCGAGCATCCCGTGCTGATCGACCGGGTGCAGGCGGCGCGTGGCGACACGGGCGCGGCGCTGATCCTGATTGCCCCGGCGGGCGAGGAACAGGGGTTGGACCCTGACCTGCACCTGCCGGTTGCGGCGGCGGGCATGGCGCCGCTGCTGCGCGGGCTGTTGCTGCATTGCCATGATAGCGGGACAGTAAAGCAGGACTTTCTGGCGCGCAGCGTCGCGGTCCCCAAGGGGTTCTGGGAAGGATTGCGGCCGGGTCACGACATCTGGTCGGTAGCGCGGGCCTGTGGCCTCTCCCCCGCCATAATCCGCGACTTTTACGACCAATGGGCGGCGGATGACCGGAGTCTTTCCCTGTTCAGCGGAGAGGATGGCGATGTTGCGGGGGCGATGCTCAACCTTCATCTCGCGACCGGGCGGATCGGGCGTGTGGGCGCGGGGCCGTTCGCGCTTGGTCGGGCGGCGAACGGCATGGGCGCGCGCGAAGTCGGTTGCATGGCCGACAGCCTCGCCGCGCACAGGGGGTTCGATGACGAGGCGCGGGCCAGCGCGACGCGCTTTTGGGGTGCGCGGGCGCTGGTCGAGGGGCCGGGGCTGGATGGCGCGGCGATGCTGCGCGCGATGCGGGATGGACAGATCCGCGCGCTCATCAGCATCGGGGCAGATCCCGCCGCGACGCAGTGGCTGGACGAAGCGCGGTCGCTGGTGCCGCTTTCCATTCGCGCGACCGAACGGATGGATGCGATGGGCGAGGGGTGGAGCGTCCTGCTCCCGTCCGCCGCCTGGATCGAGAAGGAGGGGACGGTGACGGGCATGGACCGGCTGGTGAGCCGCCAGCGCCGCCTGTTCGACCTGCCGGGCGAGGCGCGGCCGCACTGGTGGATGCTGACCCGAATCGCGCAGGCCATGGGGTGGGGCGATGCCTTTCACTATGAGCGGCCAGCCGACATTTATCGCGAGCATGTGCGGCTGACCGCCTATCGCAACGATGGCGCGCGGCTGCTCAACCTCAAGCGGCACGCGCCCATTTCGAACCCCGCTTATGCGGAGCTGACGCCGTGGCGATGGGGGGAATTGCCGTTCGATGAAGGCCGTTTCCCGACCGCGGACGGGCGCGCCCGCCTGTTGCCGATGGGCGATCAGCCGGACGCCGCTATGTCCTGAAGATGCGCGAGCAGCGCGTCGCCATTGGCCCGCCAGGTGAAGCGGAGCGCTGTTTCCCGCACCGCGGCCTGCGCGGGCGGATTGTCGAGAATGGCGCGAATCGCGGCGGCGATCGCGTCGGGATCGCGATCGACGATCTTGCCCGCTTCGGGCCGGTCGAGCAGTTCGCGCGCGCCGCCCACGTCGCTGATCACGATCGGCGTGCCGCAGGCGAGCGATTCGACCCAGGCATTGGCGAGCCCCTCCGATTCGGAGGGCAGCGCCATGACATCGGCGGCCGCGAAGATGCGCGGCAGCTTGTGATGCGGCACCGAGCCCAGGAAGCCGATCCGCCGCTCCACGCCCAGGTCCATCGCCAGCGTCTCCAGCGTCCGCCGATATTGCCCCTGTCCCGCCAGCAGCAACGTGACGTCGGGCAATTGCGGCAGCGCGCGGACCAGCAGTTCCTGGCCCTTGCGCGGGATGAGCGCGCCGACGCTGAGCACCACCGGACCGTTGAAATCAAGCGCCGCCTTGGCCGTGGACCGATCCAATATCTCGAACGTGTCGAGATCGACGCCGGTGTAATGAACGCGGATCTTGGCTGCATCGATGCCCATGCGGGCCATCGAACGACGCATGGCATCCGAAACGGCGAGCAGGCCCGCCGCATCGTCGGCCGCCTGGCGCACCATCTTGCGCGTCCCTGGCTGCACGCCCCAATGATGAATGTCCGCGCCGCGCGCCTTGACGGAATAGGGGATGCCCAGCGCTTTCGACAGGCGCCGTGCGACCGGGCCGTCGGGAAAGAAGAAGCTGGCGTCGATCACGTCGAAGGGTTTTTCCGCGTGAAGGCGCCGGACCAGCGGCAGGATCGCGCGGGTCATGGCGCCGACATTGGCGCGACCGCCTATTTTGGGAATGATGCGGAACGTCGGGCGATAGACGGTCAATTCGCGCCACCGCTCCTTGCGCGGCAGCGCGCGCAGCGGGGCGTAACGGCCGGTGAGCGAAAGCGGCCAGGGCGGCAGGCCGACAGGCGCGATCACGGTCACGTCGGCTTCCGGCCGGCTGGCGAGTTCGCGCGCCTGCCGTTCCACGAACACGCCGAAATTGGGCCGGCTCATGTCGGGGAAGAGGGTCGACAGCGTAAGGACGTTGAGTGTCATGGCCCCTCTTTCGATGCACAGCTTTGACGCATGGTTAAGCGCGGAGAGACGGAATGGCTAGAGGCGTCGGACGAGCTGTTCGGCGACCGCCGCCCAGGGCGGGTCGGTCAGCACCAGTTGGCGCGTGCCGGAACCCAGCGGCAGCAGTTGCAGCCGGTCGCCTTCGCGGCCGATGAGCCGGCCAAAGAGGAAGCGGCCGGCCGGTCGCGGCAGCAATATGTCGCGGTTGAGTGCGCCGGCATACTCATCCGGCGCGATGCGGCGGCACCAGATGGCGTCGCCGGCGCGATAATCGCCGATGCTGGCGCCGACATGCACGCCGACCATGCCGTCCGATGCGATCAGCGGCGGAAAGGCAAGGGTGCGGGTGGGCGCGCGCGCGCCGTCCGGCCCCAGCAGCGCGGCCACCGTGATTTCGCTCTGGCCCGGCAGCGCCACCAGTTCGGCGCTGGTGACGCCCAGCGCCCGGGCGATGCGATTGAGCCATTTGACCGAGACGGTGCGGGTTCCGGTTTCCAGCCGCCCGATCGTTTGAGCAGTGGTAGGCGGATCGCATAGCGCGCCGACCTGTTCCAGCGTCAGCCCCTTGGCCTTTCGAACCTCCCGGATGCGGGTAATCATGGCGCCTCGTTGAATAACCTATTTGGTTTTCTCTTTCCTACAGATTATCCCGCGTGGCAAGTCCTGCCTTGCTGATTCCCTAACAATGGAGGCGCGGATGGCCAATCATGTCGAACAGGTGATCGAGGGGCCGGACGGCGCGTCACAGACGGTGCTGGTTCATCTGGGCGAATCGCCGCTCTCGTGGCTCCACGCGCGCGGCCGCCTGAGCGAGCGCCATTATCTCGCCGGAGATATGTTGCGCGCCGATTGGGAGAAAGCGGGGCTGGGCGCGCGAGTGACGATGCGCTGGGACGCGGGCCCGCGCGCGGGCGGTCGTCGGGCGGCCGCGAGGGGGATCGATCCCACCGTAGCGCAGTTGTCCGCGCGCGCGCGGTTCGACGGCGCGATCCGGGCGGCGGGGCCGGGCCTGTCCGACATTCTCTGGCGCGTGGCCTGCGCGGGCGAGGGGCTGGTGGCGGCGGAAAAGGCGCTGGGCTGGCCGAGCCGGGCGGGCAAGCTGGTGCTGACGCTGGCGCTGGAGCGGGTGGCGGACTGGTATCGGGTGCCGTGACGGCGCCCGCTTACGCCATCATGCCCGCGCCGAGCAGCAGGAGCAGCTTCACGTCCATCGCATAGCCTTGCGCGCGCCAGGCGGCGACCTGTTCGGCGATACGGTCGAGCGGCACGCGGTGGACATTGATGTCCTCCTCCGCCACGCCGCCGCCTTCGCCGGTCCGGGTGAGGCCATGGGCGCGGAACAGGGTGAAGCCTTCGGAGACCATGCCCGGCGAGCTGCAAAAATCGCCGAGTTTTTCCAGCCGGTCGGGGCGGTAGCCGGTTTCCTCCTCCAGTTCGCGCGCGGCGGCCAGGCTGGCCTCTTCACCCTCTTCCTCGTCGCCGACCAACCCGGCGGGCAATTCGATGCAGCGGCGGCCTAGCGGCACGCGATATTGGTCGACCAGCAGGACGTGGCGACCATCGGCCGCTTCGTCGATCGCCAGAATGACGGCGGCGTGAATACCGCGCGAGCGGGACACATATTCCCATTTGCCCCGCGTCTTGGCGGTGATGAAGCGGCCCGCCCACATCACGTTTTCGGGGGCATCACGGTCCGGGTCGGTCATAATTCGATCAGCCTGTCGGGAAGTTCGTTGATGTCGTCATGGGCGCGGGGGAAATGAGGGGCGAGCACGGCGCCCACCTGTCGCACCGCTTCGGCCAGGCCTTCGCCGGGGCGATCGGCACGGATCGCGTCGATCAAGGCGGCCATGGCTTCGCCCCAGGCTTCGGGCGCGACCTTTTCATTGATCGCCCGGTCAGCGACGATTTCGGCGCGATGCTCGTCGAGCGAGAGGTAGATGAGGACGCCGGTGCGCCCCTGCGTACGGGCTTCGGCGGCGGTGCGGAACAGCAGGATGGCGCGTCGCCGCACCCGCCGCGCCCTGGTGGCGCGCGGGGTCATCACCATTCGGAGCGGCATGATCGCCAGCAGATAGCGGATCAGGAGGAAGGTGAGGAGCAGCAGGCCGAGCAGTCCGGTCAGCAGTTCCCAGTCGGGCAGTTCATGCTCCCAGTCCAGCAGCAGCGCGGACAGCATGTCGCGCAGCCAGCCGGGCACGGCGGCGGCCAGGCCCAGGACGATGAACGTTCCCGCCACCGCCCAGCTCAGCCCCACGTCATGATAGCTGTCCGAACGCCGCGCGACGATGGTGACGATCTCACCGGAGGTATGGGCTTCGGCCTCCGCAACGGCGGCGGAAACCAGTTCATGGTCGGCCTGTGTCAGATGAATCTGCATCACCAATCCCCCGACGCGCCGCCGCCGCCGAAGCTGCCGCCGCCGGAAAAGCCGCCACCGCCGCCGCCCCATCCGCCGCCACTATCGCCGCCCCAGCTTGATCCGCCAGAACCCCAGCCCGAACCCGTGCCCGGTCCCCAGATCAAGACCGGCCCGCTGCC
>NZ_AYOY01000200.1 GCF_000508185.1 Sphingobium sp. C100 | reverse complement strand
GGCTGGGCCTGCCGGTCGTCGCGCGCGTCGTCGCCACCGCCGCACACGCCCATGAGCCCGCAAAATTCACCACCGCGCCGGTCCCCGCCATGCGCAAGGCGCTGGAAAAGGCGGGCTGGTCGGTCGATGATGTCGATCTGTTCGAAGTTAATGAAGCCTTCGCCGTCGTCGCCATGATCGCGGCGAAGGAGCTGAACATTCCGGCCGACAAGCTGAACGTCAATGGCGGGGCCACCGCGCTCGGCCACCCTATCGGCGCATCGGGCGCGCGCATCCTCGCCACCCTGATCGCGGCGCTCGAAAATCGCGGGCTCAAACGCGGCCTCGCCAGCCTCTGCATCGGTGGCGGCGAAGCCACCGCAATGGCCGTCGAACTGGTCTGAAGGGGGATAGCATATGGACATGAAGAACATCGCCGCCATCGTCACCGGCGGCGCATCGGGCCTGGGCAAGGCGACCGCGCAGATGCTGGCCGCCAACGGCGCGAAGGTCGCGATCTTCGACCTGAATGAAGAAGCCGCCAGCGCGACCGCGCAAGCGCTTGGCGCTGTCCATTTCGCTGTCGATGTTGCCGATGACGCCAGCGTCGCGGCCGGCATCGATGCGGCGGAAAAGGCGCATGGCGTCGCCCGCATCCTCGTCAACTGCGCCGGCATCGCCCCGGCGGCAAAGACGGTGGGCAAAGACAATGCGCCCCATCCGCTCGACCTCTATCGCAAGACGATCGAGATCAATCTGATCGGCAGCTTCAACGTCATCTCGAAATTCGCCGCCCGCGCCGCCACGGCGCCGGAAGCGGACGGCGAACGCGGCGTCATCGTCAATACGGCATCGGTCGCCGCCTATGACGGCCAGATCGGCCAGGCCGCCTATGCCGCGTCAAAGGGCGGTGTCGTCGGCATGACCCTGCCGATCGCCCGCGACCTTGCCCAGCACAAGATCCGCGTCATGACCATCGCGCCAGGCATTTTCCTCACCCCGATGGTAGAGGGCTTTCCCCAGGCGGTGCAGGATGCGCTTGGCGCGCAGGTGCCCCATCCCAGCCGGCTCGGCAACCCGGCCGAATATGCGCAGCTGGTCGACGCCATCATCCGCAACCCGATGCTGAATGGAGAGGTCATCCGCCTCGACGGCGCCATCCGCATGGCGCCGCGCTGAACAGCCTTGCCGGAACAGCGAAGGGCGGTAATCCGCGCCGCCCTTCGCCCCATCCTATTTCATCGTCGGGATGACGAAGCTCTGGTCGACCACCGACCCGCCGCTCGGCCAGCGCTGGGTGACTTTCTTGAGCCGGGTGTAGAAGCGGATGCCGTCCATCCCATATTGGTCCATGTCGCCAAAGCCGGAGCGCTTCCAGCCGCCAAAGCTGTGATAGGCGACCGGCACCGGGATCGGCACATTGATGCCGACCATGCCGACCTCGACCGTGCTGGCGAAGCGGCGGGCGGCATCGCCATTGCGGGTGAACAGCGCGACGCCATTACCATATTGATGCTGGGTGGCCAGGTTCACCGCTTCCTCGAAGGTTTCGGCGCGCACCATCTGGAGCACCGGCCCGAAAATCTCCTCCTGATAGCTTTTCATGTCCGGCGTGACCCGGTCGAGGAATGTCGGCGCAAGGAAATAGCCGTCCTCATAGCCCTGGAGCGAGAAGCCCCGGCCATCGACCACCAGTTCGGACCCCTCATCGACCGCCATCTGGATATAATCCTCGATCCGCGCCTTGTGCTGGGCGCTGACCACCGGCCCATAATGAGCGTCGGCATCGGTGGACACACCCACCTTCAGCGTCTCGATCCCCTCGATCAGCTTGGCGCGCAGCGTTTCGGCCGTCTGCTCGCCCACCGGCACCACCACCGGCAAGGCCATGCAGCGTTCGCCCGCCGACCCATAGGCCGCGCCCAGCATGTCGGCGACGGTCTGGTCCAGATCCGCGTCGGGCAGGACGATGCCGTGATTCTTCGCGCCACCCATGCACTGGGCGCGCTTGCCGTTCGCGGCGGCGCGCTGATAGACATAGTTGGCGATGTCGGATGACCCGACGAAGCTCACCGCCTTGATGTCGGGATGGTCGCAGATCGCGTCCACAATCACCTTGTCGCCGTGGACGACGTTCAAAACGCCCTTGGGCAGCCCGGCCTCGATCATCAGTTCGGCCAGGCGCACCGGCACCGACGGGTCGCGTTCGGACGGCTTGAGGATGAAGGCGTTGCCGCAGGCGATCGCGACCGACGACATCCACAGCGGGATCATCGCGGGGAAGTTGAACGGGGTGATGCCCGCCACCACGCCCAGCGGCTGGCGCATCGAATAGACGTCGATGCCGGGGCCTGCGCCTTCGGTATATTCGCCCTTCATCAGATGCGGCACGCCACAGGCGAATTCCACCACTTCCAGGCCGCGCTGGACATCGCCCTTCGCGTCGGAAACCACCTTGCCATGTTCCGACGACAGCAGCTCGGCCAGTTCGTCCATATGCTGTTCGATCAACGCCTTGTAGGCGAACATGACGCGCGCGCGGCGCTGCGGGTTGGTCGCTGCCCATCCGACCTGCGCCGCCTTGGCGCTCGCGACGGCGCGGTCCAGCATCCCGACCTCGGCCAATTCCACCTGCGCCTGCACCTCCCCGATGGTGGGGGCGTAGACGTCGCCCAGCCGGCCCGGTTCGGACACGGCGGCGCCGTCGATAAAGTGGCTGATCCTGCGCATGGCTTCTCTCCTTGATCCATTCTGGGTGCTTGCTGCTGCGCTATCTAGTCGATGCAAAACAGCAGGGGAACTCGACAATTTGCCAAGGGTCTGTGCAAAAATGCCGAACAGATACGCCTGTTGGCATGACCGGGCGTCGCTGGCCCGTGCCGCACGGCTTCCGGCAAGTGGCACCATGGGATGATATAGATATTGCTTAGAGGATGATAGAAACCTTACTGATCATGCGCCTTGTGCGTGCTACAGGACAGAAATAGAGCGGCAGCGTCAGCTTGGAGGGGCGTGATGGATGGGATGTCGGCAGGAAGCGGCCGCGCTGGTCGCGCAAGGATCGCGCGTCTTCGACCGGAGCATATGATTCAGCGACGAGGCTAAGCCATTTCATGCGCAAGGGGCAGCGGTCCAGCGCGGTGAGGGGCATGGAAAGGGAGAGGCAATATTGAAAATCGCAGTGGTCAAGGAGCAGGCGGCCGGCGAGCGCCGGGTCGCCGCAACGCCGGAAACGGTCAAGAAATTCATGGCTTTGGGAGCAGATTTGGCGGTCGAGGCGGGTGCTGGCGTTACCGCATCCATTGCTGACGCCGATTACATCACGGCCGGGGCGGCTGTCGCCGACCGTGCGCAAACGGTGGCGGGCGCCGACATCATCCTGGGCGTGCAGGGGCCAGCGCCCGACAGCCTGGCCGGCGCGAAGCCTGGCGCCTGGATCGTTGCAAGCCTCAATCCCTTTGGCGAGCGGGAGCGGATCGACGCCTATGCCGCCGCCGGGTGGGAAGCGCTCGCCATGGAATTCATGCCGCGCATCACCCGCGCCCAGTCGATGGACATATTATCGTCCCAATCGAACCTGTCGGGCTACAAGGCGGTGCTGGACGCAGCCTATGAATATGGCCGCGCCTTCCCGATGATGATGACGGCGGCCGGCACCGTATCGGCGGCGAAGGTCTTTGTCATGGGCGTTGGCGTCGCGGGCTTGCAGGCCATCGCCACGGCCAAGCGCCTGGGCGCGCAGGTCAGCGCCACCGACGTCCGCGCCGCAACGAAGGAACAGATTGAATCCCTCGGCGCCAAGGCGATCTTCGTCGAACATGTCGCTGGTATCGAAGGCGAGGGCAAGGGCGGCTATGCCACCGAAATGTCCGAGGAGTATAAGGCGGCGCAGGCCGAACTCGTCTCCGGCCACATCGCCAAGCAGGACATCGTCATCACGACGGCGCTGATCCCCGGTCGCCCCGCGCCGCGCCTTATCTCCGACGCCCAACTTGCGACCATGAAACCGGGCAGCATCATTGTCGATCTGGCGGTGGAGCAGGGCGGCAATGTTGAAGGCGCGGTTCCCGGCGAAGTCGTCGAACGCCACGGCGTCAGGATCGTGGGCCACCGCAATGTGCCCTCGCGCCTCGCCGCCGACACCTCGGCCCTCTTCTCGCGCAATCTCTATAATTTCCTGTCCGCCTTCTGGGACAAGGAAAAAAATGCGCCAGTGCTGGATGAGGAAATCGGAAGCGCCATCCGCCTGACGCAAGGCGGCAAGGTGGTCAACGAACGGCTTTTGGGGTGACCCGCGTTGATGTCCTTCAAATCCTCCCCTCTAAGGGGAGGGGGACCGCCAGCTTGCTGGTGGTGGAGGGGTGTCGCCCTGTCGATGGCGGGACACCCCTCCGTCGGCCTTCGCCCGCCCCCTCCCCTTCCAGGGGAGGATGATGGATGTTGCAAGTGGGCAGCCAAGGCAATGACAGGGCGCGGGCGTTAAGGCAGACTATGTCTCTGCCGGAAGTCCTGCTTTGGCAGGCTTTGCGCAAAAAGCCATCGGGGCTGAAGTTTCGTCGCCAGCACCGGTCGGGCCGATACATCGCTGATTTCTACTGCCACGATGCGCGGCTGATTATTGAGGTCGATGGCGAAGCCCATGGTCGGGGCAATGCGCCGCAGCGCGACGCATCGCGCGATGCCTGGTTTGCGGCGAGAGGGCTTGCAGTCCTGCGCATCCCCGCAACCGAGATCATGAACGAACTGAACAATGCCGTTACCGCGATTTCGGTGGCGGCGACGCAAAGATTAGGGGAGGACTAGAATGGACTTCATCTCCATCCTGTCGATTTTCGTGCTGGCGTGTTTCGTCGGCTATTATGTGGTGTGGTCGGTGACGCCGGCGCTCCACACGCCGCTGATGGCGGTCACCAACGCCATTTCATCCGTCATCATCGTCGGCGCGCTGGTCGCGTCGGCCGAAGCGGGCAGCATGGCCGCCAAATATCTGGGCCTGCTGGCCGTGGTGCTTGCCAGCGTCAATATTTTCGGCGGCTTTGCGGTCACTGAACGGATGCTCGCCATGTACAAGAAGAAGGAGCGTAAATAATGCACGAACTCGCTCCTGTTTCGCCTTTTGTCGCGCTCGCCTATCTGATTGCGGGCATCCTCTTCATCCTCGCCCTGCGCGGGCTGTCCAGCCCCGCCACCAGCCGTCGCGGCAACCGCATGGGCATGATCGGCATGGCGATTGCGGTCGCCACGACGCTCTACACCCATGATATCGCCAGCCTGCCGGAAATCATCGGCGCCATCATCATTGGCGGCGGCATCGGCTTCCTCATCGCCCGGCGCATCGCCATGACCGCGATGCCGCAACTGGTCGCCGCCTTCCATTCGCTCGTCGGTCTGGCCGCCGTGCTGGTGGGCGCGGCCGCCTATCTCAATCCGGGCGCCTTTGGCATATTGGACCTCGCCACCGGCGAAATCCACGATGCCAGCCGCGTTGAAATGGGGCTGGGTGTCGCCATCGGCGCGATCACCTTTTCCGGCTCGATCATCGCCTTCCTGAAGCTGAACGGCAATATGTCGGGCAAGCCGATCATGCTGCCGGGCCGCCATCTCATCAACCTCGGTACGCTGGCCGCGATCCTGGGCCTCATCGCCTATTTCGTAACCGACCAAAGCCCGTGGATCTTCTGGACGGTGACGGCGCTCAGCTTCCTCATCGGCTTCCTCCTCATCATCCCGATCGGCGGCGCGGACATGCCGGTCGTGGTGTCGATGCTGAACAGCTATTCGGGCTGGGCCGCCGCGGCGATGGGCTTCACGCTCGGCAACAGCGCGATGATCATCACCGGCGCGCTGGTCGGCTCTTCGGGCGCGATCCTCAGCTACATCATGTGCCGGGCCATGAACCGCAGCTTCATCAGCGTGATCGCCGGCGGTTTCGGCACGGAAAGCGGCCCGTCGGGCGGCGGCGCGGCGGCGATCGACCGTCCCTACAAGCGCGGCAGCGCGGAGGACGCGGCGTTCCTGATGAAACAGGCCGACAGCGTCATCATCGTGCCCGGCTATGGCATGGCGGTCAGCCAGGCGCAGCACGCGCTGCGTGAAATGGGCGACATGCTCAAGAAGGAAGGCGTCAGCGTCAAATATGCGATCCATCCGGTCGCGGGCCGTATGCCCGGCCATATGAACGTGCTGCTGGCCGAAGCGAATGTCTCCTATGACGAGGTGTTCGAGTTGGAGGACATCAACAGCGAGTTCGGCCAGTGCGACGTCGCCTTCGTCATCGGCGCCAACGATGTCACCAATCCGGCGGCCAAGACCGACAAGACATCGCCCATCTACGGGATGCCGATCCTGGACGTAGCCAACGCGAAATCGGTGCTGTTCGTGAAGCGCTCCATGGGCGGCGCGGGCTATGCCGGCGTCGACAATGAAGTCTTCTACATGGACAATACCATGATGCTGCTGGCCGACGCCAAGAAGATGGTCGAGGAAATCGTCAAGGCGCTCGACTGACCGGATCGTCCCCGGCCGGGATGGCGTCCGTCATTCCGGCCGGGGACATTTTTTCCTGTCGCGCCACCATGGCGGTTACCGTCAGGTTCGCGCTCGCGCTCGCGACCGTCCGGGTCATGTCCAGCAACCGGTCGAACGGCAGGACGAACCCCACCACCAGCGCCGTGTGCTCCGGCGCGATGCCAACCGCGGACAGCACCGCCGCCAGCATGAAGAGCGAGGCGGACGGGATGGGCGCGGTCCCGAATGCGGCCAGTGATCCCGTCAGCAGCATGATCGCCAGCATCGACCGATCCGGCTCGACGCCCAGCGCCTGCAGGCTGAAGATGCTGAGCAGGCCGACATACATCGCCGTTCCATCCTTGCCGATGCTGGCGCCGATCGGCAGCACGGTCGATGCGATCGCAGGCTCGATCTCCAGTTCCTCCTGCGCGACCCGCAACGCAACCGGCAGCGTGGCCGCCGAGGACGCGGTGGAAAAGGCGACGAGCAGCGGATCGACCGCGGCGCGGAAGAAGCGGCGGACCGACAGGCGCGCGACCAGCCGGATGAGCGGCAGATGCACCAGCAGGATCTGCGCGACCACGCCCAAAAGGACGCAGACCGCCAGCCAGCCGATATTGTTGAAGACCGCGACGCCATTGTCCGCCACCGCCTTGGCGATCAGGGCAAGCACGCCGAACGGGGTGATTTCCATGACGATGCGGACCAGGTGGAACAGCACGCGCCCGGCCGACTGGAGCATGTCCGCCATCGGCCGCCCTTCCTCCCCCGCCAGGATGACGCCAAAGCCGAACAGCATGGCGAAGAAGATGATCGCCAGCATGTCCCCCTCGACCAGCGCGGCAACGATGTTGACCGGAACGATCCCGATCAACTGATCGTGTAGCGACTTGGCCTCGCCCAGCGCATGGGGCACCGCCCCGCCGAGCGCCGCACCGGTGCCGGGACCGATCAGCAGGCCCAGCGCCATGCCGATCGACACGGCGCAGGCGGTGGTCGCGGCAAAGAGCATCACCGTCCGCCCACCCACCGATCCCAGCCGGCGCGGATCGGCCAGCGCCGTCACGCCCGACGCGATCGAGACAAAGACGATGGGGACCACCAGCATCCGGATCAGGCGGACGAACACTTCCCCGACAAAGGCGATCCACGGCGCAGCGGCGGGCCAGAACAGGCCCAACAACACGCCGACGAGCAATCCGCCCACCACGCGTCGCCACAGGGGGATGGCGAACCACCGGCGCGGCAGCGATGGGCCGGTCGCCCGCCCGCCGGCCACGGTCAGACCCCGCCCCAAAAGCCGGGCCGCGCCGGCAGCAGATAGCCATGGTCGCCCGTGACGCCGCCATCCCGGTCGGCCGAAAGCCACAACGGCCCGTCGAGATCGACAAAAACACTGTCCGCCGCAATCGCCCAGGCCGGCGCGATCGAAAGTGAAGAGCAGATCATGCACCCGGTCATGATGCCAAGGCCACGGGCGCGCGCCGCTTCGGCCAGGGCGAGCGCTGCGGTCAGCCCCCCGGCCTTGTCCAGCTTGATATTCACGACGCTATAGCCATCGGGCAAGCCATCCAGGTCGGCCGCGACATGGATGGACTCATCGGCCGCGATGGGAATGACCGACCGAAAGCCGTTCAGTTCGGCATCCTCATACGCGGGCAGGGGCTGTTCCAGCAGGTCGATGCGCAACTCGGCCGCCAGCCCCTGCATCGCCTCGACCTCGGCGATGGTCCAGCTTTCATTGGGATCCACGATCAGGCGGGGGGCGGGGGCGAAGGCGCGCACCGCGCGAAGCTGCGCGACCGGATCATTCCGATCGACCTTCACCTTGATGAGCGGCACATCGGCCAGCGCCCTGGCCGCCAGCGCCATATTGTCCGGCGTATCCAGCCCCACGGTCATGGCCGTGGCGACGGGGCGCAGCGGCCTGTCCATGCCCAGTGCCGTGGCGATGTCGCTGCCGGCCAGCCGCAGTTCCAGATCCCACAGGGCGCAATCGACCGCATTGCGCGCCGCGCCCGCCGGCAGGATTTCCAGCAGTCCGCGCCGGCTCACTCCCGTTTCGATCGCTTCGCGCACGGCTTCGATCTCCGCCACGCTTCCCGCGACGCTCTCGCCATAGCGCGGATAGGGCACGCATTCGCCGCGACCCACCATGTCACCCTCGGATATGGTGACGGTGACGACCTCCGCTACGGTCTTGACGCCGCGCGATATGCGAAAAGGGGTGGCGAGGGGGAATGTTTCGCCCCGGACGGTGAGGTTGCGGCGCATGAGGGTTAGGCGGTCTCCGTGGCGGGGGTGGTCGGCGCGGCATCGGTTTCCAGTAGCCGGTCGAGTATCGCCTCCACACCCATGCGATAGGGATCGGAACAGGGCAAGCCGAACGCCTCGGCCGTGCGCGCGCACAGCGCCACCGCGTCCGCCTCGCTCATCGCCGACGTGTTGAGCGCGATCCCCACCACCCGGACGTCGGGATTGGTGAGCCGCGCCGTGCGCAGATTCGCCTCAAGACATTCGGCGAGGCTCGGCAGGGTGAAATGCGGCAGGCCGCGCATGGTCTGGCGCATCGGGTCATGGCAAAGCACCAGCGCGTCGGGTTGCGCGCCGTGCAGCAACCCCGTGGACACACCGGCGAAGGAGGGGTGGAACAGCGAACCCTGTCCCTCGATCAAGTCCCAGCCGCCATCATGCCGCGCCGGCGAAATCTGCTCGATCGCGCCGGAAATAAAGTCGGCAACCACTGCGTCCAGCGGTACGCCATCGCCTGCGATCAGGATGCCGGTCTGGCCGGTGGCGCGAAAATCGGCCGGCACGCCGCGCGCCAGCAGCGCCCTGGTGAGGCAGAGCGTCGTATACATTTTCCCCACCGAACAGTCGGTGCCGACGGTCAGCAGCCGCTTGCCTGCCCGGCGCTTGCCGTTGCCGACCGGGATGTCGGGCCGGGGATCGCGCACGTCATGCAGGGTGCGGCCAAGGCGCGCGGCGGCTTCGACCAGGCGCGGCTCGTCCTTCAGCCGCCGGTGCAGGCCCGACGCGATGTCCAGTCCCGCCTCCAGCGCCGCCAGCGCATCGCGCACCAGTTCCTCGCCCAATGTGCCGCCGGCATTGGCGATGCCCAGCACCAGCGTGCGCGCGCCCGCTGCCCGTGCGGCGGCGAAGTCCATGCGCGGCAGGCCCAGCGTCAGGCCGCAATCATCGTGGCGAAATTCGCCGACGCAAATGTCGGGGCGGAACACCGCCAGCCCGCGCGAGGTCTTGATGCCGATCTCGTCATTGCTGTGGCCAAGATAGAGGAGGTAGGGCGTGGCGATCATGGATGTCCGAACCTGCATGATAATGGAGGGGCGGACCTTATCGCCGCGCCGACAGGAACCCCAATATCCATGCCCACATCGGCTATAGCCTTGCGCTATAGGCTTTCGATCACTTCGGATAACAGGGTCAGAAATTCCGACGCCGTCTTTGATGGCGGCCGGTTCTGAAGATAGACCGCATTGATGTCGAAGGCGATGGCGGGCTGGAGCGGCCGGTTGGAAAGGCCGGTCGCCAGTGAGGCGTGTGCGGTGAAATTGTCGACGATCGCCATGCCCACCCCGGCGCGGACCAGGGCGGCGGCGATATAATAGGTGCGCGCCGACACCACTTCGTTCAGCTCGACGTCCAGGCGCTTGAGTTCGCTTGAAAGAACGCGGCCGATCGGCCCGCTCTGCACCGGGCTGATGAACTTGTGGTCGCGCAGTTCCTCCAGATGAAGGCGGCTGGGCGCGTTGGGCATGTCCTCCTCCCGATACAGCACGACCAGTTCGCCCTCGCCCACGACCTGATGGGCGACCGGCGCGGACAGCGGCACTTCGAAACTGATCGCGATGTCGGTCTCACGCTCATAGAGTTTGCGCACCATTTCATCATGATGCAGCGTCTGCAGGTCGAACATGATGTCCTCATGTCCGCCCAGAAAGCGCGCTACCGCGTCGGGAATGGCGCCCAGCCCCAGCGAAGGGAGCGCGGATATGCGCAGCAGACCGCCGCGCCCGTGCCGCATATTCTGCGTTGCCTGGCGTAGCGAGTGAACGCGGTCCTGAATGTCCGACACCTCGGCGAACAGGGTGCGGGCGTCCTGCGTCGGGACAAGCCTGCCCTTCGTCCGCTCGAACAATGGAAGTCCGATCGAGCGTTCGGCGTGGCGCAGCACCTTGGTCACGGCCGGCTGCGAAACGTGAAGCGCGCGTGCGGCCGCGCTGACCGTTCCATGCAGATAGACGGCATGGAAAATCTCGATCTGGCGCAGGTTCATCGGCGTCGGTCCCTCTGGCTGCGGCCTGTCCTTGCGATCAACGACATAGGCGCGTTGGCCCACTATGCCATCGGGTTATAACCCGTGCAACAGAGCGGCTCTGGACGGCTGCGACTTATCCGCGCCATGGTGCCGATAAGGCTCACCTGCAAGGATCCGTGCTCATGCCCCATTTGTCCGCCTCCTCCCGCTTTCGCCAGACCCTGCGGACCCTGTTGCTGGCGAGCAGCCTGGCGGCCTGTGCGTCGGCCGGTGGGGCGGCGCCCTCGGAGCAGGCGGACGTGTTGATCAAGGGCGGGACCATCTATGATGGCGGCACGGGCAAGCCTTATGTCGGCGACGTGGCGCTGAAGGGCGACCGGATCGTCTATGCCGGACGTACCGCCCCCATGACCGCCGCGCGGGTGATCGACGCTAAGGGGATGATCGTCGCGCCCGGCTTCATCGACGCGCATACCCATGCGGACAGTTTTATTCGCTCGGCCGACCCAGCGATGCGGGTCAACGCCGCCTGGCTCGACCAGGGCGTCAGCACGGTGGTGATCGGCGTTGACGGCTATGGCACGCCCGATGTCGCGGAAGATGCGGCAAAGCTTCAGGCATCGGGCATCGGCACCAATATCATCCCCTTCGTCGGCTTCGGCGCCGTGCGTCAGCGAGTGCTGGGACAGGATGCCCGCGCCCCCGATGCGGCCGAACTGGACGCGATGAAGGCGCTTGTCGCCAAGGGCATGTGCGAAGGCGCGACGGGTTTTTCCGCCGGCCTTTTCTATGCGCCGCAAAGCTTCGCCAAGACAGACGAGGTCGTCGCAGTCGCGCGGGAAGCGGCGATCCGGGGTGGCCTCTATGATACGCATCAGCGCGACGAATCCAGCTATACGATCGGCCTGTTGGGATCGGTGAACGAAGCGATCGACATCGGCAAACAGGCCGGAATGCCGGTGCATTTCGCGCATATCAAGGCGCTGGGCGTCGATGTTCAGGGGCAGGCGTCCGCCGTTATCGCGCAAATCAATGCCGCGCGCGCCGCCGGGCAGGATGTCACCGCCGACCAATATCCCTGGCTCGCTTCGGGATCGAGCCTGGACGCCTCGCTGCTCCCCGGCTGGGCGGTGGACGGGGGCGGACCGGCGCTTCTGCGGCGGCTGGACGATCCAGCGACGCTGGCGCGGATTCGCGACGAAATGCAGAATAATCTGCGTCGGCGCGGCGGTCCGAAGGCACTGTTGCTGATCGCGCAGGACTTCCCCTGGACCGGCAAGACGCTGGCGCAGGTGGCGGCGCAATGGCAACTCGACCCGCGCGACGCGGCGCTCCGCATCATCCGGCAAAGCCTTGAGGCGACGGAGCCAGCCAAAAAGGGCAAGGGCACGGCGGTCGCCTCCTTCAACATGGCGCAGGCCGACGTCGATCTTTTCATGCAACAGCCCTGGATGGTGACGTCGTCGGACGGGTCGGACGGACATCCGCGCATGTTCGCGACTTTTCCCGAAAAATATGTCCGCTATGTCCGCGACCGCAAGGTCATCGACCTCCAGACCTTCGTGCGTCAGTCGACCGGACGGACGGCGGACATCTACAGGATCGACCATCGCGGCTATCTCAAGCCCGGCTATTATGCCGATGTGGTCGTGATCGATCCCGCGCATTACGCGCCGCGCGCCGACTATATCCATCCCCGTGAATTGAGCGTCGGCGTCTCCAGCCTCTTCGTGAACGGCGCACTGGCGGTCAGCGACAGCCAGGCGACCGGGGCGACGGCCGGTCGCGCGTTGCTGCGGGCTACGCCGGCGGCGTGTTCGACAGACTGAGTAGCGCCCGGAAGCTGCGGAAGACCTTCAAGAGGCCGCAGGCGGAGAACCTGATGGTTTTCCGCCCTTTTTTGCTGTTTCCCACCGTGCAAAAGGCGACAGCGAAATAGACAGGTGTAAAGAGGCCGCAATATCATTAGTTAGCTAACTAATGATATTGCGGCCTCTTTACACCTGTCTATTCCCCTGTCGCCTTTTGCACGGTGGGAAACAGCAAAAAAGGGCGGAAAACCATCAGGTTCTCCGCCCTTGCCGTCATAGGTTCTCGGTCAGTTGGTCTTGAACCGCACGCCGATGCGGAAGGCGCGGCCCAGCAGGTCGCTATAGGTCGAGTTGGCCGACAGCCCGGTTTCCGGCAACAGGATCGGATCGGTGTCGAACAGGTTGGTGACATTCAGGAACAACTGGCCGTCAGCCCCACCGACATTGATCTTCGCGGTGAAGTTGAGGTCGGTGTAGAAAGTGCCGTCGATATGGTTGCTGTTGATCGTCGGGTTGGCCGCCGTGCTGGTCGGGCAATCGGACGTGCAGACGATATAGGTGTTGTTGTAGGTGCCCGAACTCACGCCGCGACCGACCGCCGTTACCGAATAGCTGGGCGTGTCAAAGGTTGCCGACAGGCGGAAGATCCAGTCGGGGGTGCTCGACTGGCCACTATTCTGGCCGACCGTATCGACCGGCGTCGAAATGCCGTTGTCGATCAGATTCTCCAGATAATTGGTCGCCGTGCCGCGCAGCGTCAGGGCGCTGCTGCTTCCGTTGAAAATCTGGTCCAGCGGCACGCGATAGCTGGCCTCATAATCGATGCCGCGCACCTTGACCTTGGCGAAGTTGAAGGGGCTAGCCGACACGAAATAGTCGCGTACCCCCTCCGGATCGGCAACGATCGCCGCGCAGAAGCTCTGGAATCCCTCGGTGCAACGCTGCGCGATGTCATCCGCGTAGAATTGGCTGATCGCATCGGACACCTTGGTGCGGAACCAGTCGACCGAGAAGGAGAAGCCGGGCAGGAAGCGGGGTTGCAGAACCGCGCCCAGCGTCAGCGTGTTGGCTTTTTCAGGCTTCAGATCGCGGTTGCCGGTGGTCAGCTCGCGGAAGGTCGCGCCGGCATATTGGCCATAGGCGGATGCGGTGCCGAACGTATTGGTGCGCGACGTGCCCGACTGGAACAGCTCGTTGAGATTGGGCGCGCGAATATCGCGCGACCGCGTGCCGCGCAGGCGGATGTCCTCGATCGGCTGCCAGGTCAGGCCCGCCTTCCACGTCGTCACATAGCCGGAGGTCGAATAATCCGTGGCGCGCACCGCGCCATTGAACTCGGCGCCCAGTCCCAGCGGAACGACGGTTTCCAGATAGGCTTCCTTGACATTGTAGCTGCCGAAGGTCGGGCGGAAATTGCCGACCGACCAGCCCGATTGGAATTCCTCGGGAACATAGCCGGACACTTCCTCCTTGCGATATTCGCCGCCCACCGCGGCGCTGACGTCCCCCGCCCAGGTGGCGAAGGGCGTCATCGACAGGTTGATGCCCGCGACAGTCTGCTTGAACCTCTGCTCGCGATAGGGGTCGCCCATCACCCAGGCTATGGCTGAAGGATCGGCGACGCCGATGCCCAGCCGGTTGAGCGGGATGCAGCCGTTGGTCGGATCGGTCAGGGTCGAACGGCACGTGATCGATCCGTCCGGCGCGAACACCGCGTCGGTGGCAAGCGCCATCCGGCTGTTGTTCATGATATCGCGAATCTGCTCATGCGTGTCCGTCTGGCCATATTGGGCATAGGCGTCCCAGATCGCCTTCTTGCCGAACATCGCGAACTCGCCGCCCGCGCCCAGTGCATAGCGCTGCACTTCGCGCGTGCTGTTATTCTTGCGGTAGGGCAGGTCGGCCGCCGAGGTGCCCAGCGTCACCGTGCTGACACCCGCCAGCGCATCCGCGCCCAGCGCCTGGATCAGATAGGCATTGTCCGACTGAAGCGTGAAGGTGGACGCCTGCGGGCCGGCATTGAACAGCGTCTTGTTCCAGTTGTAGGATCCTTCGGCGAACACCTCGATCCAGTCCGCCAGCTCATAGCTCAGGCGGCCATAGACGCCGCGCCGGTCGTCTGTTGCGTCCAGGCCGATGCGGCGCGACGTGTCGTTGATCTGCCAGTCGCCGCCCACCGTCTGGCTGCTGTCGGTGATGCTGCCGAACTGATATTGCTGGGCAACGCCGCCCTGGCCGAAATAGGTGCCGCGCAGCGCCGTGGCGCCGCCGGACTGCGACCGGATGATGCTGCCCGGCGTGGCGTTCCAGGTGCCCGCACCACGCACGACGATGTTCGCCGGCTGGCCGTTGGTCGCGGTATAATCCGGGTTGGATAGGGTGCGGAAGCCCAGCTGGTTCCAGCCGCGATCCACCTCGAAAATGCCGTCCTTATGCGCATATTCGCCCGCCACCAGCACATGACCACGCCCGCCGGCGAAATCCATGCCGGCCGCGCCGGAGAAGCTGTAGTTGAACCCGTCGCCCCGATCGGTGATGCCGACGTCCGCATTCATCTTGAACCCGGTATATTTCTTGTCGAGCACATAGTTGACGACGCCGGCCACTGCATCCGACCCATAGGCGGCCGATGCGCCGCCGGTCACGATCTCCACATTCTTGATCAGCGACTGGGGGAAGGTGTTGATGTCGACCAGGCCGGTGATGGTGGACCCCACCGAGCGGCGGCCGTCGAGCAGGACCAGCGTGCGCACCTCGCCCAGGTTGCGCAGGTTCATCGTGTTGATGCCGGCAAGGCCTGAACTGATCGCCAGACGCGAATTGGCAGGACGGGTGCTGCCCGCCAGCGCCGGTATCTGGTTGATGAAGTCGGCGATATTGTTGGTGGGGGACTGGTTGAGTATTTCCTGCTGCGTCACGACCGTCAGGGGCGTGGGAGACTGGAAGCCGTCGCGCACGACGCGTGTCCCGGTGACGATGATCTGGTCAAAAGGTGCCGTATCGCCGCTCTGCTGGGGCTCGGCCATGTCCTGGGCCAACGCCGGTGCCGTATGGATAAGGGCCAGGGCAGTCATGGCGAGGCCAAGGCCGTGCTGACGACCAAAGGACCGATGGATCATTCCGATATTGCGCATATTCAAACCCCCTTTGTCCAAGGGTGGAGCCGCACGCGGTTACGGCGTGCGCGGCGTTCAGAGCGCCGATCTGGCCCGACCCTTTCTTCACCACATGACCGCAGGGTAGGCATTATGCCTTCACTTTTCCCCACCATGCCGTCACCAGGCCCTCGTGCCGCCCCGCCAGATCAGCGGGATGACCGGTTCCATTACGGGGAGGTTACAGGGTGGTCGCGGCCGGTCAATAGATTTGGTATTACTTTGATCGTATAAAGGTATAGCCTGACGGAATGGCGGGCCTGGAAAGGTGGGCCGTGCCCCGCCGGATAGCTCGAGGTTATAGGCGGCGGTCGGCTTACTATATGGTTCACCTGCAACCCTGCGATACTCCTCGCATTGCATTTCAACGACAAGGGAGGCTGTGTTGATCCAGCGTCGTGCATTCCTGATGGCTACTGTGGCCGCGCTCGCCCTGCCGACCAAATTGATGGCAGGACCGTCGATCAAGGGGCAGAAACTCAAGATACGCGCGGCAGGTGCGAAGGCGCCGATCGAGATCATCGAGGATGAACTGGGCGTGCCGCATGTGCGGGCACAGTCGCTGCATGACGCTTATTTCGGCCAGGGCTATCTGGTCGCGCGGGACCGGCTGTTTCAGATCGACATGGATTATCGGCGCGACATGGGCCGCATGGCCGAGGCCTTTGGTCCGCGCTTCGTGGCGGCTGACCGGGCCGCGCGGCTGTTCCATTATCGCGGCGACATCGATGCGGAACTGACGACACTGCCGCCCGGCGTGCTGGAATGCGCGCGCGGCTATGTCGCGGGCGTCAACGCCCGGATCGCCGAGCTGGAAGCGGATCCGGCGCAGATGCCCCTGGAATATGGGATATTGGGGCTCGCACCGCTGCGCTGGGATGTGCGCGACCTGGTCCGAAACCGCGGTATCGGCATGGGTGACGCGGATGATGAAGTCCGCCGCGCGCAGATGCAGGCTCTCGGTTTGCTGGAGATTGACGCGCTGATGGCGCCGCTGCGCCCGGCCTGGTCCTTCACCGTGCCCGAGGGACTGGACTGCGCCGCTGTGAGCGAAGCGGATCTGGGCGTCCTCAATCCATCCGCTCGCCCCGTCCCCTTCGACGCGATCGAAGAAGCGCAGCTCGACCCGGCCGAACGCCGCGCCGACCGTTTCGCGCAGGGCAGCAACGCCTGGACCATTGCCGCCGCGCGCAGTGCGACCGGTCGACCGATCCTGGCGAATGACCCGCATTTGGGGATTGGAGGCTTCAGCCCGCGTCATATGGTTCATCTGACTGCGCCGGGGCTCGACGTGATCGGTGGAGGCGCGCCGGGCCTGCCGGGCATCATGCAAGGGCATACCGACCGCTTCGCCTTCGGCCGGACCAATTTCCATATCGACCAGACCGATCTGTTCATCCTGCGCACCGCGCAGGACGATCCCGACCTTTACTGGCACGAGGGGCAGTGGAAACGGTTCGAAAGCTTCGAGGATGAGATCGCGGTCAAGGATGCGCCGGCCGAACGGGTGACGTTGCGCTATGCGCAGGGGCGGCCCGTCGTCGCGCAGGACCCGACGCGGCAGCGCGCCACAGCGTTTGCCACGACCAGCATGTTGCCCGGCGGGAACATGCGCTTCGCGATCATCGCGATCAACCTGGCGAAGGATTGGGTGACGCTGCGCGAAGCGTTCAAAATCCACACCTCTCCGACCAATTTTCATTATGCGGATATTGACGGCAACACCGGCTGGCAGACCATCGGCTTCACCCCCAAGCGCCCCCGGCATGACGGCCTGTTTCCGGCGCCGGGCGATGGGGATTTCGACTGGACCGGCATCCTGTCGGTCGATGAAATGCCCCATGTCTATAATCCGAAGGAAGGCTGGTTCGCTTCGGCCAATCAGATGAACCTGCCGGCTGATTATCCTTATGGCAAAAAGGTCATCAGCTTCGGCTGGAGCGACCCGTTCCGCTACAACCGCATTTCGGAAGTGTTGCGTAGCCAGCCCCGGCACCGGATCGAGGACAGCATCGCGTTGCAGCATGACGTACAATCCTTGCCCGCGCGCGCGCTGCTCAAACTGATCCCCGCCACTCCGTCGGCAGCGGCCGCGCCGGCAGCGGCGCTGTTGCGGCGTTGGGATTGCGGGATCGAGGCGGACAGCGCGGCGGCGCTGCTGTACGAAATGACCCTGCCTGAATTGCAGGCCGGTTTTCGTGACCTCGTCGTCCCGGCGCCCGCGCGCGCGTTCATTCCTTCGGTCAACCTCTTCGAGATGCTGAATATTCTGGCTGCGCCAGACAAGCGGCTGGGCGCCGATCCGGTCGCTGCGCGTGACGCGCTGATCGACCGGGCGCTGGCGGCGGGTTGGAAAAAGGCGCTGGACCAGGGCGGCGCCGATCCCGCCCAATGGCGCTGGGGCGACCTGCACCGGGTCAGCATTTCTCATCCGCTGTCATCGCTGCCGGGGATCGCCGCCGCCTTCCCGAAGATCGAGGGCGGACGGTCGGGCGGCGATGGCTATACGCCGATGGCGCGCGGCTTCAACGCAAAGCGCGGCTATCAGGTATCGCACGGCGCCAGCTATCTGCTGGTGGCGGATGTCGGCGCCTGGGACAATAGCCGCTTCCTGTTGCTCCCAGGCCAGTCTGCCGACCCGCGCTCGCCTCGGTATAGTGACTTTTACCCGCGCTGGCTGGCTGGAGAGATGCAGCCGCTCTGGTTCAGCAGGGACGCGGTGGAACGGCACGCCGCCGGGCGGATGCTGCTCACCCCCGCCTGATTCTACAGCGCTTCGGCGATGGCGACGAGCGCCCGGTCAACCGTGGCGCTCGCCTGCCCATCCGTGCCGTCGGGCATGTCATTGGCGAGGGCTGAAAACACCAAGGTCCGGCCGCTCTTCGTCACCAGATACCCCGACAGCGCACGCGACGCATTGAGCGAGCCGGTCTTGGCGAACAGCCGGCCCTCCAGCAGCGTGCCTTTGAAGCGGTTGCGCAACGTGCCGTCCTGTCCCGCTACCGGCAGGGTCTCGCGCCAGGCCATGCCCCATGGCTGGTGGGCGATCCAACTCAGCAACGTCACGGCGGCGCGCGGGGACATGCGGTTATAGGATGACATGCCCGAACCGTCTGCAAAACTGTAGCTGCCATCGGCAACGCCAGCTTGCGTCATCAGCCGATGCAGCGCCGCCTGTCCGTCGGCGATGGAGCCGCTCCCCACGGCGCGCGACACCCGGCGCAGCATCAGGTCGGCATGGAGATTTTGACTCTGTTTGTTGATGATCCGCATATCCTCCGCCAGCGGCAAGGCGGGGAGTTCAGCCAGCATCGCCGGTGCGGGCGGCCGTGCGGCGGGCGTTGCCTTGCGAATGGCGGGATCGTCGGCAGGACTGAACGGACGGTGGCGCGTCAGCACATCGCCATCAACCGTCACGCCCCGCGCGCGGAGAAGGTCGCGCAGGCGCCATGCGGCATAATGGGCCGGATCGTCGATGCTGAAATGGAGTATCGCTGGCTCTGCGTCCGCGCCGATCGTGCCGGTCAGGCGGATACGGCGACTATAAGGCGCGCGCTCGACCACAATTGCGTCATCCTTGCCCGGCACCGTCATGATCCGGTTGTCGATGTCATAATAGGGGGATGCCGCGACCGTGGGGCTGTGGCCGACCGAACCGGGCGTCACCGTCCCTGTCACTTCATTATCATCCAGCGTCAACGCCGAAATGGCGGTGCCATAGCGTGACTGGATGTTGTTCCAGCTCATGCCTGGCCCCCAGCGTTCATCCGGGAACCAGCTGTCGTCGCCCACCACATTGCGGGCATGGCGGCTATGGGCGGCGACCGCGTCGGCAAGTGTTTGGAGGCAATCTATCGTGCAATTTGCGGCACTCGACAACCGCGCATCACCGCGCCCGTAGAGGATGACGTCACCCTGCTCGATCCGCACGCCGGCGCCCTTCGCAACCCGGTCCAGTGCAGGCAGGTCGGCATAGGCAGTGGCGGTGGTGAACATCTTGGTGTTCGATGCCGGGATGAAGCGCTGATCGGGCGCAATGGCGATCACCGGGTCGCCGTCCAGCGTAGCAACCAACAGGCCGTAACGGGTGCCGGCCGGGCCTTCTGCCAACTGACGCTCCAATGACGACAGGAAGGGCGGGCCCCCATCAGGCGCAGCGGCGGCAAGGATGACAGGAGCCAGGGTGAGCAGGGCCAGAATGGTGCGCATGGCGACACCATAGACCGGAACCAGACCGGTGCGACAGGGGTGGTGACAGGCATGTCCCATAACCTCAGGCAATGTCCGGCTCCCGATCTCAACCGTGAGAGGGGACTCGGCCTGGATTGGCACTGTCCCATGCCTGGATCAGCGCCTCGCCCACCGCCGGGCGCAGCGTGAAGATGCCGCTGTCGGCATGGCGTGTCGGGTGGACGCGGTTGGTGAGCAGTGTCCAGGCCAGGCCGCGCTCATAATCGATCCACAGGCCCGTGCCGGTGAAACCGGTATGGCCGATCGTCTCGGCCGAACAGGTTTGCCCGCCTGACCAACCGGTAAAGGCCCGCTCCCAGCCGCAGGTGCGATGCCCCTCCTGCGCGGTTCGCGCCTGTGCCAGCATCGCCGGGGACAATATCGATCCGTCGAGCATTGTGCGGGCAAATCCCAATACGCCATCGACCGTGCCGAAAAGACCGGCGTGACCCGGCGCACCGCCCAGCGCGAAGGCGTTTTCATCATGCACCTCGCCCTTCAACACCCGGCCGCGCCAACTGCACGCCTCGGTCGCGACGGCAGGGCCGGGTGGTGGACCGTAGGACAGGTCTTTGCCCAGCGGCCAGGCGGACAGGGGTGCCCCTGTGATGCGCTCGATCGCGATGCCCAGCAGGATGAAGTTGATGTCCGAATAGACCGGCGGACCATGGCGCCATGCGCGCTGAAGGACGAAGGCGCGCAGCCGTGCGGGATCGTCGCCATAGGTGTAGATCGGCTCGACCGCAGGCAGGAAGCTGCGATGGGCCAGGCAGTCGCGGAAGGTCAGCTTGCGCTCCGCTGCATTGGCGACGTCATATTGGCGCAGGTCAGGAATGGCGTCGGTCAACGGCCGGTCGAGATCGATACGACCCTGCTCGGCCAGTTGCAGGATCATGGTAGTGGTGGCGATCACCTTCGACACGGACGCCAGATCGAACCAATGCTCGCGGGTCAGTGCCTCGCGGTCCGGCAGGATCGCCGCCGATCCGGCGAAGCGGACGGCGCTTTGCCCATCGGCGCTGACGATGCCCAGGGTCGCGCCGGGAATCTGGCCGCGCTCCACCGCCGCTGCCGCCGGGGCGAAGGCGGCCTGGCATATCTGTTCCAACATAGCCTTTCCTTATGCAGTCCTTGGCCGGGCGCGCATGACGATCGGCAGGAAGAAGATGGCGGCGAAGCTCAGCGCGCCGGACAGGAGGAAAAATCCGTCATAACCGATCTGCTTCTGGATCGCGCCGGCCGCCCCGCCGATCAGGCGGGGCAG
>NZ_AYOY01000199.1 GCF_000508185.1 Sphingobium sp. C100 | reverse complement strand
GCCAGCACGGCGGGGCTGGCGCTCGCCGGCACCGCATCGACCAGGTCGAGCGCAAGGCCGATCGGCTGATAGCCGCCCAGGCCGAGCTGGAAATTATCGGCGAGCAGGCCGGTCTGGTCGATGCTGGCAAGCTTCGTGAAGTCCTTCGCCAGCGCCTTCACATTGTCCTGCGGATAGAGCGAGCGATAATAGCCCGTCTGGCCGGCATTGACGACATAGGCGCCGCAGCCCGGCACGGTCATCTGCCCCTTGCCCTGAAGGATCAGCCGCTGCGGCGCGCCGCCGATGGTCTGCGCCATGACGGGCACGTTCCAGCGCAGCGGCGCCTTGTCCTTGTTGTCGCGGCTGAATTCGCCCTGGCTGAGCGTCAGGACGGTCGATCCGCCATGGCATTGCGCGCTTTCCACCTTGACCAGCGGGATGCCCGGCTGGCTGGTGAAGTCATGCGCGATGCCGACCAGCCCCTTCGCACCCGCGCCCTCGACCGCCTTCCACAGATCGTCGGTCACGGTGTTCCCATAGGCATGGGCCTTCATATAGGATTGGATGCCCGTCTTCCACGCATCCTCGCCGGCAAAGCCTTCCAGCATGGTGATGACCGCCTCGCCTTTCTGATAGGTGATGGCGTCGAACGCCTGGTTCACCTGATCGACGGTGGTGATCTTCTGCACGACCGGGTGCGTGGTGGCGAGCGAGTCGAGGCTCATCGCCGCCTCGCGCCCGTCGACGCGGGTGAGCAGCATTTCCCAATCGGGTTGCAGCTTGTCGGTCACCTTGGTCGCCATCCAGCTGGCGAAGCCTTCGTTCAGCCACAGATCGTCCCACCAGGCCATGGTGACGAGGTCGCCGAACCATTGATGCGCCATTTCATGCGCGACGGTTTCGTAGATGCGGCGCTTGGTCGCTTCCGACGTGAAGCGCGGGTCGACCAGCAGCGCGCGTTCGAAGGTGAAGATCGCGCCCCAATTTTCCATCGCGCTGAAAAACTGGCTCTGGCCCGGCCCGGCGACATTGTCGAGCTTGGGGAGCGGGAAGGGGGTGCCGAAATAGTCGTTATACCAGGGCAGGATCGCCGCCGACGCATCGAGCGCCAGCTGCGCCTTGCCGGTATTGCCCTTGCCGGTGATGACGCCGACTTCGGTATTGCCCGCCATCTTGGTCGCGCGATCGAGTTCGCCCAGGCCAAAGAACAGCAGGTAGGAGGACATTTTGGGCGAGGTGCCGAACGTCACGCGGGTCTTGCCGCCGCCCATGTCCGCCGTCGATTTGACCGGCATGTTGCCGACCGCCATCAGGCCCGTGGGAATGACGGCGCTCAAATCAAATGTCGCCTTGTAGCTCGGCTCGTCCCAGCTCGGCACGAAACGGCGCGCGTCGGGCGCTTCGAACTGGGTGAAGAGGGCGCGCTTCGCCGCACCGGCATTGTCGGTATAGTCGAGCGCGAACAGGCCATTCGCCTGCGTATTGATGACGCCGGCATAGGCGATGGCGAGCTGGTAGCGGCCGGGGCTGAGCGGCTTGCCGAAATCGAGCGTGACGGTCTGGGCATCGGCATCCACCTTGGCCGTGCCCTTCATCGCCTTGCCGCCCTTTGCCCCGGCGCCCGGCGTCAGCGTGACCGCGCCGATGGTCAGGTCGGCCGCGTTGAGCACCAGCGCGGGCAGCGCCTCGCTCACGGTCACGTCGATCGTCACCTTGCCGGTGAATGTGAGGTTCGCCGCGTCGGGCGTCACCTCGATCGCATAATGGCTGGGCACCGCGCCGCGCGGCAATTGGGTGGTGATGCCCGCGGCCGGACCGGCGGGCGCGGCGGCCTGCGCCAGGGCAGGGGTCGCAAGGGCGAGCGGGGCGGCTGCGATCAGCAGCGGCAGGATTTTGGCAAAGGTCATGGGGTTTCAGACTCCGACACGTCTTGAGGGCGCGATGAGACGATATCTCGCGCCGGATGAACGCGGGATCGACCGTTTCGTCGCATCGGTCAAGCGATGCGGCCGCGCGGCAATGTCGTTGGTCGAAGAATGTTGCGCATTCGTCAAACAGGGGGGCGCCAAACAGGTGCCGTCAAACAGCGGGCGTCGACAGCCCGAAGAAGCCCTTAGTCGGTTTCCGCCGCCAGGTAGACGCGGTTGCGCCCATGTTCCTTGGCCAGATAGAGCGCCCGGTCGGCCGCCTTGAGCGCCGCGCGGGGGTCTTCATAGGCCAGCACATTGGCGACGCCGGCGGAAAAGCTCACCCGGTCCATCCGCTCGCCATTGGTGCGGTTGACGAGGCTGCGGCTGGCCAGATCCTCGCGCACGCCATCGACCGCCTCGCAGGTTTCGGCGGCGGTCTTGCCGCGAAACAGCATGACGAACTCCTCGCCGCCATGCCGCGCCACATGGCAACGGTCGTCGGACACTTTCGCCAGCAGCCCGGCAATGAATTTCAGCACCCGATCGCCCGTGTCATGGCCATGGGTGTCGTTGATGACCTTGAAATGATCGATGTCGCAAAAGGCGACCGACAGCGATTCCTGCTCCGCCTGGGCCAATGCCAGTTCGTCGCGCAGCACGGTTTCGAAGGCGCGGCGATTGGGCAGGCCGGTCAGATGGTCATGTTCGGCCGCGCGGCGCGCGCTTTCCAGGCTGGATTTGAGCGCCTGGGTCTGCTTCTGATTTTCGCGCAACTGGGTTTCGACCTGGCGGGTCTTTTCCACCATCGATCGCGTCAGCCCGACCAGCCGCGCCAGCACCGGTTCGCTGTCGCCGCCGCCGGCCAGATCCTTTGCCTGTTCCTGCAAGGCGGCGCCATAATCCTTGGCCGAATTGCGCGATTCATGCATCAGGCCGGTGAACTGGTCCAGATTTTCTTCGACCTTGTCCAGCATCGACGCAAGCGATTCAGGCGTCACCTCATCCGCGCGCTGGTCGGCCGCCAGCGATTCCATCCACCCGTTGGTGATCCTGCCGCGTTCCATCATGACCGCGCGGATCGCCTTTTCCACGCCGATGTTCGCGCCGGTCAGATAATCGAGCGCGACGCTGAAATTGATCGGCGTCAGGTCCAGGTCATGGGCGAACAGAAAGTCGCCGATGTCGGTGTAAAGCTGTCGCCGGCGGTTGATTTCCCGGTTGGAGGCAGCGCCAGCCCGCGGCCGATGCGCCTCCTCCGCATGGGGATCATCGCCTTTGCCCGACAGGCCCTTGGCCCAGCGCGCCAGACGATCGGTCAACCCATGCTGCGGGTTCGCGGATGAAGAATGTGCCCCGGTCATGCCCTTCATAACGGCAGCGCAATATCAAGGTTAAGGGCGTGTGCGCAAAGAATCGCGACCGCCCGCAATCAGATGTCGGCGCCCACCAGCCAGTCGCGGAAGATGCGGACCGACCGGGTCTGGAGCGCGCGAGGACGGCAGACGAAGAAATAGCGATAGGGACTGTCGACATGGATCGGGAACAGCCGCACCAGCCGCGGGTCGCCCGCCTGTTCATAATGGCTGGCGTGCATCACCGCCACGCCCAGTCCCTGCGCCGCCGCTTCGAGCATGAGCTGGCCCGAGTCGTAATTGTCGATCGCCAGCGGCTGAAGATCGGGCAGGCCCGCCGCGTCCTTCCAGGCGTCGAACGACAAGGCCATGTCGCGGTGGAGCAATATCGTCTGCTGCGCCAGTTCCTCGGGCGAATTGAGCGCGTGCGGCCCGTCGAGCAATTGCCGCCGGCCGATCAGGTAAACCTGTTCATGGTCAAGCTGATGGGCATAGAGCGCGGGGTCGATGTCCTTGGCCAAAACGATCGCCGCATCCAGCCCTTCGCCAAGCCGGGCCACCGCATGGGGCGTGGTTTCGATGTCGATATGCAGCTGGGGATGCTGCTGACGCAGCCGGCCGAGATGAGGAAAGAGACGCTGCGTGGCGAATAGCGGCATCACCGCCAGCCGCAGCCGCAGCTGGTTGCCTCCGCTCTGGATATTCTCCAGCGCCTGGCTGAGCGAATCCAGCGCCGGCGCGATGTCGTCGAGCAGGCGCTGGCCATCGCTGTTGATCTCCAGCGCCTGATGCTTGCGATCGAACAAGGGCCGGCCGATGAAGCGTTCCAGCGCCTGGACGCGGCGGCTGAGCGCAGGCGTCGAGAGGGCAAGCTCCTCCGCAGCCGCCTTGACCGAGCCAAGGCGGGCAACCTGAACAAAGGCCTCCAGGGCCGTAAGGGGCGGCAATCTGCGCATAATCTTGTCACTAGTCCGAAGCCGATCCGCTGCGCCGCGTCAATTCTGTTTATCGAACGGCGCGCATCCCGGTTCCAAGCATCCTCTGCATAATGAGCAGGAAAAAGCGAAAAATGGCAAGATGCAAATTCTGCAACTCCCACCGTTATTTCGCACTTGCAATATCTCACACCGCAGCGCACATAGAAAGCGCCTTTCAGGCATCCTCTCCTAAAACTTTCCGGGCTGGCCATTTGGCCGGCCCTTTTTTTGTCGCCGCTCATCGTCGCGACAGGGTCTTTCCATCGACCTTTGCGTTCCCTATCTCGTTACGGAACGAGAAGGACGGAGCAGCCAGGTGGCCGATCAGGAAGGAAGCGGACGGAAAATTCAGGTGGCCAATGCGCGACCGGAAGATGCGGGGCGCGGCCTTGCGCGCCTGCCTCTCACAGTCATGGCGGAGCTGCTCCTGAGCGAGGGCGACATCATCGAGATCGTCGGCAAGCGCAACACGCCCGCGCGGGTGGTGCGCCCCTATAAGGAGGATGAAGGGCTCGACGTGCTGCGCCTCGACGGGCTTCAGCGCGCCAATGCCGGCGTGGGGTCGGGCGACTTCGTCCAGATCAGCAAGGTCGAATCCCGCCCGGCCCAGCGGGTCGTGTTCGCACCCGCACAAAATAACCTGCGGTTGCAGGGCAATCCCGAAGCGCTGAAACGTGTTTTCTTCCAGCGGCCGCTTGCCGCCGGCGACATCGTCGCGACCGCCGGGCAACAGCAGGTGCCGCCCGCCGACATGCCGCCCCAATTGCGCCAGATGCTGGCCGCGCCGGCCTATGCCTTGCAGGAAATCCGCCTGGTCGTCGTGTCCACCACGCCCAAGGGCATCGTCCATATCGACGCCGAGACCGAAGTGGAATTGCGCGCCGAATATGAGGAACCGCGCGAATCCCGGCGCGCCGACGTCACCTATGACGATGTCGGCGGCATGGCCGAAACGATCGACCAGCTGCGCGAGATGGTCGAACTGCCGCTGCGCTATCCCGAATTGTTCGAGCGGCTGGGCGTGGACCCGCCAAAGGGCGTGCTGCTCCATGGCCCGCCGGGCACCGGCAAGACCCGGCTCGCCCGCGCCGTCGCCAATGAATCGCAGGCCGAATTCTTCCTGATCAACGGCCCCGAGATCATGGGTTCAGCCTATGGCGAGTCGGAAAAGAAGCTGCGCGAGATTTTCGAGGAAGCGGCCAAGGCTTCGCCGTCCATCCTGTTCATCGACGAAATCGATTCGATCGCGCCCAAGCGCGGCAATGTGACCGGCGAGACCGAAAAGCGCCTCGTCGCCCAGTTGCTGACGCTGATGGACGGGCTGGAGCCGCGCACCAACCTGGTCGTCATCGCCGCGACCAACCGGCCGGAAGCGATCGACGAGGCGCTGCGACGGCCCGGCCGTTTCGACCGCGAGATCGTCGTCGGCGTTCCCGACGAACGCGGCCGGCGCGAGATATTGGGCATCCACACGCGCGGGATGCCGCTGGGCGACCGGGTCGAACTGGGCGAACTTGCCCGCATGACCTATGGTTTCGTCGGCGCTGACATCGCCGCGCTGACGCGGGAGGCGGCGATCGAGACGGTGCGCCGCTTCATGCCCCGGCTCAATCTGGAGGAAGGGACGATCCCGCCCGACGTGCTGGAGGAATTGTCGGTCACGCGCGAGGATTTCATGTCCGCGATCAAGCGTGTCCAGCCCTCGGCCATGCGCGAGGTGATGGTGCAGGCGCCCAATATCGGCTGGTCCGATATCGGCGGGCTGGACGACGCCCAGATGCGCCTGAAGGAAGGCGTCGAGCTGCCGCTGAAAGACCCCGACGCCTTTCGCCGCATCGGTATCCGCCCGGCCAAGGGCTTCCTGCTCTACGGACCGCCGGGCACAGGCAAGACGCTGCTGGCCAAGGCGGTGGCGCGCGAGGCGGAGGCCAATTTCATCGCCACCAAGTCGAGCGACCTCCTGTCCAAATGGTATGGCGAGAGCGAGCAGCAGATCGCCCGCCTGTTCGCCCGTGCGCGGCAGGTGGCCCCGACCGTCATCTTCATCGACGAACTGGACAGCCTGGTCCCCGCGCGCGGCGGCGGACTGGGCGAGCCGGCGGTGACGGAGCGGGTGGTCAACACCATCCTTGCCGAAATGGACGGGCTGGAGGAGCTGCAATCGGTCGTCGTGATCGGCGCCACCAACCGGCCGAACCTGGTCGATCCGGCGTTGCTGCGGCCCGGCCGCTTCGACGAGCTGATCTATGTGCCGGTGCCCGAAGAAGCGGGGCGCCGCCGCATCCTGGCCATCCACACCGGGAAGATGCCGCTGGGCGATGACGTCGATCTGGACAAGCTGGCGGCGCGGACCGAGCGCTTTTCCGGCGCGGACCTGGAGGATCTTTCGCGCCGGGCGGGCCTGATCGCGCTGCGCGAATCGCTGAACGTCAAGGCGGTCACCATGGCCCATTTCGAAGCGGCGCTGGAGGAAACCCGCGCGTCCGTAACCCCGGAAATGGAGCGGGAATATGAACAGATGCAGGCGACGTTGAAGCAAAGCGCCATGCAGATCGACCCGATCGGTTTCGTGTCGCCCGGCATGTTGCGCCCGCGCGAACGCTGACCCGGCCGTGGACGGCGGATTGAACCCATCCGTCGTCCGCGCGTTTCCCGCCTCATGGCCCGCAAAGCCGCTTGCCAGCGGACTCCAATTTTGCGACGCCCAAACGATGAGACAGACAGGCGGTTATTGATGGCGTCCCTTCCTTTCAAGGACAAGAAGAATAGCGGTTCGCGGCGTACCAAGGGTGGCTCCTTCCTCAGCCAGTGGAGCATCTTCTTCCGCCAGTTCGTGAAGCATCCCGGCATGATCGGTTCGGTCATCCCGTCATCGCAGGCGCTGGTCGATGCGATGCTCGACCAGGTCGACTGGAAGCGCACCCGGCTGTTCGTCGAATATGGTCCGGGGGTGGGCACCTTCACCCGCTCCATCCTGGAACGGATGCACCCGGACGCGACGCTGCTGGCGATCGACCTCAATCTCGACTTCGTCGCCTGGCTGGAGGCGCGGGTGGATGATCCGCGGCTGCGGGTCGTCCATGGTTCAGCCGCCGACGTGCGCCGCTTCATCCGGGAGGCGGGGCATCACCAGGCCGATTATATCCTTTCGGGCATTCCCTTCTCGACCCTGCCGGACGGCGTGGGCGCGGCGATCTGCGCCGAGACGCGCGCGGCGCTGCGGCCGGGCGGGCAGTTCCTGATCTATCAATATTCGCGCTATGTGCTGCGTTTGCTCGCGCCGTTGTTCGGGACGGTCAACGACCGACTCGAATGGCGCAACATTCCGCCCTGCCGCATGATCTGCGCGGTGAGGGACGAGGCGCTGGCCAAGGCCGCCTGAAAACCGCCGATCCAGATCAACTCTGCAGACGCATTAACCATCTGAACCCGCTTCTCAATTGACTTCATCCGGCGCTTGGGTGACGAAAAGGAGGGGAATTGGGGTAACAGGATGGCATCGACCGCCACGACAGGCGCGCAGTGGGCGGACAGATTTCTCGCCGCCGCGCTGGAACCGCATCGTTGGGGCGATGCGATCAGGATGATGGCGGAAGCGACCGGTTCGCGTCATGGCCAGTTGATCGGGTTCGGCCCCGGCGCCGCCGCATTCAACTGGATCAGCGAGATCGACGACAGCATCGTGGCGAAAACCGCCGTGATGGACCTGGGCGCGCCCGACCTCAATTTCCGCGTCGCCGCCGATCGCCTTCCAGACCGCCCGGACATCGTCCACGAAGCCCATTATGACATCGCCCGGCAAAGCCTGCGCGCTGACGACTATCTCGACCTGTGCGCCGATTTCGACATTTTCGACGGGTGCCAGACCCGCCTGATGGCCGGCCGGAACGGGATGATCGGCCTCGCCCTGCTGCGCGACAGCAAGGATGGCCGCACCACCCAGGAGCAGCGCGACCAGTTCGCGCAGATCGCCGGCCATGCCCGCGCCGCCGTGCGCCTGCAGCAGGCGATCGAGCAACAGGGTTTCGCGCTGCTGGCCGGCACGTTCGAGGCGATGGATCGCGCCTGCTGGCTGGTGGACGCGACCGGCCGGATCGGCGGCATGACCCCGGCGGCGGAGGCGCTGCTGTCGACCGGCCGGTTTCGCCTGAATGACGGCTGGCTGGCCTGTGAGCGGGCCGATGAAAGCCGCGCCCTGACGCGGGCGGTGCGGATGGTGGTCGACCCGCCGGGCCGCGCGGCGGACCCGGTGGTGCTGGCCGACCGGGACGGCGGCGTCGCCGTCCTGCTGGAATGTTATCCGCTGCCCGCGCGCGCCTGGGCGCTGCCTTTCGCGCCGCGCGGCATCATCATCGCCCGCATGGGAACGCCGACCGATCGTCACGCGCAGATGCTGGTCCGCGCCTTTCGCCTGACCCCGGCGGAAGCCGACATCGCCGTCCGGCTGGCCGGGGGACAAAGCCGAAAGGAGATCGCCGCCGCGCGCGGCGTGACGATCGAAACGCTCAAGGTGCAGTTGCGCAGCATCTATGACAAGACCGGTTGCGGCCGGGAATCGCAACTGGTGCGCCTGGTGGGCCTGCTGAGCCATTGAGTCGCGCACGCTCCCTGCCATGGCTTGAAGCCGAATCTTTGCCTTTACCCCCCATGGGGTATGCGGCCCCTGAGCCATTGGAGTAGCGATTCGAGGGAGACAGCATCGCTGTCTGCCGGCGGCCGGATCATATGCGACCCATGGTTCGGCCGCCGGCCTTGGCTCGGGCCTTTGGCTTCCCCCGCTTTCATGCTAAGTCGCCGCCCGATCGATGGCGAGACCCCGGATGAACGACCTGACCCAGACCCCCGAAATGCTGATCGCCCCCGCTTTCATGCTAAGTCGCCGCCCGATCGATGGCGAGACCCCGGATGAACGACCTGACCCAGACCCCCGAAATGCTGATCGCGACGATGGGCGCGCGGGCCCGCCGCGCCGCCGCGATCGTCGCGCAGGCGAGCGACGCGCAAAAGGCCGACGCGCTGCGCCGCGCCGCGCAGGCGCTGCGGGACCAGGCGCCGGCGATCATCGCCGCCAACGCCCGCGACATGGACAATGCGCGCGCCGCCGGCCTGTCGCCCGCGATGCTGGACCGGCTGAAGCTGGACGAGGGCCGGGTCGCCGGGGCCGCCGCCGGCGTGGAGCAGGTCGCCGGCCTCGACAATCCGCTGGGCAGCGTGATCGACCGTCATGTCCGCCCCAACGGGCTGGAATTGTCGCGCGTGCGCGTGCCGCTGGGGGTGATCGGCATCATCTATGAAAGCCGCCCCAATGTGACCGCCGACGCCGCCGCCCTGTGCCTGCGCGCGGGCAATGCCGTCATCCTGCGCGGCGGCAGCGAGGCGAAGGAAAGCAACCGCGCCATCCACGCCGCCATGGTGGAGGGGATCGTCGCCGCCGGCCTGCCCGCCGATGCGGTGCAACTGGTCCCCACCACCGACCGCGCGGCGGTGGGCGCGCTGCTGCGGGCGGCCGAGTTCATCGACCTGATCGTACCGCGCGGCGGCAAGAGCCTGGTCGCGCGGGTGCAGGACGAAGCGCGCGTTCCGGTGCTCGCCCATCTGGACGGCATCAACCACAGCTATGTCGACGGCGCGGCCGATCCGGCCATGGCGCAGGCGCTGGTGGTCAACGCCAAGATGCGCCGCACCGGCATTTGCGGATCGACCGAGACGGTGCTGATCGACCGCGCATTCGGCCAGGCGCCCGCGCTGGTGCGGGCATTGCTCGACGCGCAATGCGAGGTGCGCGGCGATGCGGCGGTGCAGGCGATGGACGGCCGGGTGAAAGCGGCGGCGGACGCGGATTGGGACACCGAATATCTCGACGCCATCGTGTCGGTGAGGATGGTCGATGGCGTCGAGGATGCGATCGGCCATATCGCCGCCCATGCCAGCCACCATACCGACGCGATCATCACGCAGGACGAGACGGTGGCCGAGCATTTCCTGAACGCCGTGGACAGCGCGATCGTGATGTGGAACGCCTCCACCCAGTTCGCCGATGGCGGCGAATTCGGGCTGGGCGCGGAAATCGGCATTTCGACCGGGCGGCTCCATGCGCGCGGGCCGGTCGCACTGGAAGGGCTGACCACCTATAAATGGATCGTGCGCGGCACGGGGCAGACGCGGCCCTGATGCGCACGCCTATCGCGACACCGAAAGCGACACCTGTGCGACATCCGACATATAATTAGTTGGCTAACTAACTATATGTCGGACGATCAGCTTTTGATGACCGCGTCGATCGCCTTGAGTTTCTCCAGCATGGGGCCGACCCAGTCGAGCGGCAACATGACCGGGCCATCGGACGGTGCGTTGTCGGGATCGTCATGGGCTTCGGCAAAGATTGCCGCGACGCCCGCCGCGACCGCGCTGCGCGCCAGCAGCGGCGCATATTCGCGCTGGCCGCCCGATGCGGAGCCAAGGCCGCCGGGCTGCTGCACCGAATGGGTGGCGTCGAACACCACCGGATAACCGGTCTGCGCCATGACCGGCAGCGCGCGCATGTCGCTGACCAATGTATTATAGCCGAAGCTCGCTCCGCGTTCGGTCAGCAATATCCGCTCATTGCCGGTGGACGCGACCTTCTGCGCCACCGCCGCCATGTCCCAGGGGGCGAGAAACTGGCCCTTCTTGACGTTGACGACCGCGCCGATGCGGCCGGCGGCCAGCAGCAGGTCGGTCTGGCGGCACAGAAAGGCCGGGATCTGGAGGATGTCCACCGCCTGCGCCGCGGCCATCACCTGTTCGGGGCCATGAATGTCGGTGAGGACCGGGCAACCCAGCGCCGCCTTCACGTCGGCAAGGATCGCCAACCCAGCGTCGATGCCGACGCCGCGCCGGCCCGATACCGAGGTCCGGTTCGCCTTGTCGAAGCTGCTCTTGAAGATGAAGGGCACGCCCGCTTTGCCCGCCGCCTGCGCCAGCGCGTCGGCCATGAACAGCGCATGGTCGCGGCTTTCGATCTGGCAGGGGCCGGAAATCAGGACGAAGGGCAGGTCGTTGCCGATCGTCACCGGCCCGACCGTCACATGCTTTGCGTCTGTCATGTCGCTCATTTGGGCGCTTTTGCGAAGCGCCGCAACAATTGCCCGCGCCACAGCCCCTTGCCGGGATGATAATTCCAGCAAAACCAGCCGAAGGCCAGACAGGCGAGCAGCGAGGGCAGCGCCATCGGATCGCCATTGGCCTTCATATGGCGGTAAAAGGCCATGTCGGCGCGCCAGCGGTCGCGTTCGCCGCCCCCGCCGTTGATGCCGTACATATTGTCATGCTTCCGGCAACCGACATTGCGGTTGTATTTCCGGTGGTCGATGAAATAGCAGTAGTCGCGTTCGGGCGTGCTCATGCCCCGATTAGGGCGGCGGTGTTGGAAAAGTTCAAGCGCAAAGTCTTCTACCTCGGCGGTTTCGATCCGCGCGGCGTCCGTTTCTACCATCAGCTCTATCGCGAGCAGGCGGCGCGTCATGGCGTGTTGACCGGACAAGCCGTCGATGTCAGCGCGCGGCGCGCAGGACCGGCGGGCGCGTCGGTGTCGGCGGCGTGGACGGTGGCGAACCCGCAGGCGGGGGTGGAAACCGACTATGAATATCTGCGCTGGGAGGATCTGGTCGGCAAGGTGTGGATTCGTAATCCGCTGAGCCTCGCCCTGCGCGCGGCGCGCGCCTATGCCGGCCATGTCCGGCACATGGATTTCGGCCGGATGCGCCGTTTGCGCAAGGGGCCGGTCATCACCATCCTCTATCCGCCCGTGCTGGCGGTGCTGATACCGCTGCTGCTGGCGCTGGCGCCTGCGCTGCTGCTCGCGCTGCTGATCCCGTTCTGGGCGGCGGCGCTGGCCGGCGTGGCGCTGAGCGCGCTGTTGTCGGGCCGCATCCTTGCAAAGCTGGTCGTGCCCTGGCTGCTGCGCTTCATGACCTATCATCATGCGCTGGCCGCCGATGGCCCCGGCCCCGACCTGGACGCAAGGCTGGACCAGTTCGCCGCCCGCATCGCGCAGGAACTGGACGGCGACTGGGACGAGGTGCAACTGGTCACGCACAGCGCCGGCACGATCCTGGGGATGCGGCTGATGCGCCGCCTGCTCGCGCTGCGCGGCGGCGCGTTGCCCGGTCATTTCACGATGCTGGGGCTGGGGCAGGTGGTGCCGGTCATCGGCCTGCGGCGCGACGCCGCCTGGTATCAGGATGACCTGCGCGCGCTGTCCGACCAGCATTTCCGCTATGTCGACATCAGCTCGCCGCCCGACGGCGCGGCCTATTATAACGTCAATCCGTTCCGCCTTGTCGCCGATCACCATGCCGCCCGGGTCGAGATGCTATCGCCGCGCTTCCATCTCTTTTATGAGCCGGAAAATTATCATGGCGGATGGTCGAACAAATATGAGGCGCATTTCGACTATCTGCGCGTGGGCGACCGGCTGTCGCCGATGGATCTGATCAGCCTGACCGCCGGACGCCGCACCGTGGACGAAGCCATCGCCGCCTTCAGGATGATCCCGTGACCGACCCGATCTTCACCCCGCCCTATCCCCGCCCGCCCAGGAGCAAGCGCGGCCTTTTCAAACGATTCCTGTCGGGCTGGCACAGCTGGATCCATGTGCTTTTCGACAAAAGCTATACGATGAAGATGGGCGAGATCCGCCTGCCCGGCCGCACCATGTATATCGCCAATGAATTGCCGCTGGTGGACAAGATCCTGCGCGGCGGCACCGCCTTTCCCAAGCATAGCGAACTGGTCCGCAACCTCGATCCGCTGATCGGCAATTCGGTCTTTTCGGCCAATGGCGCGGACTGGGAAAGCCAGCGCGCGATGGTGAACCCCGCTTTCGCCCACACCGCGCTGCACCGCTCCATGCCGCTGATGGTGGCGGCGGCCGACGACCTGCTCGCCCGGATCGATGCGGCCGATGCGGGCAAGCCCGTGGATATCGACCCGATGATGACCCATGTCGCGGCCGACATCATCTTTCGCACGCTTTTTTCCCAGACGCTCGACGCGGCGCGCTCCAACATCATCCACACCGCCTTTGGCCGGTTTCAGCGGCTGGCGCATTCCGCTTCGATGCTGCGCCTCTACGGCGTGCCGGCCGGCTGGTTCGAGCGGCGGTCGAAAGGCCCGGCCCGCGCCATCCACGACGTGTTCCGGCCGATCGTCGAGGCGCGATACGAGGATTATCATGCGCGGGGCGAAGCGGGGCCGCGCGACATCCTCCAGTCGCTGATCGAGGCGAAGCATCCCGACACCGGCGCGCCCTTCACCTGCAACCAGGTGATGGAGCAGGTATCCACCATCTTCCTGGCCGGGCATGAAACATCGGCCAGCACCATGAGCTGGGCGCTCTATATGCTGGCCGAATGCCCCCATATCCAGGACCGGGTCCGCGCCGAAGTCGCGGGCTTGGCGGGCAACGAACCGCTGACCGGCGCGATGCTCAAGGAAATGGGCCAGGTGCGCAATATCTTTCGCGAGACATTGCGCCTCTATCCGCCGGTCTCCTTCCTGCCGCGCGAGGTTACTTGCCCGATGGACATGCGCGACAAGCATCTGGAGCCCGGCGCGATGCTGGTGGTCGCGCCCTGGCTGACCCAGCGCAACAAGGATAATTGGGCCTGTCCCCACGCCTTCGACCCCGACCGGTTCGATGATCCGGCCAATGCGGAAATGGCGAAACAGGCGTGGTTCCCCTTTGGCCGGGGTCCGCGCGTATGCGTCGGCGCGGGGTTCGCGCAGCAGGAGGTGATGACCGTGATCGCGTCGGTAGTGCGCCGCTTCACGCTGAGCGTGCCGCCCGGCTTCAAGCCCGAACCGATCAGCCGCCTCACCATCCGCCCGCGCACGGGGATGCCGCTGCTGTTCGCGCGGGTCAACTGAGCGCCGGTTCCTCTTCGGGGGCAACGTCGACCATTACCGACAGGCTCTGGCCCGCGCCGCCGACGAACAAGCCATCCATCGGCGCGACATCGGCATAGTCGCGGCCCATGGCGACGAACACATGCCCGTCGCCGGTGATGCAGCCATTGGTGGGATCAAAGCCGATCCAGCCGCGCGTCGGCCCGCACCACAGCATCACCCAGGCGTGCATGGCGTCCGCGCCGACCAGCCGGGGCATCCCCGGCGGCGGCAGGGTGCGCAGATAGCCGCTGACATAAGCGGCGGGCAGGCCCGCGAGCCGCAGCGCGACGACCATCATATGGGCGAAATCCTGGCACACGCCGTGGCGCGCGGCGAAGGCGTCGGCGACCGGGGTTTCCGCGTCGGTGACGCCGGGCTGATAGGCGAATTCGGCGCGGATGCGCAGCGCCAGTGCCAGCGCGGCGGCAACGATCGGCCGGTCGGGGTCCAGCCCCTGCCCCACCCATTGGCCGATCGGCGCCAGCATCGGCGTGCGGGCGGAGGCGTAGAGATATTGGGCCGGGGCGGCCGGCCCCACGTCCCGGTCGAGCAGCGCCGCCCGCGCCACCGCGCCGATCGCCGGATCGTCGGCCTGCGGGGCGATCGTGCCGCCCTGCACCCCGGCGCGAAAGCGGCTTTCGATCGTCAGCCGGCGGATCGGGCTTTCGATCACCAGCCGGGCGACATTGACCGGCCAGCCGCCCGGACGCGATTCCACGATGGTGGGCGTCGGATCGACATCCAGCGCGAAGTCGGACGTCCACTGCCCCGGCCAGGGCGCGGGCTTCAGCCGCAGGTTGAAGCGGGCCAGCCGCACCGGCGTCGCATAATGGAGGATGGTCCGGTGGCGGACATGATAGATCATGCGAGAATGTCCGCGCTTTCGGTCTTGTGGACCTGAAGGAAATAACGCTGGCCGATGGCGTCGGAGAGACCGAGCAACCGGCTTTCGGCGTCGGCGATGTCGGCCATGGTCAACATGTCGCCGGTCAGCGGCGCGAGCCGCGCGACCAGCGCGTCGGCGTGTCGGCGCGGTTCCTCCGGCATTCCATCCGCGCGCAGCGTCGGCAGGACGGCGATATGCTCGGCAAGGCGCGCGGCCTGCCAGGCGATGGCGCGCGGATTGAACGGCTCCAGCGCCAGCAGGTCGCGCACCGGCGGCAAGGCCGGGCCGGTCAGATAGCGGGTGCGATAGCTGATCTGACTGTCCATCAGGTCGAGCAGCACGGTCAGGTCATCGTCCGACGCCTGATCGCCGCCGAACAGGCTGATGAGGCGACAGCCATTGATCGCCCGCTCCATCCTCCGGCCCATGTCGTGGAAGCGCCAGCCGTCGCCGCGCCCCATATTTTCGGCCGCCAGTCCGGCCAGCGCGGAAATCCGGTCGATCATGCGCGATGACGCTTCCAGCAGAGTCTCCGTCACCGCGCCGTCGAACCGGGGGAAGGGCAGGCGCACCAGCCGCCAGAAATCGCTCGCCAGCCGATCGCGCAATCCCTCGCCGATATTGGCGACCACGCCCATCAGCGCGCGCACGCTGCCGGGCTGGCGGCTATCGCCCAGCGCGGTGGCGCACAGCGGACCGACCGCCGCGCCGCTGCCCGGCACGGCGCCCCATTGCGCCAGCAGCGCGACCAGCCGCGTCATGGTGGGACTAGCGAGCGAGGGGCCAAGGTCGGCCTCGATCGACCCGCCGGCGATGGCGCGGATCAGTCGCAGCGTCATTTCCGCCCGTTCGATATAGCGACCCAGCCAGAAGAGATTGTCCGCCGCCTTGGCCGGCAACATGCCCCCGATGCGCCTGATGGCGGGCGCGCGGCCGCCCAGCAGGCTGTCGGGCGGCACCGGCTTGCCGTCGATCACGCACATGTCCGCCGACATGTCGCCCCGTCCCATCAGCGCGGCGCGAATGTCGCCATGACCGGCCAGCCGCGCAAAGGCGCCCGGCATCGCCCGCCACTGGCCCGAACCGTCACGCGCGACGAAGACCCGCAGGGTGAAGGGCAAGGGCGCGAGCCGCCCGTCGATCACCGCAGGCGTGGTGGATAATTTGACGATTTCCTGCCCCACATAGTCCATCGGACGCCGCGCCATCGCGTCGAGCAGCGCCGTGCGCTGTACCCCATCAAGCGATGCGCCGGGCAGGAACTGCGCATCCGGCAAGCCGGCGACCGGCTGGTCGAAGGCGGACCCGACCACCAGCTGGTCGAGGCGCGCACGCACATGGTCGCGCTCGCGCGGCTGGCCGCACCACCAGGTGGCGATATTGGGCAGGATCAGGTCCGACCCCAGCATCGCCCTGGCCAGTTGCGGCAGGAAGGCGCCAAAGGCGCGCGATTCGATCACGCCCGCGCCCGGCCAGTTGCTGACCATCAGCCCGCCCCGCGCGCAGGCGTCATACAGGTCCGCCACGCCGATGCGCGAGCCGCCGTCGAACGCCAGCGGGTCGAGGAAGCGGCTGTCCATCCAGCGCCACAGGCCATCGACGCGCTTCAGCCCCTGGATCGTCCGCACGAACAGCCGTCCGTCCGATACGATCAGATCATCTCCCTCGACCAGCAACAGGCCCAGATAGCGGGCGAGATGCGCCTGTTCGGCATAGCTCTGGTTGAACCGTCCCGGCGTCAGCAGGCCGATGCGCGGGTCCGATCGCGCACAGTCGGCGGCCAGCCCCCGGCGCAGCTCCGCGAAGAAGGGCGCCAGGCGGCGCGTATTCATCGCGCTCAGCAAGTCGCCGGTGGCGCGCGAGAGCGCCAGCCGGTTTTCCAGCGCATAGCCCACGCCCACGGGCGTCCTCACCCGATCGGACAACACCCGCCATTCGCCATTGGGGCCGCGGCCGATGTCGGCGGCGTAGAAATGCAGGAAATGGCTGTTGGGTGGCGGCGTGTCGGTCATCACCCGCCAATAATGGGGGCTGCCGGTGACGACGCTGGCGGGCAGCTTGCCTTCGCGCACCAGCGACTGGGTGGAGTAGATGTCGGCGACCACCCGCTCCAGCAATTGCGCACGCTGGGTCAGGCCGCGTTCGATATGGCTCCATTCGGCCGCCCCGATCAGCAACGGCACCGGCCCCAGCGGCCAGGCCCGTTCCTGTTCATCGCCGGTCAGGCGAAAGGCGAGGCCCAGGTCCGCCGCCTGCCGGGCGACATGATCGGCCAGGGTCGCCGGGTCGTCCGTCGCCTGGGTCGCAAGCCGCGCCAGCATCGCGCGCCAATGCCCCGCCATGTCGGGCGCGGCACCGGCGAACAGGTCGCCGGTCGGCGCGGCGGCCAGATAAGCGTCCGCCCAGTCCAGTCGGGTGTCGCTGTCCACCCCATCACGTCCGAAATCGCCCTCTCCCGACGGGAGAGAGGCGGGGGCCGATCGGCATGGCCGGTGGGGACGGACGAGGGTGAGGCGCAGCCATGGTCACACCACCGGATGCCGGAACCGCAAATCGAGCGTCATCGGAAATTCGCCGGGCATTTCGGCGGGCGGCATTTCGACCGGGCCGGGGGTATGGCCATGATCCTGGAACCGCGCCTTGCGCCGCGATTCCGCTTCATAGGCATTGACCGGCAGCGTGTCGTAGTTGCGCCCGCCCGGATGCGCGACATGATAGACGCAGCCGCCCAGCGATCGCCCGCTCCAACTGTCGAATATGTCGAAGGTCAGCGGCGCATTGACCGGCAATCGGGGATGCAGACAGTTGGAGGGCGCCCACGCCTTGTACCGCACGCCGCCCACCGCCTCGCCCGGCACGGCGGTCGGCGTCATCGGCACGCGCCGCCCGTTGCACGCGACGACGTGGCGGCCCGCGACCAGCCCGGAGGCGTGAACCTGCAACCGCTCGGTCGAACTGTCGACATAGCGCACCGTGCCGCCGATCGCGCCGGTTTCGCCCAGCACGTTCCAGGGTTCGAGCGCATGGGTGATTTCCAGACCGACGCCGCCCGCATCGACCGCGCCATGGGCCGGGAAGCGGAACTGGCGCTGCGCCTCGAACCAGTTGGGGTCGAAATCATAACCCGCGCCGCGCAGATCACCCAGCACCTCCAGGAAATCGGCCCAGACGAAATGGGGCAGCATGAAACGGTCGTGCAGGGCCGTGCCCCAACGCACGAACCCGCCCTGCTGCGGCTGACGCCAGAACCAGGCGGTGAGCGCGCGCAGCAGCAATTGCTGGGCCAGGCTCATGCGCGATTCGGGCGGCATTTCGAACCCGCGAAACTCCAGCAGGCCAAGGCGGCCGGTCGGCCCGTCGGGCGAGAACATCTTGTCGATGCAGATTTCGGTGCGGTGGGTATTGCCGGTCACATCGACCAGCAGGTTGCGGAACAGCCGGTCGACCAGCCAGGGCGGCGGCAGCTTATCCTCCCCCTCGGCAATCGGATCGGGCACCTGCGCCAGCGCGATCTCCAGTTCGTACAGCCCGTCATGCCGGGCTTCGTCGATGCGGGGCGCCTGGCTGGTCGGGCCGATGAACAGGCCGGAAAAGAGATAGGAAAGGGCGGGATGCCGCTGCCAGTAGAGCACGAAGCTCTTGAGCAGATCGGGCCGCCGGATGAAGGGCGAATCATTGAGGGTCGGCCCGCCCAGGACGATATGATTGCCGCCGCCGGTGCCGATCGAGCGGCCATCGACCATGAATTTGTCGGCGGTCAACTGACATTCGCGCGCGGCGGCATAGAGCCGCTCGGTAATCGCCACCGTCTCGTCCCAGCTGGCCGCGGGCTGGACATTGACCTCGATCACGCCGGGGTCGGGGGTCGCCTTCATCACCTGGAGCCGCGGGTCGGACGGCGGGGCATAGCCCTCTATCCGCACCGGAATGCGAGTCGCCTCGGCCACTATCTCGACCTGCGCGATCAGTTCGAGATAATCTTCCAGCGCCTCCACCGGGGGCAGGAATATCGACAGATAATGGCCATGCGGTTCGACCGTGACGGCGGTGCGCACCGCGCCCTCGATCATCACCTGCTCGACCCGTTCCTGCGGCGCGGCGCCGCCTTCGGCATCGCCCACGCGCTGGACCCGCTGCGCTTCCTCCCGCGTGGCCGCCTCGCTCACCTGCGCGCGATAATCGGCGAGCGGCCCGCGCGGCTCGCTGGTGTCGCGCGGGTGGATATAGGGATAGTCGGATTCGGGCACATGGGGCAGCGATCCCAGCGGCAGGCGATAGCCGAGCGCCGAATCGCCGGGCACCGCGAACAGCTTGCCACGCCGCAACTGCCAGATTTCGCTCTGCCAGCGCGGCGTCTCCACCTTTTGCTGCCAGCGCTGGACCGGCAGCACATAGCCGACCGGCTGGTCCAGCCCGCGCTCGAAGGTCTTGACCATCCGCGCCCGCGCTTCGGGGTCACTGATCTTGGGATCATCGGGCGAGGCGTTGACCGGCAGGTCGGCTTCCTTGACCGCCCAGACCGCCGGATCTTCATAGACGGGATGGGTATAGTCGGCGGAAAAGCCCATATTGCCGGCCATCGCGGCGAGAAAGGCCTGGGCATCCTGGGCGGTGACGCTGCGCGCGCCCGCAGGCGCGTCATCGGTCGCGATCAGCCCCTCGTCCCGCCACAGCGGCACGCCGTCCTGGCGCCAATAGACGGCATAGGCCCAGCGCGGCAGGCTTTCGCCCGGATACCATTTGCCCTGGCCATGGTGCAGCAGGCCGCCCGGCGCGAATTCGGCGCGCAATTTGCGGATCAGCCGATCAGCATAGCCAGCCTTGGTCGGGCCGACCGCGTCGCCATTCCACTCCCCGGCTTCGCCCCCATCCTCCGCCACGAAGGTCGGTTCACCGCCGATGGTCAGGCGCACATCCTGCGCGTCGAGATCGCCGTCGACCTTCGCGCCCAGCGCCATCAGCGCGTCCCAGCGGGCGTCGGTGAAGGGCTTGGTGATGCGCACCGCCTCGGCAATGCGGCTGACGTCCATCTCGAAATGGAAATCGACCTCGGCCGGTTCGGCCATGCCGCTGATCGGAGCGGCGGAGCGATAATGGGGCGTGGCGCAGAGCGGAATATGCCCTTCGCCCGCGAACATGCCGCTGGTCGCGTCCAGCGCCACCCAGCCCGCGCCCGGCACATAGGCCTCTGCCCAGGCGTGCAGGTCGACCACGTCCTGGGTCACGCCCCTGGGGCCATCCAGCGGCTCCACATCGGCGACGAGCTGGATCGAATAGCCCGACACGAAGCGCGCGGCAAAGCCCAGCCGCCGCAGCAATTGCACCAGCAGCCAGGCGGAATCGCGGCACGATCCGGTGCCGATCTCCAGCGTTTCCTCCGGGGACTGCACGCCGGTTTCCATGCGGATGACATAGCCCACGCGCTGTTGCAGCCGCCGGTTCACTTCGACCAGAAAGTCGACCGTGCGGTTCCGATGCCCGTCATATTCGGCGACCATCGCGTCGAACAGCGGCCCCTGATCCTCGATATCGAAATAGGCGGCGAGGTCGGTCCTGAGCGCCTCGTCATAGGCGAAGGGATAATCCTCCGCATAAGGTTCGACGAAGAAGTCAAAGGGGTTGATGATGTCGAGATCGGCGAGCAGATCGACCTCGATCGAGAAATGATCGACCGGATCGGGGAAGACGACCCGCGCGAGCCAGTTGCCGTGCGGATCCTGCTGCCAGTTGAGGAAATGGCCCGCCGGTTCGATCTTCAGCGCATAATTGGGCACCTTGGTCCGGCTGTGCGGCGCGGGCCGCAGCCGGATCACCTGTGGCCCCAAACGGATCGGGTGGTTGTAGCGATAGGATGTCAGATGATGGAGCGCGGCCTTGAGCATCAGCGGATCAAACGCCACGCCCTGCTGCAATGCAATGCGAAATCGCGTTCGGGTGCAAGATTCTGTCTTTTGGCCGCCCCGCCCCGTCAGGAATCCGTCAGCCCGTCGATCGCCCCCCAACCCCGCGCGCCAAGACCGGACAGGCCGCGCCGATGCGCAGGGCGGACGCCGCCGAGCGCCATGACCGGCATGTCCCCCTGCCGCGCCAGCGCTGCAAAGCGCACCCGGCCGAGCGCGCGGGCGCCGGGATGGGACCGGGTCGGACAGAGCGGCGAGAGGAAGAGCAGGTCCGCCCCCGCGCGCCGCGCCGCCCGCACTTCGCGCGCGTCATGGGCAGGCGCACTGTGCAGCAACGGCC
>NZ_AYOY01000198.1 GCF_000508185.1 Sphingobium sp. C100 | reverse complement strand
CCGGCCGCAGGAGGCTGCGCGCGCTTATGAGGCCGCCGCCAACATCCGTTTCGATCGGGACGCCGCGCTGCGGCTGGCTGCTGCCTGGACGCGCGCCGGCAATCCCGCGCGTGCCGCGCAGGTGGCGCAGCTCTTCCTCCGCCAAAATCCCAATGATGTGGAGGCGCAGCGGCTGGCCGCCGGACTCGCCATTCAGGCGCAGGATTGGCGCGGCGCGCTACGGATGCTGCGGGCGGTGCGCGCGCAGATTGGCGACAATGACGCGGTGCTGATGGCGGACCTTGCCCGTGCGGCGCTGGAAAGCGGCGAGGGCGCGGCGGCGCGCGCCTATGCCGCCCATGCCTATCGGCTGATGCCCGGCAATCCGATCACCGCCGATATGCTGGGCTGGGTGATGCTGCGCACCGGGCAAAAGGGGCCGGCGACGGTCGATCTGCTGGAAAAGGCGGTTGCGCTGGCGCCTGCTGCGCCCGCGCTTCAGATGCATCTGGGGCAGGCCTATGCGGCGGCGGGGCGCAAGGGGGAAGCAAGGATCGCGCTTGGCCGCGCGGCCGCCGCGCCGGGTTTCACCGGCCGCCAGGAAGCGCGGGATGCGCTCGCGGCGCTATAGCGGTGTAGAGAATGGCAGGCGGCTTCAGGCCTTCGCCAGATCCATATCTTCGATCCGCAGGCCCAGCCGCCGCATCTGCGCCGCGACCGGGGGCCAGACCGCTTCCAGGAAGCGTGCGCGCTCGGTCTCACGCAGCCGCCGGGTCGCGCCATCGGCGACGAACATGCCCACCCCGCGTTTCACCACGACCAGCCCGTCATCCTGAAAGCTCTGATAGGCCTTCGCCACCGTCAGCGGATTGGCCCCTTGCGCCGCCGCGAAAGCGCGCACCGACGGCAACAGGTCGCCATCGGAAAATTCCCCGTCCAATATGGAAGCGGCGATGATCTCACGAAGGCGGAGATAGACGGGCTTTGAGTCGTCGGCCATGGTGCATCAGTGCCATAATACAGCCGCAGGGGTCAAGTCACAAGATTACGCACTCTCAATTGTCTGCGTAATTATCTGTCCCATGTGGAGACGATCATGTCATAATCTGGCCGGGGACGTTCATCCTGCTGCTTGCCCGGCGTGCCGATGAAGACGAAGCCGGCAATCTTCTCGCCCGCGCCGCCAAAGGCCGCGCGCACATCGTCATTATAGCTGGGCCAACCGGTCAGCCAACCGCCTGCGAACCCCAGCGCATGGGTGGCGTGAAGCAGGTTCATGATCGCCGCCCCCACCGATAATTCCTGTTCCCAAACGGGAATTTTGCTTCCCGCGACGGGCGTGGACAGCGCGACCACCAATGTCGGCGCCTGATGCGCGAATTGGTGCATCGATTCTATCTCCAACCGCCCGGCGTCGGGCTTCTCGGCCCGGTAGGCCTTCGCCAGCAACTCGGCCAGCGCGCTCCGCCGGCCCTGCGGCACGATCACGAAGCGCCAGGGGGCCAGCTTGCCATGATCGGGGGTCCGCAGCGCCACCTCCAATATCTGTCGCAACTGCGCATCATCCGGGCCGGGCGCGACCAGATCGCGGGGCTTGCCGGAGCGGCGGGTCTGAAGCAGGGCGAGCGGAGTGGAGCGATCGTTGAACATCGTCGCGACAGATGGCGCGGCACCGCCGCGAACGCAAGGGCAGGGCGACGCTTTGACAGGATCAGACGTTCCGCTCTAGGTTGCTGCCATCCTGATCGGCGCCCTCGAGGCCCGACGCACAAGATAAATAAAAAGGGGCCTTCATGGCGACCTCTGACTTGGTATCGGTGCAAGCGGGCAAGACCTGGCTTGGCCATCCGCGTGGACTTTTCCTGCTCTTCTTCGCGGAAATGTGGGAGCGTTTCTCCTATTACGGGATGCGCGCCATACTGATCTTCTATCTGACCAAGCATTTTCTCTTTGGTGAAGAGAAGGCCTATCTTCTCTATGGCGCCTATACATCGCTGGTTTACATCACGCCGGTGATCGGCGGCTATCTGGCCGACCGATTCCTTGGCCCGCGCAAGGCGGTGCTGGCGGGCGGCGTCTTTATCGCCATCGGCCATTTTCTGATCGCCATCACCGAAGGGCCGGGGGGGCAGCAGCCTTTCTATCTGAACGGCTTCTACCTCGCGCTCGCCAGCATCATTGTCGGCACCGGCTTCCTGAAGGCCAATATCTCGGTGCTGGTCGGCGAACTGTATCCTCGCGACGATCACCGCCGCGATCCGGCTTTTTCGATCTTCTACATGGGGATCAACATGGGCGGGATGCTGGGGCCGATCATATGCGGCCTGCTCGGCGAACTATGGGGCTGGAGCTGGGGCTTCGGCGCGGCGGGGGTGGGCATGTTGCTCGGCCTCGTCATGTTCGTCTGGCTCAAACCCTGGCTGCTGGGCAAAGGCGAGCCGCCCGCGCCAGCGCAACTGCGCCAGCGCACGCCCACGGGCCTGAGCCAGGAATGGACCATCTATCTCGGCGCGGCGCTCGGCATCATCGCCATCTGGCTGGTCATTCGCTATGCCGAACTGCTCGGTTATGCGTTGCTCGGCTTTTCCGCCCTGACGGTGGTCTATATCCTCTGGCGGACGGTCGGCACATTGGGGCGCATCGATCGCGACCGGATGTTCGCCGCCCTGTTCCTGATCGCGCTCAATCCGCTCTTCTGGGGGCTGTTCGAACAGACCGGATCGTCGCTCAACATCTTTACCGACCGCAATGTCGACCGGGTGATGTTCGGCTGGGACGTTCCCGCTTCGCTGTTCCAGTCCGTCAATTCGATCTTCATCATCCTGCTGGCGCCGTTGTTCGCGCTGCTGTGGACCCTGCTCGACAAGCGTCGGCTGGAGCCTTCCTCGCCCGCCAAGTTCGGTGTCGGCCTTATATTGTGCGGCGTCGGCTTCCTGGTGCTGGTGGCGGGCGCGGCGATGGCGGGCGAAAACCTGACCCCCGTCCTCTTCGTCTTCCTGATCTACCTGTTCCACACCATGGCGGAACTCTGCTTCTCGCCGGTCGGCCTTTCGGCGATGACCCGCCTGTCGGTTTCATCGATGGTGGGGCTGGTCATGGGCACCTGGTTCCTGGCCATGGCGGCGGGCAATTTCATCGCCGGCCTCATCGCCCGGACGACGGGCAGTGGGGAGGCTGGAGATGTGACTCAAGTGCTTGACGTCTACACGCGCATAGGCTGGTTTGCGGTAATTGTGGGCGGGCTGGTGCTGCTGGTTTCGCCCTTCGTCACGCGCATGATGCATCTCGACACCATATCGTCGAACCGGGAGGGAGAAGCATGAAAAAGGGGTGCAGGATACTGCTGATCGCCACGCTGCTGGCGGGAGCCGCCGGTCCTGTCGCGGCCAGGAAGGACAAGGAGGAGGCACCGGCGTCCCAGGGACCGTCGGCTGAGCCCGAAAATCCTTATCCTTCCACTTACCACCCCTATGGCGGTCGCCCAACCGTGCTGCGCGGCGCGACCATTTTCGATGGTGAGGGCGGACGTATCGACAATGGCGTGGTCTTCCTGTCGGAAGGAAAGGTGAGCGCAATCGGCGGCCCGGACACGCCCATCCCCGCCGATGTGGTGGTGATCGACGCGCAGGGCAAATATGTGACGCCCGGCGTGATCGACATTCACAGCCATCTGGGTGACTATCCTTCACCCAGCGTCGAGGCTCTGTCCGACGGCAATGAAGCGACCTCGCCCGTGACGCCCCATGTCTGGGCGGAACATAGCGTCTGGCCGCAGGATCCGGGCTTTTCCCGTGCGCTGGCCAATGGCGGTGTCACCACGCTCCAGATCCTGCCCGGTTCGGCCAATCTTTTCGGGGGCCGCAGCGTGACGCTGAAAAACGTCCCGGCGCGCACCATGCAGGGGATGAAATTCCCCGGCGCGCCGCAGGGTCTCAAAATGGCCTGCGGCGAAAATCCCAAGCGCGTTTATGGGTCGAAGGGGCGCGAACCCAGCACCCGCATGGGCAATATGGCGATCAACCGCCAGACCTGGATCAAGGCGCGCGAATATCAGAAGAAACGTGCAGCGGGGAAGGAGCAGACCCGCGACCTTGGCATGGAAACGCTGGCGGACGTGCTGGAAGGCAAGATCCTGGTCCATAATCATTGCTATCGCGCTGACGAGATGGCGAACGTCATCGATATGTCGAAGGAATTCGGCTACAGGATCGCCGCTTTCCACCATGCGGTCGAAGCCTATAAGATCGCCGACATGCTGCGCGACAACGGCATCTGCGCGGCGCTATGGGGCGACTGGTATGGCTTCAAGATGGAAGCCTATGACGGCATCAAGGAAAATATCCCGCTGGTCCATCGCGCCGGCGCCTGCTCTATCGTCCATAGCGACGATCAGGACGGCATTCAGCGCCTGAACCAGGAAGCGGCCAAGGCGCTGGGCGCGGGGCGCCGCATGGGCATCGACATCAGCGATGAAGTCGCCTGGACCTGGCTGGCGATCAACCCCGCTCGCGCCATGGGCATAGCGGACCGGACCGGCAGCCTGAAGGTCGGCAAGATGGCTGATGTCGTGCTGTGGAACGGCAATCCGTTCAGCACCTACACCCGGCCGGAAAAGGTCTGGATCGACGGCGCATTGCTTTACGACGCTGATAATCCAAAGCGGCGCCCCGTGAGTGATTTTGAACTGGGCCAGATTGGCGCGGGAGACGTGAAATGAGCAACACCGCCCGTAAAAATCCCTTTGGCTCCAGCCTGTCGAAAACCCTGGTCTGCGCATTGGCCGCGGCAATCTCTGCTCCGGTCCTTGCCCAGTCCGTCGCCATCACCGGCGCGACCGTCGCGATCGGCGACGGCTCCGAACCCGTCCAGAACGGCACCGTCGTCCTCGATGGCGGGAAGGTCGTCGCGGCGGGGGCGGGCGTCGCCGTTCCGGCCGGTGCGAAGATCGTCGACGGATCGGGCAAATGGGTCACGCCCGGCATCGTCTCCGGCTTCTCGCGCGTTGGCCTGGTCGAAGTGCCGGCAGTCAAGGAAACCAACGATACCGCCGCGCGATCGCCCTTTTCGGCGGCGATCGATGTCACACCGGCGATCAACCCGCTGGCGAACCCGATCGCGATCAGTCGCGCCGGCGGCGTCACCCGCGCGGTGGTCGCTCCGGCGACCGGCACCGGCATCTTCGCAGGGCAGGGCGCGGTTATCGATCTGGGCGCGGACATGAATCCAATCACCAAAGCGCGCGCCTTTCAATATGTGGAAATGGGTGAAGCGGGCGCGGCGGAAGCCGGCGGCAGCCGCGCGGCGATGATCCTGACCTTCCGCATGATGCTGCGCCAGGCGCAGGATTATGCGAAGGCGCCGGCAAGCTATGACGGCAATTCGAAGGACGCTCTGCTCAACGGCGTGGATGCCCAAGCGCTGGTCCCGGTCGTCACCGGCGCCATGCCGCTTATGGTGCATGTGGAAAGCGCGCGCGACATCCTGATCGTGCTGGCGTTGCGGCAGGATTTCCCGGCGCTCAAGCTGATCCTTGCCGGCGCGACCGAAGGATGGATGGTCGCGCCGCAGATCGCCGCGGCGAAGGTGCCCGTCATCACGGCGGGACTGGAGGACCTGCCCTCTGCCTTCGAAAAACTGGCAGCGACCCAGAGCAATGTCGGCCGCATGGTGAAAGCGGGCGTCAGCGTTTCCATGGGGATGCTGACGGGCGATGATGCGTTGCAACTGCGCGTCGCAACCCAGCAGGCGGGCAATATGGTGGCGCTGACCAGGGTGCCGGGCGCCACGGGCCTCAGTTGGGGCCAGGCGCTGCGCACCATCACCTCCGCCCCGGCCGAAGCGATGGGACTGGGCGACCGCATCGGGTCACTCACCCCCGGCAAGGCGGGCGACGTGGTTATCTGGGACGGCGATCCGTTCGAAATGACGTCGGCCCCGGTTGCGGTCTGGATCGACGGCGTTCAGCAACCGCTGGAAAATCGCCAGACGAAGCTGCGCGACCGCTACGCCACTCCGACGGAGGGTGCGCTGCCCAAAGCCTATGAATGGTGACAGGGAAGGGGGCCTGGGCTGATTGCTGACGACGAGTCTAAGCGGCGCAGACGCTATTTGTCGGTCGCGCCCCACAAGTCGCTGGCTTTCACATAGCCGCGCCGTCCCTTGACGTCGAAGGCGCACCATTGGCGTGAACAATCGGACAGTCGGCCCACGACGCCGCGTTCCGCCCGATAGAGCGACGCCGCCCCGTCGCTCGCGGATTCGTGCATCGGCGCGACGTCGGCCTTGACGATCGCGGTCGGCGTGTCGCTCAGCAACCGGACGTGCATCCATCCCTGCGCGCCGTCCGGGTCTTCGACCTTGCGCCACAGGCCCAGCACCTGCACGACCTTCACCGGCAGGTCACGGCGGCGATAGACCCAGTTGGACGGGTAATCCAGGCTCGGCCCCACGCGCATTCGCGCTTCATCCTGCGATATGGAGGCCCAATAGGGGACCGGCTTGTTCGGTGCGCCGATCGCGACGCCTGCACCCGTCAGCGCGCCCAGCGCACCCGCAACCATCCAGAACCGCCGCATTCGAAACCCAGAACCCGTGTCACCCATAGCCGATCCATAACCGGTTGCGCGCTGATGGGACAGTCTTTCCTATTGCCGGCGCGGCCATATCCGCTTGACCGATGCCGCAGCCGGGAATAGCGGCCTTTGCATGGCCCAAGAACCGCGCAAGACTCAACCGCGCCCCGCCAAGCCGCGCGTCATCGTGACGCGCCGTCTGCCCCCCGATGTGGAGGCGCGCATGGCTGAACTGTTCGACGCCAGCTTCAATGTCGGCGACGTGGCCATGAGCCGCGCCGATCTTGCCAGCGCCATGGCCCAATGCGACGTGCTGGTGCCGACCATCGGCGACCAGATCGACGCCGCCTTGATCGCGGGCGCGGCCGACCGGCTGCAACTGATCGCCAGCTTCGGCAGCGGCGTCGATCATATCGACCTGATCGCCGCACGGAAGAAAGGCGTCATTGTCACAAACACGCCCGGCGTTCTGACCGAGGATACGGCCGACATGACGATGGCGCTCATCCTCTCGGTCCCGCGCAGACTGGCGGAGGGGGAAAAGCTGGTGCGCGCCGGCCAATGGCGTGGCTGGAGCCCGTCGGGTATGCTGGGCCACCGGATCGGGGGCAAGAAGCTGGGCATTATCGGCATGGGCCGCATCGGTCGCGCGGTCGCGCGCCGCGCCCGCGCTTTCGGCCTGTCGATCGCCTATCATAACCGCCATCGCCTGCCGTTCGAGGTGGAGCAGGAACTGGAGGCGGAATGGCAGGGCGATCTCGACGCTTTGCTCGCCAGCTGCGACATTCTGTCGATCCACTGTCCTTTGAACGCCGACAGCCGCGGATTGATCGATGCGCGTCGCGTGGCATTGATGCGGCCGGACGCCTACATCATCAACACCTCGCGGGCCGAGATCACCGACGAAGATGCACTGATCGCCGCTCTGGAAGAAGGGCGCATCGCCGGAGCCGGGCTGGATGTCTATACTCATGAGCCGGCGGTGGACGCGCGGTTGATGGCGCTCTCCAACGTGGTGCTGCTGCCGCATATGGGATCGGCGACGATCGAAGGGCGCGACGCCACCGGCGCGCGCGTAATCGCCAATATCCGCACCTGGGTCGATGGCCATAGACCGCCGAACCAAGTGCTGGAAGGCTGGGTCTGACCCTCAGGCGGCGCTCTGCTGCTTCAACTGCTCCACCAGGCGGAGACCATGGCGCACCGAATCATGCGCCTGCCGCACGACGGCCTGGGTTTCGGTACCGATGGCTTCGTCCTTGAGCACTCGCTCAAATTCTTCGTTCAGATAATCCTCGCCCCGGTCGATCGCCTGAATCACGGCCTTGTCGCCGCCGCCCAGCGCGACATGCAAGTCCTCGATCCGCCGATGCACAGTGCCGGCGGCGGAGCCGAATTCATTGGGCTTGCCACCCAGCGTCCGGCTATGGTCCTGCAACAGGGTCACGGCCGCCTGCCGCTCGGCCGCAAGATCGCGGAACAGCGTCTGAAACGCCGCCGATTTCGCTTTGTCGGCGCTATGTTCGTAGCCCTTTACGCTGTCGATCAACGTGGTGATCAGGTCGTCCAGCTTGCTGATGGCATGGTTGTTCATGGCCGTCTCCTTTGATGCGCCGTCCCGGAACGATCGGACGCCCCGCCGGGTTCAACCAAGTGACTGACTTTCAATCTTAAAGCATCATTAGCCATGCCGCTCTTCCGCTACGCAGGCGGAACAAGCGCCGTTATGATGGGTTGATGGTCCATGATCCAATTCCAACGAAAGGACCTGTTTTCATGATCAAGCTTGCGATCATCTCGCTCGTCATTGCCGCCGTGCTGGCATTGCTGGGTTTTGGCGGCGCAGCCGGCGCCTTTGTCGGCATCGCCAAAATCCTGTTCTTCATCGCCGTTGCCGTGTTCGTCCTGTTTCTCGTGCTGGGCATCCTGGCTGGCAAGGGCGTCAAGGACGCGATAGACTGACGGCATGATTGAGATCGGTGCTGGAGTGGACGAAACGGGCAGGCTGGTGCGTGATGCGGCCGGTTTCCTGCTTCAGCGCGATCTGGGCGGCAGTTATCGCCTGGTTCTGCTCCGCGTGCCGGTCGATCATGTTGAAAAACGGGTGAGGGTGCGCGGCATCTATGCCGGCGACGACGTGGTCGAAGCCGAAGGGGTAGCCGCCGCCTGACCTGCCCGCATAAGCGGTCTTGCCAAATGGCGCTTTAGGCGCGAACCTTCGCATATATGCGCAAGATATTTCCCACGATCATCGCCCCAATGCTGTTGGCCGTCCTGCCTTTCCCGGCGCAGGCGCAAGCGCAGACGCCCCACGACCAACTGACCGGTCTGCTCGACGAGCATTGGCGCTGGTATCTCTCCACCCACCCAGTCGAGGCGACGGCGCGCGGCGTGCGGGACTATGACGACCGCATCTATGATATGTCGCTGACCGCGCGTGACGCGCAGATCAGGGCGGAGAGGGAATTTGCCGACCGGCTTCAGGCGATCCCCGCGCAAGGGTTGGATGAAGCCGACCGGGTTAATCGCGACGTGTTGCTGTGGATGCTGCGCGACGATATCGACAGCGATCGGCATATGGCCGAACGGCTCATGCTCTTCACCACCTATTATGGCTGGCACCAGGGCTTTTCCGGCATGGCGGACGGCCTGCCTTTCTACAATCGCGCCGATTATGACAGCTATCTCAAGCGCCTCGCCCTTTACCCCAAGCAAAATGGCGACGCACTCGCCATCACGCGACAGGCGATCAGTGGCGGCTATGTCCAGCCCTGTTCGGTGCTCGGCAACTACGCGTCCACGATCAGCGGCATTGTCGCCGGGAAGCCGGAGGATACGCGCTTCTACGAACCTTTCAAGCGCACTCGGCCGCGCGACATCAGCGAGGCGGAATGGCGCGCGATGCAGGCGCGCGCCATTGCCCTGATCCGCGACGTGCTGACGCCGGAATATCGCAAATGGCATGATCTGTTCGTAGCCGACTATCTGCCCCATTGCCGCAAGAGCGACAGCGCTGCCGCGCTCCCCGGTGGCGCGGCCTGGTATGCCAGCCGCGTGAAGGCGCACACGACGACCGACCTCACCCCTGACCAGATTCACCAGATCGGTCTCGGCGAAGTCGCTCGCATCGGCAAGCGGATGGACGAGATCGCGGCCAAGGCCGGCTATCCCAGCCGCGCCGCCTATATTCGGCAATTGCGGACCGACCCCGCTTATTATGCCAAAACGCCCGAAGAATTGCTGCGCGTCGCCGCGCGCCAGGCCAAGATGATCGACGGGCTGCTGCCCCGCTATTTCGGCACTTTGCCGCGCCTGCCCTACGGATTGAAGCCGATCCCGGCGGCTGAGGCGGAAGGGACGACGACCGCCTATTACATGCCGGGCGCGCCGGAGAGCGGCATTTCCGGCACCTATTTCGTCAATACGTCAAAGCTCGACCAGCGGCCCTATTGGGAATTGCCGGCGCTCACCGCGCATGAGGCGGTGCCGGGGCATCACAACCAGATCGCGCTGCAACAGGAATTGCCGCTGCCGCCCTTCCGCAAATATCTCGCCGGCTTCACCGCCTATGTGGAGGGCTGGGCGCTCTACACCGAATATCTGGGTGAAGAGATGGGCCTGTACGACACGCCCGAAAAGATGATGGGGCGCCTGTCCTACGAGATGTGGCGCGCCTGCCGGCTGGTGGTCGATACCGGCATCCATGCCAAGGGGTGGGACAAGGCAAAGGCGGTAGCCTTTATGAAAGAGAATAGCGCCCTGTCCGACGCCAACATCGATGCGGAGGTCAATCGCTATATCAGCTGGCCGGGGCAGGCGCTGGGCTACAAGCTGGGCGAGATCAAGATCAGGGAATTGCGCGCCAGGGCGGAACAGACGCTGGGGCCGAAATTCGACCTGCGCCGCTTCCATGACGCCGTGCTTTCGCAAGGGGCGGTGCCGTTGACGGTGTTGGAAAGCCAGATCGACGACTGGATCGCGGCGGAGAAGGCGCGCTGACCTGCGATCGTTCCAGCGCGGCTGGTGCGCTATTTCCCCGGTTTGCGTACAACTAAGGTGCGCGGCCAGATTTGTTTTCGGCGGTCCGGCCCGTCAGCAATGAAATTCAGGGGGCCAAAGGTCCAATCGGCTGCTTTGTCCATTTGACTTGGCCGCGTCAGTCTGTATGGCGCTGCACCATCGGGACATACCTGCTTCGACCATCGGTTGGGGCGCTAGCCCGCCAGCTTGCCGTCCGGAATTTTCGCCGTCCGGCGAGCCACTGGTGGAATTGCGTCATCCTCTGGCCGGAGCGCCATGCGAGGAGACGCACATCTTATGACCGCCATCGGACAGGACACCTTGGGCACCCGCGACAGCATGACTGTCGGCGGCAAGGACATCGCCTATTATTCGCTGAAGAAGGCGGCCGCGAAGCTTGGAGACGTTTCGCGCCTGCCTTTCTCGATGAAGGTGCTGCTGGAAAACCTGCTGCGTTTCGAGGATGGCGTCACCGTCACCACCGACGACATTCAGGCGATTGTCGACTGGCAGAAGGACCGCCGGTCCGATCGTGAAATTCAGTATCGTCCCGCGCGCGTGCTGATGCAGGACTTCACCGGCGTGCCCTGCGTCGTCGATCTGGCCGCCATGCGCGATGCCATGAACGCGCTGGGCGCCGACGCTGCGAAGATCAATCCGCAGGTGCCCGTCCATCTCGTCATCGATCATTCCGTCATGGTGGACGAGTTCGGCACGCCCAAGGCGTTCGAGGACAATGTCGAGCTGGAATATCAGCGCAACATGGAGCGCTATGACTTCCTGAAATGGGGCAGCAAGAGCCTCGACAATTTCAAGGTCGTTCCTCCCGGCACCGGCATCTGCCATCAGGTGAATCTGGAAAATATCGCGCAGGCCGTCTGGTCCTCGGCCGACGCCGACGGCAACATGGTCGCCTATCCCGACACCTGCGTCGGCACCGACAGCCACACCACCATGATCAACGGCCTGGGCGTGCTCGGCTGGGGCGTGGGCGGGATCGAGGCTGAGGCCGCGATGCTGGGCCAGCCCGTGTCGATGCTGATCCCCGAAGTCGTCGGCTTCAAGCTGACCGGCACGTTGAACGAAGGCATCACCGCCACCGATCTGGTGCTGACCTGCACCCAGATGCTGCGCGCCAAGGGCGTGGTCGGCCGCTTCGTCGAATATTTCGGCCCCGGCCTGGCCTCGCTCAGCCTTGCCGACCGTGCGACGCTGGCCAATATGGCGCCGGAATATGGCGCGACCTGCGGCTTCTTCGGCATTGACGACAAGACGTTGGATTATATGCGCCTCACCGGCCGCAGCGAAGAGAATATCGCGCTGGTCGAAGCCTATGCCAAGGAACAGGGCTTCTGGCTCGACGCTTCGGTCGATCCGGTCTTCACCGACGTGCTCGAACTCGACATGTCCACCGTCGTCCCCTCGCTTGCCGGCCCCAAGCGGCCGCAGGACAAGGTTGTGCTGACCGAAGTTGACGACACGTTCAACGCCGACCTGGAAAAGGTCTACAAGAAAGCCGCCGCCGTGCGCGTGCCGGTGGAAGGCAAAAGCCATGATATTGGCGACGGCGACGTCGTGATCGCCGCGATCACCAGCTGCACCAACACGTCGAACCCCGGCGTTCTGGTCGCCGCCGGCCTGGTCGCCAAGAAGGCGAACGAGCTGGGCATGAAGCCCAAGCCCTGGGTCAAGACCAGCCTCGCGCCGGGCAGCCAGGTCGTGACCGACTATCTGGAAAAAGCCGGCCTCCAGTCGCATCTGGACGCGGTCGGCTTCAACCTCGTCGGCTATGGCTGCACCACCTGCATCGGCAACTCCGGTCCGTTGGCCGAGCCGATCAGCAAGGCGATCAACGGCAACGACATCGTCGCGGCCTCGGTGCTGTCGGGCAACCGTAATTTCGAAGGCCGCGTGTCGCCGGACGTGCGCGCCAACTTCCTCGCCAGCCCGCCGCTGGTCGTTGCCTATGCGCTCAAGGGCACCGTCACCACCGACTTCGTGGCGACCCCGATCGGTCAGGGCAGCGACGGACAGGACGTCTATCTGAAAGACATCTGGCCCACCAACGAGGAAGTCCGTTCGGTCATGGACGGCGCGCTGACCCGCGACATGTTCGAAAGCCGCTATGCCACCGTCTTCACCGGCGATGCCCGCTGGCAGGCGATCGACGTGGCCGGTTCGGACACCTATAGCTGGCGCGCGGGTTCGACCTATGTCGCCAACCCGCCCTATTTCGAGGGCATGTCCATGACCCCCGAGGCCATCACCGACATCGTCGCAGCCAAACCCCTGGCAATCTTCGGCGACTCGATCACCACCGACCATATTTCGCCGGCCGGTTCGATCAAGGTCGACAGCCCGGCGGGCCAGTGGCTGATGGAGCATCAGGTCAGCAAGGCCGACTTCAACAGCTATGGCGCGCGCCGTGGCCATCACGAAGTCATGATGCGCGGCACCTTCGCCAATATCCGCATCAAGAACCAGATGCTGGACGGTGTCGAAGGGGGCATGACGAGCTATAATGGCGAAACCATGCCGATTTACGATGCAGCGATGAAGCACAAGGCCGACGGCACGCCGCTGGTCGTCATCGGCGGCAAGGAATATGGCACCGGCTCCTCGCGCGACTGGGCGGCCAAGGGCACCAACCTGCTGGGCGTGCGCGCCGTTATCGTCGAAAGCTTCGAGCGTATCCACCGGTCGAACCTGGTCGGCATGGGCGTGCTGCCGCTCCAGTTCAAAAATGGCGAAAGCCGGGAGACGCTGGGCCTCAAGGGCGATGACAGCTTCACCATCCTGGGCGTGTCGGATCTCAAGCCCCGCCAGGACGTCGATGTGCAGGTGACCCGCGCGGACGGCTCGATCTTCACCTTCACCGCGCTCTGCCGCATCGATACCGTCAACGAACTGGAATATTTCCTGAACGGCGGCATCCTCCAATATGTGCTGCGGAAACTGGCCGCCTGATCGCGGCCATCGCACTGGAAAACGGGAAGGGCTTCTCCGGCAAGGAGGAGCCCTTTTTTGTCGACCTTTCGTCGCAGAGGAGTTGATGACGGCTGGACGGGGCGGCAAACTTTGCGTGGGGGACAAATGGAGGATTCGGATGAAGCGCCCGATTGCCCTTGCCCTCTTGCTCGCGACCCTGCCCTTTTCCGGCGTGCAGGCTCAGGACCACAGCAGCTCTTTTCATCGTCCTCTGAAGACCGACGAACGGCCCGATGGCCCTGCGGCCGATCGGGATGAGGCCGAATCCCATATGCGGACCTTTGCCCGCTGCGTGGTCATGGGCGATCCCGCGACTGCCCGGTCGGTTCTGGCCAGTGCGCCGGGGTCCGATGTCGAACATGCGATCCTGATGCGTATGGCCAAGAGCCGGAACGGCTGTCTTCATCGCGGCAAATTGCGGATGAAAGGCAACTGGATGCGCGGTGCGATCGCCGAACAGATTTACTTGCGATCCTATCCCACGCCCGACGCCAGTGCGCCGCAACCGGGCGCGCCCTTCCAGGCCAGTGTCGATGCCCGGTCATCGCCCTATCACGCCTATGCCGATTGCATCGTGACCCGCAACGCGCCCGCCGCGGATGCGGTGGTGCGGGCGACGCCGGGCAGCGTTGCCGAAAAATCGGCTTTGCAGCAGACGATGCCGACCCTGTCCTCCTGCCTGGCGGGCGGGGCGGACAGCAAGCTGGCGATCGATCGCACGATGCTGCGCGGTTACCTCGCTGAATCGCTCTACATGAAGCGCAGCCCGGCGGGCTGAGGGTCAGCGCTTGAAAGGCGTCATCGAATAGGGCCGTGCTTCTGCGCCCGTCGCCCACGCTTTGTTCGGCGTCGCCTGCATGGTGAAGCGCAACTCGCCCCCGGCGCGGATTTCCGCGTCGGTGACGTAGCTTCGCGCCAGCGGCTTCCCGTTGAGCGTCACCGTGCCGACATAGGCATTGGCGTCCGACAGCCCGTCCGCGACCACCGAAAATCGCTTGCCGTCTACCATCATCTCCGCCTTCTCGACGAAAGGCCGCCCGATCACATATTGGTTGCTGCCGGGCGTAACGGGGTAGAATCCCAGCGCCGTAAACACCAGCCAGGCCGACATCTGGCCAAGGTCGTCATTGCCCGCGAGTCCCTCCGGCGTCGGCTTATACTGGCTCTCGACGATCTGCTTCAACCGCGCCTGCGTCCGCCAGGGCTGGCCCGCATAATCGTAGAGATAGGCGACATGGTGGCTGGGTTCGTTGCCATGGATATATTGGCCGATCAGCCCGGATATGTCTTCTGCATGGCTATAGTCGATCTTGCTGTTGTCATAATCGAACATGGCGTCCAGCTTCGCCACGGTCTTGGCGTCGCCCCCCAGCAGGCGGAACATCCCGGCCTGATCGTGCGGCATGAACCAGCTATATTGCCAGGCATTGCCCTCCGTATAATCGCTGCCATAGTTGATGGCGGTGGGATCGAAGGGAGTGCGGAACGTCCCGTCCGCTTTGCGCGCGCGCAGGAACCCGGTCTTCGCGTCGAAGCTGTTGCGCCAGTTCTGCGCCCTTTTGTCGAACCGTTCCGCCGTCGCAATGTCGCCCAATTGCCGGGCCAGCCGTGCGATGGTCCAGTCGTCATAGGCATATTCGACCGTCTTGGACGCCGCTTCCGGCTCCCGGTCGATCGGGACGTAACCCAGCTTCATATAGTCGCCAAGCCCGCCATAGGGCGGGTAATCCGCGCTCGCGACCATCGCCCTGAGCGCGGCGGCGCAATCGATGCCCTTGATGCGCTTCAGGCAGGCGTCGGCGATCAACGGCACGGCATGATAGCCGATCATCGTCCAGGTTTCCTTGCCGGCAAACTGCCACACGGGAAGGATGCCGAACGGGCTGGTCTTTTGGCTGGCGAGCAGCGAGTTGACGAAATCGGCGTTCTTCGCCGCAGGCTGGATCAGAGTCAGCAGCGGATGCTCGGCGCGGAACGTGTCCCACAGCGAGAAGGTGGAGTGCATGGTGAAGCCCCGCCCTTCATGGACCTGATCGTCCGGCCCCCGCCAGCGCCCGTCGGCGTCGCCCCACACGCTGGGCGCCATCAGGCTATGGTAGAGCGCGGTATAGATATTGGTGCGCATCGGTCCCGGCGCGTCGATCCGCACCGCGCCCAGCGCATCGGTCCAGGCTTTACGTGTGTGCGCCCGCACCGCGTCGAAATCGCCCGGCTCGCTCCCCAGGTTTGCGATCGCACCATCCTCGTCCACGCCCGACAGCGCGACCTTCACCTCCAGCGGTTTAGCCAGCGCACCGAAATCGAGCTGCGCCACCAGCGCCCGCCCGGACAAGGAATCCAGCGTTTCCGGCCCGCGCCCCGGTCCCTTGAACCCCTTGTAGAGGATATTCTCCTCCGTGCTGACGAAACGATGCCCGGTCAGCGGCGCGGAAAAGCGCATGGCGAAGAAGATGCGGCGCGGGGTCGCCCAGCCGCGCACTTCGCGGGACCCTGTGATGATACCGTCGGGCCGGATACGGACCGAGGACCAGAGGATCTTGCCCGGATAATCATAGATGATGCTGCGCAGGTCGACCACCAGATGCGCCGCCTTGCCCGCAGGGAAAGCGTAGCGGTGAACACCGACGCGCGTCCCCGCCGTCATTTCGGCGCGGACGCCGGGATCGGTCAACGTTACGGCATAATAGCCGGGCGAGGCGACCTCATCGGCCTTGTGCGAGCGAAAACCCGGCGTTTTCGCGTCGCCCGGCTCAAGCGGCACGGCGTCGCCCGTGACCGGTATCACCAGGAAATCGCCCAGGTCGCTATGCCCGGCGCCGGAAAAATGGGTGTGCGAAAAGCCCAGTATGACCGGGTCTTCGTGCCGGTATCCCGCCGCCCAGTCATAGGTTTGGCGCGCCGCGCCGACATGGGTGTCGGGCGACAATTGCACCATGCCGAACGGCGCTACGGCGCCGGGGAAGGTATGACCCTCGCCGCTGGTGCCGATGAACGGATCGACCGCGTCGATCGGATCGGATGGGACAGGCTGCGCGGGGAGGGCGGTGCCGGCGAGCAGGCCGGCGGCAATCGCCAGGCGGGTGAGGCGGATCATCATGATCGGGTTAAATCATGTGCGCAGCACCGCGCCAAGCCGTTACCGCTTGATCTGATGCGGCTGCTGCGGTTTACTCCTACAAATGAAGAGGATGAATCTGGAGGCCAGTCGCCGCGCCGTTCTCGGCGCAGGTATGGCGGGGATCGCGGCCGCTGGCGTGGCGCGCGCGGGAGAAACCAGTAGCGGGCAGGGCAACATGCTCGCGCCCCGGCCACCAATGGGCTGGAACAGCTGGAACAGCTTCGCCACCACCATCACCGAAGCGCAGACGCGCGAGATTGCGGCGATCATGGCGGACAAGCTGCTGCCCTTCGGCTACGACATCCTGACCGTCGACATCCAATGGTATGAGCCGGAGGCATCGAGCTACACCTACAACGCCAAGCCCAATCCCGCGATGGACGCCTATGGCCGGATGATCCCGGCGCCCAATCGCTTCCCGTCGAGCGCGCAGGGCAGGGGCTTCGCCCCTTTGGCGCAGGCGGTCCATGCACTGGGCCTCAAATTCGGCATCCATGTCATGCGCGGCATCCCGCGCGCCGCGGTCGATCGGAACCTGCCGGTGCTGGGCACCGATGTGCGCGCCGCCGACATCGCCGACCGTTCCAACATCTGCTCCTGGAACCCCGACATGTATGGCGTGGACATGGCGAAACCGGGCGCGCAGGCCTATTATGACAGCATCTTCCGCCTTTATGCCGACTGGGGCGTCGATTTCGTCAAGATGGACGATATGAGCCGCCCCTATGACGCCCACGCACCGGAAATAGAGGCCGCGCACAAGGCGATTGCGGCGACCGGCCGCCCCATCATCCTGAGCCTCTCGCCCGGCGAAACGCCCGTGATACGCGGCGATCATGTGCGTCGTTATGCACAGATGTGGCGCATCTCGGACGATTTCTGGGATGACTGGCCAATGCTGGAGGCGCAGTTCACCCGGCTGGAGAATTGGACGCCCTATCGTGGCCCCGGCAGTTGGCCCGACGCCGACATGCTCCCCCTCGGCCGGCTGGCGCTCGGCGAACGCGACACGCGCTTCACCCCCGACGAACAGCGCACGCTGATGACGCTCTGGGCCATCGCCCGCTCACCGCTCATCATGGGCGGCGATTTGCGCCATCTGGATGCCGCGACGCTCGCGCTGCTCACCAATCGGGAGGTGATTGCGGTCAATCAGGCGAGCAGCGGCAACTGCCCCCACTTTATGGAGGATGGCGCCCGCATCTGGTCGGCCATCGCGGAGGGGAGCGCGGACCGCTACCTCGCGCTGTTCAACACCAGCGCCAAGCCGCGCGATGTCGGGATCGACCTGCGCGACCTCGGCGTCAACGGCCCGGTGACGGTGCGCGACCTGTGGGCGGGCAGGGCGCTGGGGCGGCAGGCGGCGCGGGTGGCCGCAACCCTGCCGCCCCATGGCAGCGCGCTTTACAGGCTGAGCTGAATCGCATCCCTCCTCCTGACGGGAAGGCGGCCTACTCCCTCGCCGCCTTGCTGGTGTCGCGAAGCGCCTTGAACTCCGATCCCGGCTTCCATTCGGGCCAGCGCGTCGAGGTCGCCAGATCGCGGCCGATGTGCAGCATCAGGTCGACATCCTGCGCCGCGCCCTCCAGATCCCACTCCGGCCCGACCGCGTCACAGGCCTGATGATAGCAATTGCCGGTATAGGCATCGACCCAGGCCTGCCCCGCCGCGCGGCCGCCGTCGACCAGGTCCGACGCGCCGGCAATGCCCATCATCAACAGCACCGGCACGCCGCGTTTCGCCATGGAGAAATGATCGGCGCGGTAGAATAGCCCGCGTTCAGGCAGGCTTTCCTGCGTCACCACGCGGCCTTGTTGCGCAGCAAAGCGTGCGAGATCGTCCTCCAACTCATTCTGCCCCTTCCCGACCAAGATCACGTCCTTCGCCTTGCCCGCGGTCTGCATGATGTCGATGGTCAGGTTGGCGACGGTCTTGTCGAGCGGCCAGATCGGGTTCAGCGCATAATGTTCGGACCCGAGCAGCCCACGTTCTTCGGCGGTCCATGCGGCGAACAGCACCGAACGGTCGGGCGCGGGGCCGGCCTTCATCGCGCGGGCGATCTCGAACATGGCGGCGATGCCCAGCGCGTCGTCATTCGCGCCGGCCCGATAGATGCGGCCCTGGGCATCGGGCTTGCCTTCGCCATAGGCGTCCCAATGCGCGCCATACATCACCGTTTCATCCGGTCGCTTCGCGCCGGGGATGCGGGCGAGGACATTGGCGCTCCGGACCACTTCCTGGCGGACCGGGAAGGCGGCCGAGAAGGTCGCGCCCTTCAGTTCCACCGGCTTGAACCGAGCCGACCGCGCCTGCTTGCGCAGCGCGGCGAGGTCGAGGCCAGCGCCGGCGAACAGCGCCTTGGCCGCATCGCCCTCGATCCAGCCCTGCATTTGCAGGCTGGTCAATTTGTCGGCCGGGCGGACCAGATCGTAATTTTCCCCGCCCGGACTGACCACGACATTCCAGCCATAGCCCGCGCCCGGCGTGTCGTGCACGATCAGCGCGCCGATCGCGCCGCGCCGCGCCGCCTCCTCGAACTTATATGTCCAGCGGCCATAATAGGTCATGGTCCGCCCGCCGAACTTGCCGACCGCATCCTCACCCCCGACCGCCTCGAAATCCGGGTCGTTCACCAGGAAGACGGCGATCTTGCCCTTCAGGTCCACGCCCTTGAAATCGTCCCATTTTCGCTCCGGCGCGGATACGCCATAGCCGACGAACACCAATGGCGCCTTGTCGATCGCGACATGATCGCTGGGCTGAAGGGTGGAAACATAGATTTGCTTGCCGAACGTCCATGGCGTTGTCGCGCCGTTCTCGGCCACTTCCAGCTTTTCGGCTTCGCCCAGCCGGGTATGGAGCAGCGGCACCGTCTGCACCCACTGGCGATCCGGCCCGCCCGGTTCCAGGCCCAACGCTTCGAACCGCCCGACCAGATAGCCGATCGTCCGTTGCTCCCCCACGGTGCCGGGCGCGCGGCCCTCGAACAGGTCGGACGCAAGCGTGCGGGCCGATGATTCCAGCCGGTCTGGCGGGACGGTCTGGCCCTGAACGGCCAGGGGAAAGAGGAAAGGAGCGACGGTGAGGCCAAGGGCCAGGGCAAGGGTGCGAACAGTCATGCCCCTGCTTAACCACCGCATCCCGCGGGGGAAAGGCCTTTAGAATTCGGTTTCCAACTCGATCATCTCGTCAGGTTCGATGCGCGCGGCGTCAATCCATTCGCGCATCAGCGACCAACTGTTGACCGTGCCGCAATAGGCTGCGGATGTCGGCGACACGGGTACGGCATAGGTCAGAAACCGCTGGACCACCGGCGCGAACATGGCATCGGCCACCGTCGGCGCCGGGCCGAACAACCAGGGACCGCCATAGCTGTCCAGACATTCGGCCCAGATGGTTTCAACCCGCTCTATGTCGGGCTTGGCGCCGGGGAATATCGGGAAGCGATCATGCCGCACCTTCAGGTTCATCGGCAGCGCCGAGCGCAAATTGGTGAAGCCTGAATGGATTTCGCCCGACACCGACCGGCAGTGCGCACGGGCGATCCGGTCGGCTGGATACATGCCTGCCGCCGGATAGAGCTCGTGAAGATATTCGGCGATGGCCAGCGTGTCCCACACGCTCGCCCGCTCATGCGTCAGGCGCGGGACCAGAACGGAGGGGGACAGGAGCAGCAGCTCCGCCCGATTGCCGGGATCGTCGAGCGCGATCATCTTTTCGGTGACCCGCAGACCGGCGAGTCGGCACAACAGCCAGCCGCGCAGCGACCAGGAGGAATAATTTCTGCTGGAAAGAGTGAGTTGTGCATCGACCATGGCGTTCCCTCCCGCGATAACTTCTTAACTCACATTTATGATGATGCGGCGCAACACAAAATGCCTGTATAGCGTTTCATCAAAGAACCGATTCGGTTGACAGGATCAGTATAAGGCACGTTTTCGATTATGCGGATGCTCTACAGTGGTTATCAGGCCTGGAATGACATGCTGGCGCCGGCGCGATTGGGCGCGCAATGGGCGCTTGGTATGCGCGACCGGATGGGTCCGATGGCCGAGTGGGCGATGCCGCGCCGCATGTTCGCGCTGATGGATGTGTTCCAGGGCGCGAAACTCACGCACAAGCGTCCCGCCTACGACATTCGCACGGTTCAGAGCGGCAATGCGGAAGTTGCCGTGCGTGAGGAAATCGCGCTCGACCTGCCTTTCGGAGACCTGCTCCATTTCGCCAAGGACGAAGTCGAGGTAGAGCAGCCGCGCGTGCTGGTAGTGGCGCCGATGTCGGGGCATTTCTCGACCTTGTTGCGCAGCACGGTTGCAACATTGCTGCGCGATCATGATGTCTACATCACTGACTGGAAAAATGCGCGCGACGTGCCGCTGTCGGCTGGCCGCTTCGGCTTTGACGACTATGTCGACTATGTGATCCGCTTTCTCCAGGAACTGGGGGAAGGCGCGCATCTGGTGTCGGTGTGCCAGCCCTGCGTTCCTGCCATGGCGGCGGTCGCGCTCATGTCGGAGGATCAGGACAAGGCGACGCCCCGGTCGATGACGCTGATGGGCGGGCCGATCGATCCCAATGCCGCCCCCACGGCGGTCAATGACCTTGCCAATGAAAAGCCGATCAAGTGGTTCGAGGAAAATCTGATCTCCGTCGTCCCGTTCCGCTACGTCGGCGGCGGTCGAGAAGTTTATCCCGGCTTTCTCCAGCTTTCCGCCTTCATGTCGATGAATATGGAACGCCATAGCGCCCAGCATCGCGAACTTTACCAGCTTTTGGCCGATGGCAAGTCGGTCGAGGCGGACAAGATCAAGACATTCTACGAGGAATATTTCGCGGTTCTGGATTTGACCAAGGAATTCTACCTCGAAACCGTCGACATGGTGTTCCAGCGCACACTTTTGTCCAAGGGCGAACTCACCGTGCGCGGCCGCAAGATCAATCCCGGCGCCATTCACAAGACTGCGCTGCTTACGGTCGAGGGCGAACGGGACGATGTATGCGCCGTTGGACAGACATCCGCAGCCCACGCGCTGTGCACTGGTCTTCGCCCGCATCTCAAGCGTCATCATCTCCAGCCGGGCGTCGGCCATTATGGCGTCTTTTCCGGCAGCAAATGGGAAAAGCAGGTCTATCCGCAGGTGCGGAACATGATCCTGGCGATGAACTGAGGCTTTTGCCCCAGGGCATCGACGCATGGTCATGGGGCCTTGCTTGATCCATCGGCCATTTTCATGGGCGTGCGCGCATTCTAAGCGGGCGATATGAACCCGGACATCCTCTATTTCGTCTGCGCCATCGTCGCCGTCATCATCTCCGGTCTTGCCAAGGGCGGGTTCGCCGGCGTCGGTGCGCTCGCCATGCCGATCATGGCGCTGGGGGTCGATCCGGTGCGCGGCGCGGCGATCCTGTTGCCGATCCTGATCCTTCAGGACGCCGTCAGCGTCTGGGCCTATCGTCGCAGTTGGGACGGCGGCATATTGAAGGTGATGCTGCCCGGCGCGGCGGTGGGCATCGGCCTGGGCTGGCTGTTCGCGGCGCAGGTTTCGGAAGTGGCGGTGCTGGGCGTGCTGGGCGCAATCTCGGTGCTGTTCGGCCTCCAGCGCCTGTGGGTGGAGCGGGGCAATGCGATCACGCTCCCGTCCGATTCGCCCGGTTGGGTCGGTTTCCTCTTCGGCATCGCCAGCGGCTTCACCAGCCAGATCGCGCACGCCGGATCACCCCCGTTCCAGATGTGGGTGCTGCCCAAAAGGCTGTCGCGCGACATGCTGGTCGGGACCACCGCTCTGGCCTTTGCCGTGATGAACTGGATGAAGGTGCCGGCCTATGCCGCGCTGGGGCAGTTCACCGCTGCCAATCTGACCGCGACCGCGATGCTGGCGCCGGTCGCGATTCTTTCGACTTTCGCCGGCGTGGCGCTGGTGCGGCGGGTTGATCCGGCGCGCTTCTACACGCTGATCTATCTGTTGATGATCCTGCTTGGCCTCAAGCTGATGGCCGACGCGCTGTTGGCGTGACCGCTTTCGAAGCGGAAACGAAAAGGCCGGCGCAATGGCCGGCCTTTGACGCTTATTCCTTCTCGCGCTTCTTGCGATGGGTGTCGAGGTCGAGGACGGTGGTGTCCAGCCCTTCGGGCAGCAGGCCCAGGCGGCGCGCAACTTCCTGATAGGCTTCGACTTCGCCGCCCAGGTCGCGGCGGAACCGGTCCTTGTCCAACTTCTCGTTGGTGGCGGCGTCCCACAGGCGGCAACCGTCCGGGCTGATCTCGTCGGCCAGGATGATGCGGCTATATTCGCCGTCATACAGGCGCCCGAATTCCAGCTTGAAGTCGATCAGGCGAATGCCGATGCCGGCGAAGAGGCCGCACAGGAAATCGTTGATGCGGATCGCCATGTCGGCAATGTCGTGCATCTCGTCCTGGGTCGCCCAGCCGAAGCAGGCAATATGCTCATCCGACACGAGCGGATCGCCCAGCGCGTCATCCTTGTAGCAATATTCGATCAGGGTGCGGGGCAGTTGCGTGCCTTCCTCGATCCCCAGCTTCTTGCTCAGAGATCCGGCCGCGACGTTGCGCACGACGACTTCGATCGGCACGATTTCCACCTGCCGGACAAGCTGTTCGCGCATGTTCAGCCGACGGATGAAGTGGGTCGGCACGCCGATCTGGCCCAGCAGGGTGAAGATATGCTCGGAAATGCGGTTGTTGAGTACGCCCTTGCCCGAAATCGTGCCCTTCTTCTGCGCATTGAAGGCGGTGGCGTCATCCTTGAAATACTGGATGATCGTGCCCGGTTCGGGGCCTTCGTAGAGGATCTTTGCCTTGCCTTCGTAAATCTGGCGGCGACGGGCCATGCGCGTTCCTGACTTTTTCCAAAAACAATTCGCCCCGGCAAACGCGAATCGGAAAGGATCAGCGGGTGCCGGGGCTGCTCCGGCAGGCCCATAAAGCAAACTGCCCCCCGGTGCAATTGGCGGGGGAGGGCAGTTGCGCCGCCGCGCTTACAGCACGTCACCGAACATGAACCAGAGCAGCGCCAGCCATGCGATCAGGCCGACCGTGGCGATGATGACGCCCGATCGCGCCTGGATGGCGGTCCACAGGCCGCGCGCTTCGCTCTCGTCGTCCATATGCATCCCTGGTCCCTAGCGAGGGAGGAGGTTCGGCTCAACCGGCGTCGGGTTCCGCGGGGACGGCTTGCCCGGCATGATCGACCGCCATCAGCCGGCTGGTGAAGGCTTCGCGCCACCAACTGATATCCTGCTGCTCGACGCTGTCCATCATCGCACGCCAGCGCCGCTTGCGCTCGTCCAGCGGCATCGCCAGCGCCCGTTTGATCGCATCGGACATTTCTTCCGTGCTGTAGGGATTGATCAGCAGCGCGTCACGCAACTGGATCGCGGCGCCGGCAAAGCGTGAGAGAACCAGCACGCCGGGATCTTCGGGGTCTTGCGCCGCGACATATTCCTTGGCGACCAGGTTCATGCCGTCGCGCAGCGGCGTCACCAGCCCGATCCGGGCGGACCGATAGATGCCGGCAAGCTTGTCGCGCGGATAGCCCTGGTTGACGTAGCGGATCGGCGTCCAGTCGACATCGCTATATTCGCCGTTGATCCGGCCCGCGAGCGAGTCCAGCGTGGCGCGGATCTGCTGATAGCTTTCCACTTCGCCGCGCGAAGGCGGCGCGATCTGGGTCAGCACGACCTTGCGATGATGTTCGGGATGATCTTTCAGGAACCGGGCATAGCCGTTGAACCGCTCTTCCAGCCCCTTGCTGTAATCGAGCCGGTCGACGCCGATGATCAGCGACCGGTCCTGCAAGGATGCGCGGACCTGCGCATACATGCCCGTTGCCGCATCGCTCACGGCGGCGTCGGCGAATTCCTGCGCGCTGATGCCGATCGGGCAGGCAATGGCCTGGATCGTGCGGTCGCCCACGGTGACGAAATCGCCGTCGACCGTCCCCCCCATTTCCTTTTCCACATAGTGGCGGAAGGATTCGAGCCATTCTTCGGTATGAAAGCCGACCACATCATAGGCGAACAGCGAACTGACCAATTTGGTATGATGGGGCAGCGACACCAGCAAGCGGGTCGGCGGCCAGGGGATATGCAGGAAAAAGCCCATCCGGTTCTTGAGACCCCGGTCGCGCAGCATCTCGCCCAGCGGGATCATGTGATAGTCATGGACCCAGATGATGTCGTCAGGCTCGATCAGAGGACTGGTGGTTTCCGCGAAACGCTTGTTGACGCGGTTGTAGCCACCCTCGAAATCGCGGGCATATTCGGCCAGGTCGATGCGGAAATGGAACAGCGGCCAGAGCGTCTTGTTCGCATAGCCATTATAATATTCGTCGACATCCTGTTCTTCCAGGTCGATCGTGGCCGTCTTGACGCCGTCAAATTCGCTAAAGCCTATATGGCCGGTGAAATTGTCGGTGGTCTCGCCGGACCAGCCGACCCAGATGCCACGGCTTTCACGCAGTGCCTGTGACAAGGCGACGGCCAGCCCGCCCTGCGCGCCGGACTTGCTGGGCCGGCTGACCCGGTTGGATATGATGATCAGGCGGCTCATCGCATGGCGCTCCATGGTTTGCTCAACAAGACGGCGCAGTTGATGATGCCGACCAACGAGTAGGTCTGGGGATAGTTTCCCCACAATTCCCCGGTCGCGGGGTCGATATCCTCCGATAGCAGGCCCGCGGCGGTGCGACGCGACAGCATCTCCTCGAACAGTGCGCGCGCCTCCTCCGAACGGCCGGTGCGGTGCAGCGCTTCGATCAGCCAGAAGGTGCAGACGTTGAATGCGGTGACCGGCTCACCGAAATCATCGGGGGTGCTGTAGCGCAGCATGTCATTACCACGTCGCAGGTCGGCTTCGAGCGCGGCGAGCGTGCCGGTGAACTTCGGATCGTCCGCCGTCAGGAAACGCAGGTCCAGCAGTTGCAGCAATGATGCGTCGCGCGCGTCATCCTCGAAATTGGCGGAGATGGCGTTGCTGTCGACGCGCCATGCGGCCTCCAGGATGCGGGCCTTCATGGTCTCGGCGCGGTTTTGCCAATAAGCGGCGCGCAGGTCGAGGCCAAGCGCGGTGGCCGCATGGGCGAGCCGGTCGCATGCGGCCCAGCACATCACCGCGCTATAGCTGTGGACATGGGCGCGGGTGCGCAATTCCCACAGCCCCGCGTCGGGCTGGTCATAGACCTGCCACGCCCGTTCGCCCACCGCTTCCAGCGCCTCGAAATCGGTATGACCCGCCATGCGCAGCAACCGCTGGTCGATGAAGCCCTGCACCGACGACAGCACGATCTGGCCATAGGCGTCATGCTGGATCTGATTATAGGCCGCATTGCCGACGCGCACCGGCCCCATGCCGCGATAGCCGGGCAGGCTGTCCGGCTCCCACTCGGTCAGCGTGGCATTGCCCCGGACATCGTAAAGCGGCTGGATATGCCCGCCCTTGGCGCCATCGACGATGTTGCGCAAATAGACGAGATAGGTTTCCAGAACGTCGAGCGCGCCCAGCCGGTTGAGCGCTTCGACGGTATAATAGGCGTCGCGAATCCAGCAGTAGCGATAATCCCAGTTCCGCCCGCTGTCGGCATGTTCGGGAATGGAGGTGGTGAGCGCGGCGACGATCGCGCCGGTTTCCTCATGCTGGCAAAGCTTGAGGGTGATGGCCGAGCGGATCACCGCTTCCTGCCATTCGGCCGGGATGGCGAGGCCGCGCACCCAGACCTGCCATTCGTGAATGGTGTCGTCCAGCATCCGCTCGATCGCCGGGCGCAGCGCGTCCGAAAAGCCTTCGTCCGGCCCCATGAAGAAATGCATGTCCGCTTCCAGCCGGAACCAGCTTTCCTGCGAAATCAGGCCGATGGGGGCGTTGGTCGACACGCGCATCGCCATGTAGGACAGCACCATGCGAATATGATTGGAGCCATAGCTGATCGGCACTTCGTCCGCGTTCCAGCTCGTCGTCGGGCGCAACCGGACGCGGATGCGCGGTGATCCGGCGACCGGCCGCACGATGCGGACAAAGCCGACCGGCCGGTACATGCGGCCCTTGTGCCGATGGCGCGGGCAGAAATCATAGGTTTCGATCGCATTGCCCTGCGCATCGCGCTGGCGCGTGACCAGGATCGGCGTGTTGCGGATATAATGTTGTTCGACCGCGACCACATTTTCCAGTTCGATCGCCCAGAAGCCGCGCGCTTGCGGATCATCCCAGTCCTGATGGTCGAGCAGCGCGGAAAAGACGGGGTCGCCATCCACCCGCGGGACGCAGGCCCATATGAAACGACCCGCGCGGTCGATCAGCGCGGAAGCCTGGCAATTGCCGATGGGCCAGAGGTCGAGCGTCTGCTCGTTCTGGGATGAAAGCATGTCGTCCTTGGTGCTGATATTCTGCCCCCTTATTGCCTGTCGCCCAAAGGAATGGGCTACCGTTCAGCCAAGCCGGGCAGCCCCCTCGCCGAGATAATGCCTGACAGCGGCCACCTGTTCCAGTCCGAAGGCGGCAAAAGTGGTGCGGGGCGCCCCCACCAATATACCCGCGCCGCCCTGTTGGGCGGCAGCGGCGAAGCCTTCCTCGTCCGTGACGTCGTCACCGATGAAGAGGGGGGTGCCGCCTGCCATCGGCGCCTGGGTCATCAGCCGCCGCACAGCGCTGCCTTTGTCCGCGCCGCCGGGACGCAGTTCGAACAGCATCTTGCCGCGCTGAAGGGCGAGGTCATGATTTTGCGCGAGTTGTGCGGCCAGAACGCCGGCATCCTCCCCCCATTGCGGTGCGCCCCGGAAATGCAGCCCGACGCTGATCGATTTGCGCTCGACCAACAGGCCCGGCTTGCCGTCGATGAACTGTTGAAACGCGTCTTCCACCGCGTCGATGGCTGGCAGTCGGGGCGGCGCGTCCACGCCGGCGCCGGGATGGGCGAACTCCAGGCCATGGGTGCCGGCGAGCAGAAAGTCGCCCAGGCCCAGCTCACGCAACGTCGCGATGGACCGACCGCTGACGATTGCCAGTCGCCCGTCGAGCGCCGTTCGCAGGCGACGCAGCGTCGTGAGCAGGTCATCGTCCACATCGACACCGCAGGGCGTATCGGCGATGGGCGCCAGCGTCCCGTCGAAATCGAGAAACAGCGCCGCGCCTTCCAGCAAGGCGGGCGGCGGCGGCGGCAGCGGGGGAAGAGCAGAATCAGGCACGGGCGCAACGTGGCGTCTTCCCCCAAAATCGCAACCCCTGTTCTGTCTTTTCGCCCCTATCGGCCGGGGCAATTCCGCTGGTCCGCCCAGGGCGCGGCCCAGTGAATCCGGTGCAGGACGCGAAAGGCCTGCATGATCCGGGCCAGCAGGCGGTCGATTCCCGCGCGGGTTTGTTCATGGCTGTCGTTCCACAGCCGGGCGTCATATTGATCGCGCATGACGATCTCCTTTCTGCATGGATGGGCTGGCAGACGCTTTGGTCCGCACCGCCGCTTATCGTCCGTTTCATGGAGAAGGGCCAACAAAAGCATGGACAGATTACATAAGCTCAGCTTATCCATGAAAGATGCAGAACCTCCCGCCCCTGGCCGCCGTCCGCGTGTTCGAGGCGGCCGCGCGCCTCGAAAATTTCACGGCCGCAGCGCAGGAACTCGGCATGACGCAAGCGGCGGTCAGCTATCAGGTGAAATTGCTGGAAGAGCGCCTGGGTCTCAGCCTTTTCCAGCGATCCGGGCGCCGCGTCGCGCTGACCGAAAAGGGGCGGGAGATCGCGCCAGTCATCATCCGCGCTTTCGACCAGATGCGGCAGGGATTTGCAACCTTGCGACAGGATCATGCCAGCGTCCTCACGATAAGCTGCACCAACAGTTTTGCCCATCTCTGGCTGGCGCCCAACATCGGCAAATTCCAGATGCGGCATCCCGGACTGGCGGTGCGCATTCAGGCGGATGATGCCGTGGTGGACCTGGCGCGCGATGGTGTCGATCTTGCGATCCGCGGGGGCAAGGGAGAATGGCCGGACCTTGAGGCCAAGCTGCTAAGCCATAATCGCCTGGCGCCGCTATGCAGCCCGGACTGGCTGGCGGCGCATGGTCCGATCGCGGATGCCGGCGCGCTCCGTGCCGTGCCTCGGCTGTCGCCTGACGATCAGTGGTGGGGCGAATGGTTCTCGTCCATGGGTGTCGAAGGGGAAGCGGCCCTGACGCTGCCTGGCATTGCGCTCGACAGCCAAGTGATGGAGGGGCGCGCAGCTCTCGCCGGGCAGGGGGTGGCCATCGTCAACCTCTTTCTCTGGAAAGCCGAGGTTGAGGCCGGATTGCTGGTCGAGGCGGTGCCTTCTTACGTGCGCGAACAGGCAAGCTACTGGATTGTCTATCCCCTGCACGCCCGCAACGCGCCGAAGGTCAAGGCGTTTCGTGACTGGATCATCGCCGAATTCGCCGCCGCGATCGCCCAGGACGCGGACGCCTATTTTTTACCACGTTGAACTATTCGCCGGCCGGTGGGCGCCTGAGCAATGTCGCCAGGCGTCCACCGAACCGACGATGGAAAAATAGCAGCAGAGCGCCGAGCAAGATCCAGGGGAGGGCGAGGGCGATCAGTTGAATCAGGACGGCCAGGCTGGCGCCGGCGACTTCGCCCATCGTGTGGAGGGACGTGCGCAGCGGCGCGAGAAAGCCGCTGCTGTCGCTGCCGGCATAACGGATTTCGATGCTGCTCATCGCCACGCGCCCGCGCATTTCAGCCAGCCAGCTCTGCGCTTCATCAATCTCCTCCTGAACCGCTGCAACGCTCCTTTCGGCTTCAACCAGTTCGGCGACGCTCCGCTTGCGGCTCTGGAGCAATTCGGTCAGTCGCGTGGCGAGCAACTGTCTGGAGTGCAGTCGCGCCTGCGTATCGACGATTTTCTTCGACAGATCCTCTGCGCTGATGTTGCTGTCGCGCTTTCGAGCAAAGCCGTTTCCGTTTCGTGCTCCTGCTGCTAAGTCGAACGCAATGACTGATTTCCGCGACCCGTTCGACACCATCAAGGATCATCCATTCGACGAAGCGCTCTCGCAGCGCTACCTCGTCTACGCGCTTTCCACCATCACGGCGCGGTCGCTGCCCGACCTGCGCGATGGGTTGAAGCCCGTGCATCGCCGACTGCTCTGGGCGATGCGGTTGCTGCGGATGGAGCCGGGCGGGGCCAGTCCCGACGTGCTGGTCGCCAATCCGGCCCGCAACACCACCTCCTACAAGAAATGCGCGCGCGTCGTCGGCGACGTCATCGGCAAATATCACCCTCATGGCGACTCATCGGTCTATGACGCGATGGTCCGGCTGGCGCAGGATTTCTCGCTGCGCACGCCCTTGGTCGATGGGCAGGGCAATTTCGGCAATATCGACGGCGATAACGCGGCGGCCATGCGCTATACCGAGGCGCGGCTGACCCAGGCGGCGGCTGACCTGATGGCGGGCCTGGACGAAGGCACGGTCGATTTCCGCCCCACCTATAATGGCGAGGATGAGGAGCCGGAGGTTTTTCCGGGCCTTTTCCCCAATTTGCTGGCCAATGGCGCCAGCGGCATCGCGGTCGGCATGGCGACGAGCATTCCGCCGCATAATGTCGCCGAACTGATCGACGCCGCGAACCTGCTGATCGAAAATCCCGATGCGGATCATGCTGCGTTGATGGAGATTGTGAAGGGGCCGGACTTTCCGACCGGCGGCGTGCTGGTCGACAGTCCCTCGATCATCGCCGAAGCCTATGCCACCGGCCGCGGCGCGTTCCGCACGCGGGCGCGCTGGCACAAGGAGGATGGCGGGCGCGGCACCTGGATCGCGGTGGTCACGCAAATTCCCTATCAGGTCCAGAAATCCAAGCTGATCGAGCAGATTGCGGCGCTGATCAACGACAGGAAATTGCCGATCCTGGCCGATGTGCGCGATGAATCCGACACGGAAATCCGCATCGTCCTCGAACCGCGCGCCCGTACGGTCGATGAACAGGTGCTGATGGACAGCCTGTTTCGCCTGACCGACCTCGAAAACCGTTTTCCGCTCAACCTCAATGTGCTGGATGCGACGCATACGCCGCGCGTGCTGGGGTTGAAACCGCTGCTGATCGAATGGTTGCGGCATCAGATCGACGTGTTGGTCCGCCGCGCGCTGCATCGGCTCGACAAGATCGCGGCGCGGGTGGAACTGCTCGACGGCTATATCATCGCCTATCTCAATCTCGATCGGGTGATCGAGATCATCCGCACCGAGGATGAGCCAAAGGCGCTGATGATGGCGGAATTTTCCCTGACCGACCGGCAGGCCGAGGCCATTCTCAACATGCGGCTGCGCTCCCTGCGCAAGCTGGAAGAGATGGAATTGCGGCGCGAACATGCCGAACTGCTCAAGGAAAAGGACGAGCTGGACAAGCTGGTCGAAAGCCCCGCGCGCCAGCGCACCCGCCTCAAGAAGGATCTGGCCGCGCTGCGCAAACGCTATGGGCCGGAAACGGAACTGGGTCGCCGCCGTTCGCTGGTGGAGGAAGCCGCGCCCGCCCGTGAAATCCCGCTGGAGGCGATGATCGAGCGCGAACCGATCACCGTCATCCTGTCCGAACGCGGCTGGATTCGCGCGATGAGCGGGCATCGCGATCTGGCCGCCGCCGATACGCTGAAATTCAAGGAAGGCGACGGGCCGCAATTCGCCTTCCACGCCTATACCACGGACAAGCTGCTGCTGGCGACATCGACCGGGCGCATCTTCACGCTGGCATCGGACAAGCTGCCGGGCGGACGCGGCTTTGGCGATCCGGTCCGTTCTCTGGTCGATATGGACAATGAAGGCGCGATCGTGGCTTTGCTGCCGGCGAAGACGGGCGGCGAACTGCTGCTGGCTTCGTCCGACGGCCGGGGTTTCCTGGCATCGACCGCCGACATCATAGCCGAGACCCGCAAGGGCAAGCAGGTGGTGAATATCCGCACGGGTGCGCGGCTCGCGATCGTGCATCCGGTTGCGGCGGACGCGGACAGCATTGCGGTGATCGGCGAAAATCGGAAATTGCTTGTCTTCGCCATCACCGAAATGCCGAAAATGGCGCGCGGCCAGGGCGTGCAGTTGCAGCGTTATCGCGACGGGGGCTTGTCCGACGCCATCGCTTTTCGTCTGGACGATGGCCTGAGCTGGACAATGGGCGGTGAGTCGAAACGAGTCCGAAACGAGGCCGATATGACGCCGTGGAAAGTCGTGCGCGGCGCCGCCGGTCGGATGCCGCCCAATGGTTTCCCACGCGATAACCGTTTTTAATTCATCGCATTTTCGATCGACGTTTCCAGAAAATTTACTGCTTTGCCCTAGGCGGAAGCTATGGAATCCGTGTCCGTGCGCAATTGGCCGGTCGTAACGACCCGCGGCGAGCCCCTCTGCGGGGACGATGGCGCACATCCCGCATTGAGCTATGATGTGGAGCATTGGCTTGCGGCCTTTCCGCAATCCGCTGCAATCTTGGCGTTCAAGGATGATGTGCTGTCGATCGTGGCCGGCAATGCCCGGTTCCTGGACGGACTCCGTGTGCATAATGGGCGGCTCGACGACTCGAGCGCCTATCATGTATGGCTGGAGCGTATCCGCACGTTCATCGGCTCCGAGCGCGACACCGCCTTTTTCGAAACGCGACGCGACGGTAAGCTCGGCCCCGAATATTTCATGTGCACCATCGGTCGCCTGCCGACCGACGAGTCCGACAGCAGCTTATTCCTGTTCACGGCTACCGACCGGACCAATGAGCGCACGATCGAGAAAAATCTGCGTCGCGAGCTGCTCTCCGACGGCCTGACCGCGCTGCCCAATCGCACCGGTTTCGGCGAGGAGATTGACGATCGGCTGAAGAATAACGTCTGGCCGGAGAAGGCGCAGTTCGGCATCATCGCCATCGACCTCAGCCGCTTCAGCCGGGTCAATGAGTCGCTTGGGCCGATGGCCGGCGACGAATTGCTGATCACGGTGGCCAAGCGCCTCAAATCCAGCCTGCGGCAGGGCGACGTGCTGGCCCGCATCGGGGGCAATGACTTCGCAATATTTGCGTCTCTTAACAATGGCTTATCCGACATTCTTCATATCGTCCAGCGCATCCAGGATGCGCTCGGTTCACCCATTCGCCTCAGCGGCCTTCAGATCCGGGTGGATTGCGCGATCGGCTGCGCCCTGTCGCTCAGCCTGGACGAAGATCCCGACGATGTCGTTCGCAAGGCGCAGGCGGCGGTCAAGATCGCCAAGCGCAGCGGGAAGGTCGAAATCTATCGCAACGGCGTGCTCAAGGAAGCGCAGCGGCGCTTCTCGATTGAGAGCCGGCTGCGTGACGCGCTCACCCAGGGGGGGCTGACCCTGGCCTATCAGCCGCTCATCCACCTTCAGACTGGAGAGGTCACCGGCTTTGAGGCGCTGGCGCGCTGGGACGACCCGGAATTGGGCAATGTGCCCCCGACCGAGTTCATCGCCGTTGCCGAAGAAAGCGGGCTCATCACCACCCTTGGCCGCTGGGCCGCCTATGAAGCGGCACAGGCGCTGTCCCGCTGGGATGTGAAATATGGGCAACCGCTACCCGTCGGCGTCAATGTGAACCTGTCCGCCATTCAGATCGCGCGGGACGATGTTGCCTCGATGTTCGAGGAAGCACTGCGTTATGCCGGCATCGCGGGTGATCGCATGACCGCCGAACTTACCGAAAGCGCCATCGTCGCCGACCCGGACAAGGCGCGCAAATGGCTGTTCGCGCTCAAGGATCTCAAAATGTCGATCGCCATGGACGATTTCGGCACCGGCTTTTCCAACCTGGCCAGTCTGCACAGCCTGCCGATCGACATATTGAAGATCGACCGCAGCTTCGTCTCCTCCATGCTGGAGGATCATGACAAGGCCGTGATCGTCCGCACCATCCTGTCGCTCGCCGAATCCTTGAATCTCAAGGTCACGGCAGAGGGAATCGAGACGCAGGATCTGGCGCTCCAACTGCAAAAGCTGGGTTGCTGGCAGGGGCAGGGCTATTATTTCGCACGGCCGATGAATGAGGCGGACGCCTTCGATTATTGGCGCGCGCGCTGGAATTTCGAGACGATCTGATCGGCGATTTCGCCAACCCGCGCGCCGTCGGGGAAATCCTCCGCGACCCAGAGCTTCTGCACCTCCGCCAGAGCCTTGGCGACATCCGGCCCCGGCTCCAGGCCGCGCGCGATCAACGCGCCGCCGCTGATCGGCAATTTGGGCGGCGTCCATCCCTCCAGCCCGGCAAGCGCCGTCACCTGTCGAAGCGGATCAAGCAGCAGCTGGTCGATGGCGCCTTCGATGCCGATTCGATAGGCCAGCGCGCGCAACGGTTGCGCTTGCTCCCCCCGTTCCAGCGCGACGACCAGCCGCTTGCGCGCCTTGTTCGACAGTTTGAGCCGTGCGCCGATCTGGTCCGCAAGCACCGGATCGGGCGGCAGCAGCGCGGCAAGGCGGCGGAGCGCTGACGGAGCGATGCCGCTTTCCGCTTCACGCGCGATCAGTCGCTCCACGCGATCCACACCGCTCATGTCGACTTCGGGCAGCACCGGTTGCAATATGCCGCCCTCGATCATCAGCCGCAGGCCGGAGATGGGTGCGGCCACCCCCAGCAATTTCATCAGTTCGTCGGCGATCCGCTCGCGCGACAGGGCCATCAGGCTGTTGGCCGCCGCGACGCACGCAGCATAGGCGGAGCTGTCCACTTCGTTGTCGCCGTAACGGGCGAGGAAGCGGAAATAGCGCAGGATGCGCAGATGGTCCTCGGCAATGCGAGCGGCTGCATCGCCGATGAAACGCAGCCGCCGCGCCTCCAGGTCGGCGATGCCGCCGAAGAAATCCGCAATCTCGCCGGTCAGCGGATCGGCGTAGAGCGCATTGATGGTGAAGTCGCGCCGCGCCGCATCCTCCTGCCAGTCGTCCGTATAGGCGATGGTGGCGCGGCGACCATCGGTGCTGACGTCGCGGCGCAGCGTGGTGATCTCCACCGGGCCATCGGGCAGGACAGCGGTGATGGTGCCATGGTCGATGCCGGTCGGCACCGCCTTGATGCCTGCCGCCTTGAGCCGGTCGACCACATCGTGCGGATCAAGCTTGGTCGCGATGTCGAGATCATTGACGGGAAGGCCGAGCAGCGCGTCGCGCACTGCGCCGCCGACATAGCGACTCTCGCCCTCTGCCGCGCCCAGCGCCACGAGCAGATGGTCTAGGCCCGGACGGTGCCGCCACGCGGCGTCAGGCAGCAACATGGTCATGCCCCAGCCTGCGCGACAGATTGGCGAGAATGGCGGCGGTGATGCCCCAGATGCGGCGCTCTTCCCAGAAGATTTCGTAATAATGGCGCGTCGCGCCGGCGAACTCCACCTCCCGCCTTATCCGGTTGGCAGGGTCGAGCGCATAGGCGAGCGGCAGTTCGAACCAGTCGGCCACTTCCCCTTCCTGCGCGCGCAGCGGCAGGTCGGGCGGGATGACGCCCAGCACCGGCACAATGTCGAAGCCTGTAAAAGTATGGTAGCGGTCGGACGTGCCGATCACCTGGACCTGATGAGGGGGCAGGGCGATTTCCTCCTGCGCCTCGCGCAGCGCGCCGGCAATCTCATTGGCATCCGCCTCATCCACGCGCCCGCCGGGAAAGGCGATCTGGCCCGCATGTTTGCGCAGGGCGGACGAACGCTGGGTCAGGATCAGGCCCGGATCGGGCCGGTCCGTGACCGCCACCAGCACCGCTGCGGGGGCAAGCAGGATGTCGCCTTCGATCCGCGGATCGCGCGTATCCGCCAGGGGCAGCGCATCGGTCCCGCGATGACCTTTGTCCAGCGCGACGCGCAGTCGCTCCGCCAGCGTCATTGCTCGCCGTCCAGCGGGAAAAAGGCGCCGTTGCTCCAAAGGCCGACTCGCTCGCCGTTCTCCTCCAGCGCCATATTCATCAGCTCATAATAAACGCTGCGCGCGACCAGCGCTTCCAACCCGCCGCGCACATGCAGATAGGGGTGCGGGCCATCGGGCGTTTCCCTCAGGACCAGGCCATTGTCTGGACCGGCCGCCACAAGGTCGCCTGTGTTCAGCCGGAAGGCGAGGGCGCGGGTCCGGCCTTCGCCCTCGCTCTTGAGTTCGACCGCGACGAAGGGGGCATCCTCAACGGCGATCGTCAGCTTTTCCACCGGCGTCACCAGCACATGGCTGCCGTCGGGTTCGCGCCGCAGGATGCTGGAAAACAGCCGCACCATGGCTTCCCGGCCGATGGGCGATCCCTGATGGAACCAGGTGCCGTCGCGCGCGATCCGCATCTCGCTATCGCCGCAATGATCCGGGTTCCATTGGTCCACTGGCGGCAGCCGTCGTTCCGCCAGCAGGCGCGCAATTTCGGACAGGGACAGGGTGGCGAGATCGGGAAGGGGCTCCATGGGCATGGCCGGGAGATAGGAGCGTCCGGCCCCGAAGGCAAAGGGGGATTCAGGCGGCGACGGCGATCCGCGGCGCCAGCATCCCCACGCCCCCGACCGGGCGGCCATCGACCGACAGGGCCAGCAGGCGGCGCTTCTCGAACGGGCCGGGCGCATCCCAATCGCCGGTGCCCTCATCGGAAAAGCCCCAGAAACGGCCATAATATTCGGGATCGCCAATCATCATCAGCGGTTCGGTGTGCAGCGCGCGGGCGGCCGCGATCACGGCGTCCATCATCGCGCGGCCATGGCCGTCCTGCTGATGCGCCGGCGCGACCGCCACCGGACCGACCATGATGAGCGGCAATTGGCGGCCATCGGCCTGGGTCAGCGCCACCGGCCAGCTTTGCAGCGATCCGATCAGCGTGCCGTCCCCATCCACCACTGCGAAGGAAAGGGCGGGAAGCCATGGCATCCCCTCACGGATGCGATAGGCGGTGCGGCCGTGCCGGTCCGTGCCGAAGGCGGCGTCCAGCAACCGCTCGATCGCGTCGTCAGGCTGGCTGTCCAGGGGAACAATGTGAGACACGTCTTGCCGATCCGCCATCAATGGCGCATGGGGCAGCGCCGGAAGCGGGGGCTTTAGCGCCCGCTTCGCAAAATGAAAGACTAAATAGGCCTCGACGCACGGCAGCTTCGCGGGCCGCATGTGGCGAGCTATGCACACTGGATTTGACGATTTTCTGACGCTGGAGGTCAACAACCTGCACGTCGACGTGCTCACGGGCATCTATTCGGAGGAGACGCATCTCCCCCAGCCGCTGCGCATCTCCATCCGCGCGCGACTCAGGATCGCCGATCATTATGAGCCGGCCACGCCGCTCAACCGGTCCAAAAACTATATGGACCTGAAACATGCCGCCTCGACCGCGCTGCCCGAAGGCGTGCATTTCACACTGATCGAGGCGGTGGCCGACCATATCATCGACACCATCTTCCTTCAGGACGACAAGGTCAGCCATGTCGAAGTGAAGATCGTGAAGCTGGCGCTGTCCGAACGCGGCGAGGAAATCGGCATCACCCTGGGACGCGGGCGCAAATAGCGAGCGATCAGCCTTTCTTGATCAGCCCGATCTCGATCAGCCGTTCCGTCAGATAATCATGCGCCGAAATCGGCGCATCCCGGCGGGGATTGTCCGGCGTCACGCATTGCGGCAGCGCGTCGATCATGAAATCGGGCCGCAGATGCAGGAAAAAGGGCATGGAATAGCGCGACCGGCCGCGCCGTTCGGGTGGCGGGTTGACGACTCGGTGGCTGGTCGATGGCAGCACATGGTTGGTCAGGCGCTGGAGCATGTCGCCGACATTGATCGCCAGTGCGCCGGCCGGCGGGACCACCGGCAGCCAGTTGCCGTCCCGGTCCTTGAGTTCCAGCCCGCCTTCTTCCGCCCCCAGCAACAAGGTGATGAGGTTGATATCCTCATGCGCGCCGGCGCGGATGCCGGGCGCCTGTGGCGATACCGGCGGATAATGGAGCAGGCGCAGGATCGAATTGCCATTTTCGATGGGACCGTCGAACCAGCGCTCGGGCAGCCCCAGATAGAGGGCGATGGCGGACAGCAGCTCCGCGCCGACCCGGTCGAATTCGCGATACAGGTTGGCGAAGACCGGCTGGAATTCCGGCATTTCGCTCGGCCAGATATTGGGTGGCATCGTCGCCGCCAGCGGATCGCCATCGGGCAGGTCGCGGCCGACATGCCAGAATTCCTTGAGGTCATTCTCGCTCGCGCCCTTCGCGATTTCCGTCCCGAAAGCGGTATAGCCGCGCTGGCCGCCATTCACCTTGGCGTCGTAGCGCTGCTTGACGTCTTCGGGCAGTGCGAAGAAACGGCGGGCCAGCGCCCAGCCTTCGTCGGTCAACTGAGGGTCCATGCCATGGTCGCGCACCATGGCGAAGCCGAAGCGTTGAAAGGATTCGCCGAACGCCTGGGCGAAATCCGCCTTGGGCATCTGCGCCATGGACAGGACAGGCACCTGATCAAGCACCGTTTGCGACACGTCTTCATCTCCAAATATCAAAAAATGGGGCTTGGCCCGCCGATGGAGCCGCCCGCGCATGGACGCATCCTTGATCGCGCCGGGCCGCTGTTGCAAGGAGGCAAAATGCACTATTGGCTGATGAAATCGGAACCCGACGCCTTCTCCTATGACGACTTGGTCGCAAAGGGAAAGGCTGAATGGGACGGCGTGCGCAATCACGCGGCGCAGGGTCATATGAAGGCGATGCGCAAGGGCGACCTCGCCTTTTTCTACCACAGCAATATCGGTGTCGAGGCGGTGGGCATCATGACCATCGTCGAGGAAGCAGCCCCCGACAGCACGGACGAGACCGGCAAGTGGATTGCTGTCCATGTCGCGCCCAGGGAAAAGCTGGCCAAACCGGTGACGCTGACGGCGATGAAGGCCGATCCGGCGCTCGCCGACATGGCGATGCTGCGTCAATCGCGCCTTTCCGTCTCCCCGCTGACCAAAGAACAGTTCGACCATATCGTCGCAATGTCAAAGGCTTGACAGCAGCGGTGAGGCGCGGTTGCATCTGATGCAACCGGAATGTCATGCTTTGCGATTGTCGTCTTGCCGCAGTGCAACATATGACGGTCTCAACAAATGAGAAAAATAACAAGAGGTGTTTGATCGGCATTCACAAGGAGAAAACCCATGCGAATGCTGTCCAAGTTCATTGTCGCCGGCGCCCTGAGCGCCATTGCCGCCACCGCCGCCCATGCCCAGGAAGACGCCAAGCAGCGCTTCAGCCATGAAGGCTACACCTATGTCTATCAGGTGAAGGACACCAAGGCTGGCAAGGTGATTTCGGGTCGTCGTTATCCTGACGCCGTCGCGTTCAACCTGTCGGTCAAGAACGGCAAGGTGTCGGGCGTGTCGGGCGGCCAGCTGGTCAACTTCAAGGTCGAAGATGCGCGCGGCGCCGCTTCGAACTGAGGTTTACCGTTCAAAAGCATAAAGGGACGGCATCCGACGGGATGCCGTCCCTTTTTCGTGCGCGGCTGATCTGCTTCGAGCGAAGACGGATCATCCTCTGACGCATGGATCAGCGGCAACGACGCTTGCTGTCGATTTCCTTGCCGAGCAGCGCGCCGCCGGCGGCGCCCAGGATGGTGCCGGTGGCGCGGTCGCCCTTGGTGTCGATCGCCCGGCCCACCAGCGCGCCGCCGACGCCGCCGACGATCAGTCCGGTCGTGCCGTCAGATTTGCGGCAATAGGTGCGGCCGTCACGACCGCGCCATTCCTTGTAGCGATGATTTTTGCGCGCCTGGGCGCCATCGGTCGGCACCGCCATGGACACAGGGATGGCCAACGAAACGGCGGCCAGGGCCAGCAGGACTTTACGCATGAGTATCTCCTCCATTAGCGTGATTTGACGCTTGAACCCCCTACTATTGATCGAGGTTGCATGAACCTGCGGCAACGATCCAAGCCACTGTTTCTCAAGCAATAAAATTTGAGGTGAAGCGATGCGCGCCGACGATGAGCGGGATGGACGGACATTGGTCGAAAGCCTGGGGCTGGCGCCGCACCCCGAAGGCGGATGGTATCGGGAGACATGGCGAGCCGCCGCCGCGCCGGGTGAACGGCCCGCGGGCACGGCGATTCTCTTCCTGCTGGAAGCGCATCAGCGGTCGCACTGGCATCGGGTGGATGCCGACGAACATTGGTTCTGGCACGCAGGCGCGCCATTGCGTCTTTCGATCGCGGCAGAGGGGGACTCGGCGCGCGACATGATGCTCGGCCCGGACGTGGTGGCGGGGCAGACGCCGCAGGGCTGGGTGCCCGCGCATCATTGGCAGGCGGCCGTGCCGCACGGAGGATGGACGCTGGTCAGTTGCACGGTGACGCCGGGCTTTGATTTTGCAGGCTTTATCCTGGCGCCGCCAGATTGGTCGCCGCCCGGCTGACGGCGCGGCCAAACTTATCCACAGTTATCCACAATTTTAGCGACCCGATCGTCAAAAAACCGTCCGATTTCGCTTTGAACGACTCGAAGATGGTGAGACCATCAACTGGTCGAGACGATGGAAGCGGAGCGATCCGGGTCCATAAATGGAAGAGAAATCAACCATTTAAATCGCGTCGATGTTCGCCGGTAGGCAATATCCGCAAGGATGGAGCCGGACTGACGAACAGGCCGTTTGAAACCGTTGCCGAGTGCGCGCGAAAGTGAACGTCGGGTATCGGGGACAATCGACCAGCATCGGGTAGGCGGCCCTTGGCCAAGAACCGATGCACAGCCTGGACGGCGCCCTCGCCTGTGAGGGAGGACGGACAGGATACGCCGGGCCGATGATCGCATCTCGCCAGGGACGCGGATCGACAGACCTGACGGAAATGGGGACCGGCAGCGATGCCGGCCCCCATTTTGCGTTTTGGCGGTGCGCATTGGGGCTGGTGCTGCCGTTTTCGACTGGTGCCGGATGAGGGGATCGAACCCCCGACCTTCGGTTTACAAAACCGCTGCACTACCGCTGTGCTAATCCGGCGCACCGTCTCGGGCGGCCAGCCCTTACTATCAGACTATGCCGAAGGTCCAGCCCTCTGTTCGTGCTATTTCTTCGGTCAGGGACGTCGGCGACCACAGCGCGGGGCGCAGCGCCGCCGTCCGCATCCACGCGGCGGTCACGATGGCGTCGGCGCCATGGTCGTCCGGCATCGGCCCGACATGGGGCGCCGACGCCAATGCCGTGAGCGCGGCTTCGAGCGCCGCTGCATCCCGCATCTTGGTGCGCCCCTTGGGCCGCCCTGCGGCGCGGGCGGCGATGCTGGTATAGATTTCGACCACCAGCGACCCAGTGGTGGGCAGCGGATCGAACGGCCACACCGGGACATGCGGTCGCACATGATGCAACAATCGCATCCCCGCAAAGCTTGCCTTGGCCACCTGCGCCGCGCCGATCGCGTCAAAGACGGTGGAAGCCTTGCCGCCGCCGCTCGCCTTATAATGGGCCTCGCAGGCGCGGTTGTGCATGAAGTCAGCCTTCACGCCGTCAGCCTTGCCGAAATAGAAATGGCGGCGATGCGCGACTTCCAGCAGGCTGGCAGCGCCCAGATCCGCATCATCGCAGATCGCATCGACATAGGCCCAGAAGGCCCGACCATCGCCTGGCACGGTGTCGCCCGGCAGGTAGGCGCCGCGCGCGACGAAGGGCGGCGCGAAGCTGAAATCAAAGCCGAACAGAGTGGGGGCCGTGCGCGCAGCGTCGATCATCCAGTCGGCCACCGCCTGCCGCGACCAAATGCCGCCGGGCGCGGGGACCAGGCGCGGAACGGCTTGGCCCGCATCGCACAGGGCAACCGCAATCCCCTTGTGCCGCGCGCCCTTGGCGCCGGACCAGTCGATCGCGGCGAAGCGCGCGAACCGCGGCGTCACCCGTCCCCGCGCGCCGTGCGCAGCTTGTCCCAATAGGCGATGCGTTCGGCGATGCGCGCCTCATAGCCCCGATCGGTGGGCGCATAGAAAGTCTGCGGACTCATGTCTTCGGGCCAGTAATTTGCGCCGGAAAAGCCCTCGGCCGCGTCATGGTCATATTGATAGTCCTTGCCGTATCCGACCTGCTTCATCAGCTTGGTGGGGGCGTTGACGATGTTCATCGGCGGCATCAACGATCCGGTGTCCCGCGCGGACTTGAACGACGTCTTCATCGCCATATAGGCCGCGTTCGACTTGGGCGCGGTTGCGCAATAAAGGCAGGCCTGCACGATCGCCAGCTCGCCCTCCGGGCTGCCCAGAAAATCATAGGCGTTCTTGGCGGCCAGGCACTGGACCACCGCCTGCGGGTCGGCCAGGCCAATGTCCTCCGTCGCGAATCGCACGAGCCGGCGCAGCACATAAAGCGGCTGTTCGCCCGCCGTCAGCATCCGGGCAAGATAATAAAGTGCGGCCTGCGGGTCCGATCCGCGCAGCGACTTGTGCAGCGCGGATATGAGGTTGTAATGCCCCTCCCGATCCTTGTCATAGACGGCGACGCGGCGGTGGAGCAGGGCGGAAAGACCCGCCGGATCGAGCGGCTGGGGAATATCGATCGCGTAAAGCGTCTCGACCTGGTTGAGCAGGAAGCGGCCATCGCCGTCGGCGCTCGCCAGCAGCGCCTCGCGCGCCGCGGGGTCGAGCGGCAGGGGGCGATCCATCAGCGCTTCGGCGCGGTCGAGCAATTGCTCAAGCGCCGCCGCGTCCAGCCGGCGCAGGATCAGCACCTGCGCGCGGGACAACAGCGCGGCGTTCAGTTCGAAGCTGGGATTCTCCGTGGTCGCACCGACCAGCGTCACCGTGCCATCCTCGACAAAGGGCAGGAAACCGTCCTGCTGGGTACGATTGAAGCGATGAATCTCGTCGACGAAGAGCAGGGTCTTTTCGCCACGCCGGGCATGATCCTTCGCCGCGGCAAAAATCTTCTTGAGGTCGGCGACGCCGGAAAAGACGGCGGAGATCGGCTCGAACCGCATCCCCACCGCATCGGCGAGCAGGCGCGAAATGGTTGTCTTGCCAGTGCCGGGCGGCCCCCAGAAGATGATCGATGACAGACGACCGGCCGCGACCATCCGGCCGATCGCGCCATCAGGGCCGCTCAGATGGTCCTGCCCCACCACATCGGCCAGCGAGCGCGGGCGCAGCCGGTCGGCGAGCGGGGCGGTGTCCGGCGCGCCATCGGCGCCGGAGAGGTCATCGGGTGCGAAAAGATCGGGCATTGCGACCGATATAGGGATGGACCGGCGTTCAGGGAACAGGGCTGGATCGTGGCGCCAGTCCCTGGGCGCGCTGGCGGATGACGCGCAGATAGGTGTCGACCAGCGCCTGGTTGACCTGGTCCCAGCCATTGCGCTCGGTCCGCGCCTGGGCGGCCTGTCCGGCGGCGGCGCGCGCGCGTTCATCCTGGCAATAATATTGCAAGGCGTCAGCGAAATCGCTGATCGCGCCGGGGCGGATCAGCCGCCCGGTGACGCCCTCGGTCACCAGGCTTTCGCTGCCGGTGGCGCGCGCCGCGACGGTCGGCAGGCCGCACGCCATCGCCTCCAGCGTGACATTGCCGAAGGTCTCGGTGATTGACGGGTTGAACAATATATCCATGCCGGCGACCGCACGGCCCAGCTCAGGGCCTTTCTGAAACCCGGTGAACACAGCGCCCGGCAAACGGTTCTGGAACCATTCGCGCGCCGGGCCTTCGCCGACCACCAGAACCTTATGCTGGACCTGCCGGTCGGTCAGCCGATCGACGGTGTCGGAAAACACGTCTAGCCCCTTTTCCATGACCAGCCGGCCGATGAAGCCGATCACGGGCATGTCGTCGCCGATCCCGATCGACCGGCGCCAGGCCATGTCGCGCCGGGCGGGGCTGAAAATCTCCCGGTCGATGCCGCGAGTCCAGATGCCGACATCATAGCTCATCCGCTGTTCACGCAGCAGTTGCGCCATGGATTCCGACGGCGCGACGATGGCGTCGCAACGCCGGTAGAAACGCCGCAGCATCGATTCGATCAGCGGTTCCAGAAACGCCAGACCATAATAGCGCGGATAGGTTTCAAACCGGGTATGCACCGACGCTACCGTCGGCAAGCCGTGGTCACGCGCCCAGCTCACCGCGCGATGGCCCAACGGGTCGGGGCTCGATACATGGATCAGGTTGGGCCGGAATATTTTGAGGTCGCGGCGCAATTCCCGCGACATGCGGTAGGGCACGCGATATTCCTTGCGTCCCGGCACGGCGAAGGACGGGGCGCTCACCAGGTCGCCTGTGGGTTCAAAGGCCGGCTTGTCGACGGTCGGGGAATAGATCCGCACGGCCGCGCCTTGCCGCAGCAGATAGGCCACGAAGCGGTTGAGCGCCTGGTTCGCGCCATCTCGCACATAATTGTAATTGCCGCTGAACAGGGCGACGCGCAGGCCGGTTGCATTCATCGCCGCCCCTTAACTCACCGGAAAGAAAAACCCAAGGGAACCACGTCGGACCTTGGGAATTTTGCCCTTGCATGATGATGAACCGGCTGACGCAGCCAGCGCCCGAACAGGAGAGGATGTCCCGATGACCGATAGCTTCCGTAAGGGAAAGCGGGTCAAGTGGAATTGGGGGCAGGGCGTCGGCCGGGGTCGGATCGCCGAACGGTTTGATCGTCATGTCGAACGGACGATCGAAGGATCATGCATCCGCCGCAACGGCACACCGGACAACCCTGCCTATCTCATCCAGATGGATGATGGCGGCGAGGTGCTGAAACTGCGATCGGAACTGAGCGCGGGCTGACCGCACGGCTGGACGGCCATTTGGCGCCGATCGGCCATCGCATCCGGCCTGCGACCATGGCATGGCGGTGTCATGACCATGCCCCATATGACCATCGACGCGCTGCTCATCGGCACCCCCGTGCCGTTCCGCGGCGATGATTATAGCGCCATCGCCAAGATGCCTGTGGCGGGGCCTGTGCGGATCGGATGGGATGGTTTCACGGGCGACGCGGTGGCGGACCCGATCCATCATGGCGGCTGGGACAAGGCCATCCACCTCTATCCCCAGGATCATTATGACTGGTGGCGGGAACGCAAGCCGGGGCATCCTCTGCTCGACGCGCCCGGCGCCTTTGGCGAAAATATCGCGTCGCGCGGGATGACCGAGGTGGAACTGTGCCTGGGCGACCGCTTTTCGCTGGGCAGCGCGATCGTTGAGGTCAGCCACGGGCGCCAGCCCTGCTGGAAGCTCGACCATCGTTTCGGCGCGCGCGATGTCATGGCGACCATCGTCAAGACGGGGCGCTGCGGCATCTACTTCCGCGTCATCCGCGAAGGGGAAGCGCAGGCCGGCACGCGGATGGATCTGCTGGATCGGCCCTTGCCCGGCTGGCCCATCGAACGGGTGTTCCGCCTGCTCATCGGCGGCGGGCACAAGCGCGAACCGGAGGCGGTGCGGGCGTTGGCGGGGATAGGCGTACTGGCGGAAAGCTGGCGCGAGCGCGCACGAAAGCTGGGCGGATAGATCGGCCGGAGACTGCCCCCCATTTTTGACCGGCCTCTGCGCATCCGTCTAACATGCGGCTGGACAAGGCGGAGTGCATCATGCCCGACGATTTTCTCCATGGAACGGTCCATGACGCTGCGGACGACTTGCAGGCCGCGATACGATCGAACCCCACAACCCTTGATCTGTGGGAAAGCCTGACGCCGCTCGGCCGGAACGAATTCATCTGCTGGGTTGAGGACGCCAAACAGCCCGCGACCCGCGCGCGCCGCATCGTGCGAACCCTGGATGAACTGCGCGAAGGCAAGAAGCGGCCCTGCTGCTGGGCGGGCTGTATCCACCGCACCGACAAAGCGCCCGGCCGATGGCAACAGGCGGTGTTGATCGACGGGAAGCCGAAGCGGGTTTCCTGATCGGTCGGCAGGTGGTTCGCACGCCCGCGAACAGGCGCTAGAACGACGCCATGACCGACATTGACAATATCGTGATTCTCACCGGCGCGGGGATTTCGGCGGAAAGCGGCCTTGCCACTTTTCGCGGCCCGGACGGATTGTGGGAAGGGCATCGGGTGGAGGATGTCTGCACGCCCGAGGCGTTGGCGCGCGATCCCGTGCTCGTCCATCGTTTCTACGATGAACGCCGTGCCACGCTTGGCGCGGTGGCGCCCAATGCCGCGCATCAGGCGCTGGCCGCGCTCGACCGGGCCTGGGGCGGCGACCTGCTGATCGTCACCCAGAATGTCGATGATCTGCACGAGCGGGCCGGCGCGACCCGGCTGATCCATATGCATGGCGAACTGAAATCGGCGTTGTGCGCGGCGTGCGGCAAGGCGGTGGCCTGGTCCGATCCGCTGCCTCCCGCTTCGGTCTGCGATGGCTGTGCGCGCCCCGCTCTACGGCCGGACATCGTCTTCTTCGGTGAAATGCCCTATCATATGGATCGGATCGAAGCCGCGTTGCAGCAAGCCGACCTGTTCGTGTCGGTCGGCACGTCGGGCGCGGTCTACCCGGCGGCTGGCTTCGTCCAGAGCGCGCGCCATTATGGCGCCCGGACGCTGGAGCTTAATCTGGAGCCTTCTGCGGGCAGCGTCTATTTCGATGAGAGCCGGCTGGGTCCGGCGAGCCTGCTCGTGCCTGCATTGGTGCAGGACTTGCTCGGCTGATCAGTCGGTGTCGGACTCGGCCGGCCCGGCGTCGCGATAGAGCAGCATCACCGACCCGTCCTCTCCCCTGACCACGCGCACCGGCAGGCTGAGTTGCAGGGCGGACAGGAACTCCCGGCTGTCAGTAGTGCGGAACCGGCCGCCGATGCGCAGCGCCGACACCCGCGTATCGCCGATCAGGATCGGCGCCTTGCGGTAGCGGTTGAATTCGCCCGTTGCCTGCTCGATCGTCTCGCCGTCCAGCTCCACCATTTGCTCGCGCCAGGCGGTCCGCTGTTCGATCAGCTTGGGACCGAGGCGGGTAAGGGCGATGCTGCGCGGCTGGATCACCGCGCCGCTGCCGGCGCTGACCTGCTGTTGCAGGCTGTTGCCGGAATGGACGGTGACGGACCCGTGGGTGACGGTCAGTTCGACCAGGGACGGGCGCAGCCGCACGTTGAAGGCGGTGCCGACCGCGCGGATCAGCGCGGCGCGCGCTTCCACGTCAAATGGGCGCTCTGGATCATGGTTGATTTCGAAGGACGCCTCACCCTTGAGGATACGGACCTTGCGGCCATTGCTGGTGAAGCGGGCTTCGACTTCGCTGTCGCTGTTGAGGTGCAGGGCCGAACCGTCTTCCAGCGCGATGTCGCGCATCTGGCCGATCCCGGTCTCATAGCGTTCGACGCCGCTGAAGGTGCGGACCGTCACGATGGCCGCGACAATGAACAGCAGCACGGCGACTGCGGCGGCGGCCATGATGTTGCGGGACAGGCGGCGCTGCTGTTCCTCGCTGATAATCTGTTGAAGCGGTGGCAGCGTTACGTCGGCTGCGGCGCTTTTCAATCGCTCGGCGGCCTCCCAAGCGGCTTCGGCGCGGGCGAAGGCGACGGCATGGCGCGGATCGGCTTCGATCCAGGCGCAGATTTCCGCTTCGTCCTCGGCCGTCGGTTCGGCGTTAAGCCTGGCCAGCAGGCGCGCGGCTTCCGCCTCGATCGCGTCCCTGTTCCCGCAGCTTGAAGTTGGTCCCGACGCCCGCACGTTCGAAGTCCGTTTCCTCACGTTCCGCCCAGGCCCGCATAACTATTGCGATCGCTTTGGCCAGATGTTTTTCAACTGTAGAAACGGACAGGGACATCTCCTCCGCTATTTCCAGCATCGATTTTTCGTGGATGCGGCGAAGGATGAACACGCGGCGGCATTGCGGCGGCAGCGACTCGACGATCGTCTCAACCTGGCGCAGCGCCTCGCGCGCGTGCAATTGCGCTTCGATATTATTCTCGCCGCCCAGCAATTCCAGATCGGCGATGGTCTCGAAGCTCACCACCTTGTTGCGGCGGGCGGTGTCGATCACCAGGTTGCGGGCTATGGTGAAGAGATAGGCCCGACCGGTGGTGACATTTTCCCAATTTTCGGTCGCATAGGCGCGCGTCATGACTTCCGCGACCATATCGTCCAGTTCATGGGTGGATGGCAATATCCTGCGGAGCCGGCCGCGAAGCGCGGCTTCCTGCGGCAGGATGACAGTCTTGAACCATTCTAATTTGGCGCGAACCCTTTGCACGTTGACCCCCTATTTTGTCAGCCGCGCCTCTCCCGATTTCTTTTATCTGTCATAGTTCAATCATGGATGCAGGGGGCTGTCCAGTCGAAGCGGGGCCAAATTTTAAGGATCGACCGTAAATCCTCCATCACGGGAAAATAAATTATGGATATGTGGCTTCCCGCGCACAGTTTCTGTCGCGGCTTGCCACTCAGTCGGGCGGCGGCGGCAATTCTTCGGGCGCCCGGTCTGGCTGGTCATAGTCCGGGCCGACGGGGCTGATCTCGTCGGGCTGCCGCATCGGCGCTTCCTGCGGGATCGACGGAACGGGGGTTTCGTCGGGCGATTGCGGATCGATCCGGTCGGGCGGGGGGACGCCGTCGGGTGCGGTGGCGGGACGGGTGGCCATGAGGCTTTCCTTTCATGCTATAGGGGCGTTACGCATGGTGGCGTGGCGTGGTTCCTCGACCGAACCGACTATCCCTTGCCTCTGCCCGCGCTTTTCTCTATGCCGCGCCGACCGGCGACCGATGCGGGCGTGGCGAAACTGGTAGACGCGCCAGATTTAGGTTCTGGTATCGCAAGATGTGGGGGTTCGAGTCCCTTCGCCCGCACCAGTGCGCCAGGCCCAGGCCCATCGCAGGCGCCACCGCAATTCAGCTGAAGAAAGCGTTTGAGAGAAGAGATGCAGACTGTCGAGACGTTGAACGAGGGCCTGAAGCGCGCCTATACCCTGACCATCACTTCGAAGGATATCGACGCGCGCGTCGAGAAGGAAGTGATGACGATCGCTCCGCAGGTGCGGATGCCCGGCTTCCGCCCCGGCAAGGTGCCTGCCAACCTCGTCAAGAAGATGCACGGGGAATCATTGCAGCGCGACGCGCTCAATAATTCGATCCAGGAAGGCGTTCAGAAGCTGATCGCCGACCAGAAGCTGCGTCCCGCGATGCAGCCGTCGGTCGAACTGGATGAAGGCTTTGAATTCGGCCAGGACGCCGAAGTGAAGGTCGAACTGGAAGTGCTGCCGGAAATCGCGGCGCCCAGCATCGAGGGTCTGAAGCTGGAACGCCTCACTGTCGAGGTCAGCGACGCGCAGGTGGCCGAGTCCGCCGGCCGCATCGCCTCCCAGCAGGGTGCGCTGGCGGAACATGCGGACGATCACGCCGCTGCCGAAGGCGACACGCTGGTCGTGGATTTCGTCGGCAAGGTCGATGGTGAGGAATTTGAGGGCGGTGCGGCGCAGGACATCCGTCTCACGCTTGGCTCGGGCCAGTTCATCCCTGGTTTCGAAGATCAACTGACCGGCGTCAAAAAGGGTGAGGATAAGACCATCGAGGTCACTTTCCCCGAAGATTATGGCGCCGAGCATCTGGCCGGCAAGGCAGCGACCTTCGACGTGACCGTCAAGTCGGTGCTGGACGCCGACAAGCCCAAGCTGGACGATGAATTCGCCAAGTCGCTGGGCCTGGAAGGGCTGGACAAGCTGAACGAACTGCTCAAGGGGCAGATCGAGCAGGAACATAATGGCCTGACCCGCACCCATATGAAGCGCAAGCTGCTCGATCAGCTCGCCGCCGCGCATGATTTCGACGTGCCGCCCAGCATGGTGGAGGCCGAGTTCGACCAGATCTGGGCGCAGCTCCAGCATGAAGCGAGCCATGAGGAAGATCCCGAAGCGGCTCTCAAGGAAATGGAATCTGAAAAGGACGATTATCGCGCCATCGCGGTGCGTCGCGTTCGTCTGGGCCTGCTGCTGTCCGAAATCGGCCAGGCCAATGGCGTGACCGTTTCCGACCAGGAAATGAACCGCTTGGTCATGCAGGCCGCGCAGCAATATAGCCCGCAGGATCGCGAGCGGTTCGTGCAATATGTCCGCCAGGATCCGATGGCCGCCGCCCAGCTGCGTGCGCCCCTGTATGAGGACAAGGTCGTCGACTTCCTGTTCGAAAAGGCGGAAGTCACCGGCCGCGCCGTGACGCGCGAGGAACTGGAAGCCGCAATCGAGGCGGAAGATGGCGACCTGAAGCCGCATGTCCACGGCCCCGATTGCGGTCATGACCATGACCATGATCATGACGACAAGCCCAAGGCCAAGAAGGCGGCGCCCAAGAAGAAGGCGGAGCCGGCCGACGCGGCGGGGGATGCGGAAGCCGCTCCTGCGGCGGAGGAAGCGCCTGCCGCCAAGAAGCCTGCCGCCAAGAAGGCTGCGGCCAAGAAGGACGAGGCTGTAGTCGAAGATGCAGCCGCTGACGACGCTGCCGCCGATGACAAGCCGAAGAAGAAGGCCGCTCCCAAAAAGGCCGCTGCCAAGGCCGAATAAGATCGCCTGAATCGATATGAACAGCGCCCGGCTTCCTTCCGAAGCACGGGCGCTTTTCATTGCGCCGGCGGCATGGCAGATGAAATCTTAATCATGATGCGCCATGTCGGCACGACGGATTGGGCAGGGGCTTAGCGCGACGATGAAGGAATTTCCGCCAGTGATGGGCGAAAGCGTGGAGAATGGGCCTGCCATGGCAACGCCGCGCGTGGCGGTGATCCTGCCCTGTTATAATGAGGCGGAAGCGATCGTGCAGACGGTGGAGGATTTTCGCCGGGTGCTGCCTGCCGCCGACATCTACGTGTTCGACAATAACAGCATTGACGCCAGCCGCGACCTGGCGGCCGGCGCGGGCGCGATCGTCCGCCGCGTGAGCCAGCAGGGCAAGGGCCATGTCGTGCGGCGCATGTTCGCTGACATCGACGCCGACATCTATGTGATGGCGGACGGCGACGCCACCTATGAGGCCGCGGCCGCGCCCGCCATGATCGGCGCGATGCTGGCGGATAATCTGGACATGGTCGTCGGTTGTCGCCGTGACGCGGTGGAGGCCGCCTATCGGCGCGGCCATCGCTTCGGCAACTGGGCGCTGACGACGTTGCTCAAGCAGCTTTTCGGCCGCAGCTTCACCGACATATTGTCGGGCTATCGCGTTTTTTCGCGCCGCTTCGTAAAAAGCTTCCCGGTCCTTTCGGCCGGTTTCGAGATCGAGACCGAAATCAGCGTGCACGCGCTGGAACTCGCCATGCCGGTGGCGGAGGTCGTTACCGCCTATGGCGCGCGGCCGGAGGGATCGGTCAGCAAGCTCAGCACCTATCGTGACGGCTTTCGCATCCTGCGCACCATCATCACCCTCTATCGCATCGAACGGCCCGTCCTCTTCTTCGGTCTGATCGCCGCCGCGCTGGCGCTGCTGGGGCTGGTGCTTGCCGCGCCGCTGATCGTCACCTATATGCATACCGGCCTCGTGCCGCGCTTTCCCACGGCGATTCTGGTGACGGGGCTGATGATCCTCGCCACCTTGTCCGCGATGTGCGGTCTCATCCTCGACACCGTGGTGCGCGGCCGGCGCGAAGTGCGGCGGCTTGCCTATCTTGCCTTTCGCGCACCCGCCGATTTCGCGCGCCGCGACTGATCGGACCCTCCCTGGTCCAAGCCCCTTGAACCATCCGCCATTTGTGCCGATGTAGGGGCTGGGCAAAAAGCAACTACCCGGAAAAGAGCACAATGACCGATATCATGTCCGATCCCATGGCCGCGTTGGTCCCTATCGTCATCGAACAGTCGAACCGCGGCGAACGCAGCTTCGACATCTATTCGCGGCTGCTGCGCGAGCGGATCATCTTCATCACCGGTCAGGTCGAAGACCATATGGCGTCGCTGATCGTCGCCCAGCTCCTGTTCCTGGAATCGGAAAATCCGAAAAAGGACATCTGGATGTATATCAACTCGCCCGGTGGCGTCGTGACGTCCGGCATGGCGATCCATGACACGATGAAATATATTCGTCCCCAGGTCGGCACCGTGTGCATCGGCCAGGCCGCGTCGATGGGCAGCTTCCTGCTCGCCGCGGGCGAACCGGGCAAGCGCATCGCCCTGTCGAACGCGCGCATCATGGTGCATCAGCCTTCGGGCGGGGCGCAGGGCATGGCGTCCGACATCGAAATCCAGGCCAAGGAAATCCTGCGCATCCGTCGTCGCCTGAACGATCTTTATGTTCAATATACCGGCCAGACGCTGGAAGCTGTGGAGCGGGCGATGGACCGCGACACCTTCCTCGAAGCGGACGAGGCCAAGACCTTCGGCCTGGTCGACGAAGTCTTTGATCGCCGCCCGATGGCGGAAACAACCGAGGGATAAAGCCTATCTTTACGCCGCTGCGTCACTTTCACCTCTTGTGAAAAGGGCGCGCGGCGGGCTAGGATGGCCTTTGGACCAGAAAATCCCTCGCCGGACGCAGCTCTGGTGACTGCCAGCCGGGAGGGAAGAGAGAATGGCGAATGACTAAGCTTACCGGTTCGGATTCGAAAAGCACGCTCTACTGCTCCTTCTGCGGCAAGTCGCAGCATGAGGTGCGGAAGCTGATCGCGGGACCGACCGTGTTCATCTGCGACGAATGCGTGGAACTGTGCAACGACATCATCCGGGAGGAGACCAAGGGCGGTCTCGTCGGCCGGAAAGATGGCGGCGTGCCCACCCCGCAGGAAATCTGCGATGTGCTCGACGATTATGTGATCGGCCAGAACCGCGCCAAGCGCGTGCTGTCGGTGGCGGTCCATAATCATTACAAGCGCCTCAATCACGGTTCGAAGCCGGGCGAGGTGGAACTGGCCAAGTCCAACATCCTGCTCGTTGGCCCGACCGGCTGTGGCAAGACGCTGCTGGCCCAGACGCTGGCCAAGACGTTCGACGTGCCCTTCACCATGGCGGACGCGACGACGCTGACCGAAGCCGGCTATGTCGGCGAGGATGTGGAAAACATCATCCTCAAACTGTTGCAGGCGTCCGACTATAATGTCGAAAAGGCGCAGCGCGGCATCGTCTACATCGACGAGATCGACAAGATCAGCCGCAAGGCGGAAAATCCCTCCATCACCCGCGACGTGTCGGGCGAAGGCGTGCAGCAGGCGCTGCTCAAGCTGATGGAAGGCACCACCGCCAGCGTTCCGCCCCAGGGCGGCCGCAAACATCCGCAGCAGGAGTTTCTTCAGGTCGATACGACCAACATCCTGTTCATCTGCGGCGGCGCCTTTGCGGGCCTAGAAAAGATCATCGGCGATCGTCTGGAAGCCAAGTCGATCGGTTTCGGCGCGCATGTCGCCGCGCCCGAAGAGCGCAAGACCGGCGAATTGCTGCGTCAGTCGGAGCCGGAAGATCTGCTCAAATTCGGTCTGATCCCTGAATTTGTGGGCCGGCTGCCGGTCATCGCCACGCTGGAAGACCTCGATGTGTCGGCGCTGGTCAAGATCCTGGTCGAACCGAAAAACGCCCTGGTGAAGCAGTATCAAAAGCTGTTCGACATGGAGAATGTCGAGCTTAGCTTCACGGACGATGCCCTGACGGCGATCGCAAAGAAGGCAATCGAACGCAAAACCGGCGCGCGCGGCCTGCGGTCGATCCTCGAATCGATCCTGCTCGACACCATGTTCGACCTGCCGTCGATGGAAGGTGTCGGCGAAGTGGTGGTGGACAAGGATGTCGTCGCCGGCACGAAGGAGCCGATCCGGGTGTTCAGCGAGAGCAAGAAACGGGCAGAAGACGCGGCCTGATTTCGATCGGTCCTGCTTGATAGAATGACGAGGGGCCGGCGGCGATCGCCGGCCCCTTTTTCACGCCTTCGCGCGACGCACAAAAATTCCTGCTGCGTTGCAAAATTGCACCAGTGCCGAACTGGTCCGCGCGTCGGAAAATATGTCATGAAATCTCAACATATTATACCCATAGGCGCGCTGTCTGGTCCCACCGTGGATCGGGCTGCGGGGAGTTTGCGACAATCCTGATGATGCGCTGTAACAAAAGCGCAACGACAGCATCACAGGGGCGTCGCCAGTTGCCGCGACAGGCGGCTCCAGCTTGAAAGAGCAGGACGATAGTGGGTGCGATCGCCCCCACTCTTGGAAAGGGACAAGGGTCTAATGAAACAGTTTCTCATGGGCAGCGCGGCAGTCATCGCCGTAGCCATCCCGGGCGCCGCCTTCGCGCAGTCGACCGGTTCGAATGACTTCGACACCATCGTCGTGACGGGCGCGCGCGCTGATCAGAGCGTCGGCGGCGTCAAGATTCCCGATTCGCCCAAGGCGAGGGTCGTGCTTGACCAGGAATTGATCAAGGCGCAGCGTCCCGGCCAGTCGGTCAACGAAATCATCAACCTGGTGCCGGGCGTCAGCTTCACCAACAACGATCCCTGGGGTTCCAGCGGTGGTTCCTTCACCATCCGCGGTTTCAGTTCGGACCGTATTTCGCAGACCTTCGACGGCATCCCGCTCAACGACTCCGGTAACTATGCGGTCTATACTAATCAGCAGGTAGACCCTGAACTGATCGAGAACGTCAACGTCAACCTGGGTTCCACCGACGTCGACAGCCCGACCGCGGCGGCTGTCGGCGGTACCGTCAACATCAACACGCTTGAACCCAGCGACGAATATGGCGTCCTCGCCAGCGTCAGCTACGGCAACATTGTGGCTGACGGTTCGGGCGATCGTCCCTTCTTCCGCATGTTCGGCGTGGTCAATACCGGCGATCTGACTGGTCACGGAACCAAGGCCTGGATTTCGGCATCGCGTGCGCGCAACGACGCGGCCTTCTCCAACTATGGCAAGGTCTACAAGCAGCAGTATAACGCCAAGATCTGGCAGGACATCGGGTCTAACGGCGATTTTATCTCGCTGGCTGCTCATTATAACCAGAACCGCAACAATTTTGGTGGTTCTCCGCTCCGCGCCAACGCCTTCACCGGAAACAAGGATGGTCGTTTCTACGACATCGCCGGCGGCTATCCCTGCAACGTAAGCCAGACCAGCACGCCCAATTCCTGCGGCACTGACTTTGAGCGCCGGTACAATCCTTCGAATACTGGCAACGTCCGTTTGGCGTCGAAGTTCACCTTGGCCGAGCGCCTCACGCTGACGGTCGATGGCGCCTATCAGTGGGTGAAGGCCAATGGCGGCGGCACGACCAGCGCCAATGAAACCCTGTTCACCGACGCCAAGGCTGGCTACACCGGCACAGGCAACTATAACGGTTCCTTCTACTTCGGGCAGGACTTGAACGGTGACGGCGTTCTCGGTCGGGTCACGCTGCTTCAGCCGAGCCAGACCAACACCCGTCGTTGGGTTGGCATCGCCAACCTGGCCTACGAGATTGACGATAATAACCGCGTTCGCCTGTCCTACAGCTACGATCGTGCGCGTCACCGCCAGACCGGTTATGCCGGCTATGTGGACCTGGGCGGCGAGCCTTTGGACGTGTTCCCGATCAACGACCCGCTGACCGATGCAGCCGGCAATGCGCTGACCAAGCGCGATCGTTTGTCCTATGCCACGCTGCACCAGATTGCCGGTGAATATCGCGGCACCTTCTTTGACGACCAACTGACCGTTCTGCTTGGAGGCCGTCTGCCCTTCTTCAAGCGCGACCTGAATCAGTATTGCTTCACTACCAGTTCGGGCGGTTTCGTCGATTGTGTGCCGGCAGATCAGCAGGCCGATTATATCGCGACCCATCCTTACAGCTTCAACGACGCCACGGGCAAGGCGAGCGGTTCGGCTGCACCGCAGGGCCGCACGCTGAAATATGACAAGTTCCTGCCCAACGTTGGTGCGGTCTTCAAAATCACGCCGCAGATCAGCATTGCCGGCAGCTATGCCAAGAACATTTCGGTTCCCGGCACGGACGCGCTGTATAACTCCTTCTACTTCCCCGACGGTAGCGATGCCGCTTACCGTTCGCCGGAAACGTCGGACAGCTTCGACGCGAGCCTGCGCTACACGTCGGGCCAAGTCCAGGCCGCGATCACCGGTTGGTACTCCAAGTATAAGAACCGTCTGGTCACCGCCTATGACATCGACGGCAACGGCACCGACACCAACCTCGGCCCGGTCAAGAAATACGGTGTTGACGGCAGCATCTCGTACAGCCCGATCAAGGAAGTGACGGCTTATCTGTTCGGTTCCTACATCAAGTCGGAAATTGAGAACGATGCGGTGACGGCCAGCTGCTCGGCCACCAGCGACATCGCGCTGGCAGGGCTGTGCTACGTTCAGGACGGCGTCGCCTATCTGCGCACGTCAGGCAAGCGTGAACGTGGCGCACCGAAATTCCTGTTCGGTGGCCGTCTCCAGGGCAATGTCGGCGACTTCACCATGGGCGTTCAGGCGAAGCGCACCAGCTCGCGCTATCTGAACGACATCAACGGTGAAATTCAGACGGCGACCTTGGCTGATGGTTCGACCAAGCTGATCTTCCCCGGCGCCAAGTTCGGCGGCTACACCGTCGTCGACCTCGACCTGCGTTACTCGCTGGCGAGCCTGGGCATGGAAAAGGGTGCGATCCAGCTCAACGTTTCGAACCTGTTCGACAAATTCTATGTCGGCTCGTTTAGTGGCGGCCTGGACACGCTGTCCAGCTCGTCCTCGGCATTCGTGAACTTTGGGTCGCCGCGCGCGATCAGCGCCTCGCTGATCGTCGGCTTCTAAGCAACTTCAGGACGGCTATCTAACGGAAAGGGCGGGGAGCGATCCCCGCCCTTTTTCTTTGTGCATCGCCTTTACCCGAGACCAGCCCGAACCTGGATGCGGAGCGGGGCGCGTTCCACTGGCGATGTAGGATTTATTCTGATCTACCCTGCCGGATGGACCAGCTTGCGGCCCTCCTTCGACCCCATGGCGCCCTGACGATCGGGACCGTTGCCTTTCGCGCGCGTCTGCGGCGCGTGGTTGTCGCGCGCCCGGCGCGCTACTGGCGCTTCGCCGTCGCGTCGCAGGGGCGCTTATGTGGCTTTGAAGGGGCTTCGCTGTGGCGTCCCCGTGACTTTCCTGTAGCGTTACAGGTACAATTGGCCGGAAAAGGCCGACAACGGTGTGAACTTTGGCTGTCGCCGCCGTTATCGCAGGCAGCCGTCCAATCCATCCCGCTGCACGACGCCGATCCGCGCTGCGATCTTGTTGCCGTAACGGCGGGTGAAGCCGCTGGGCGCGACGGCGGCGCGCTTCTTGGGAAGCGGCAGGACGGCGGCGATCCGGGCGGCCTCGGCCCGGCTCAACTTGCCCGCGCCATGGTGGAAATAGCGCATTGCCCCGGCCTCCACGCCATAGGTGCCGATGCCGGTTTCGGCGACGTTCAGATAGACCTCCATGATCCGCCGCTTGCCCCAGATCGCCTCGATCAGCATGGTGAACCAAGCCTCCAGCCCCTTGCGCACGAAACCGCCGCCCTGCCACAGAAAGACATTCTTGGCGGTCTGCTGACTGATGGTGGAGCCCCCACGCACCCGGCCGCCGCTTGCATTATGGATCGCCGCCTTGGCGATTGCGTCAACGTCGAAGCCATGATGGGTGCAGAATTTGCCGTCCTCCGCCGCAATCGCCGCCCGCGCCATGTCGGGATCGATCGCGTCCAGCCTGGTCCAGTCCTTGGTGATGCCGTTGGGATCAAGGACCATGGTCATCGTCACGGGCGGCGGCACGAAGCGATAGAGCGCCACCAGCAGCAGCGAGATGACGAGGAAGCTGAGGATGATCTTGAGCGGAATGCTGATCCAGCGGGAGCGGCGGCGGACGGAAACGGGCTTTGCGGTCATGGCGACGACGTTAGCGCGCAGCCAAGGCAGGGTTCAAGCCATAGCCTCTTGCCCGGCTTGATCGGCACCTCGGCCGCGCCTACACCGGCGTTCATGACCCACGCACAATATCCGGCGCTGCGCCTGCGCCGCACCCGCGCCTCGGCCTGGAGCCGGGCAATGCACGCCGAAAATCGCCTCTCGCCCAGCGATTTCCTCTGGCCGCTGTTCGTGACCGAAGGGGAGGGAGTCGAGGAACCGATCGCCGCCTTGCCCGGCGTTTCGCGCTGGTCGGTGGACCTGATGGTGGCGCGGGCCAGGGACGCGCGCGATGCCGGCATTCCCTGCCTTGCCCTCTTCCCCAACACCCAGGTGGATCGGCGCAGCGACGATGGCGCCGAAGCGCTCAATCCCGACAATCTCATGTGCCGGGCGATCCGGGCGATCAAGGATGCGGTGCCCGACATCGGCGTGCTGACCGACGTGGCGCTCGATCCCTACACCGCCCATGGCCAGGACGGACTGCTCGACGAAGCGGGCTATGTCGTCAATGATGCGACCATCGACGTGCTGATCGGTCAGTCGCTGAACCAGGCGGCGGCGGGCGCCGACATCATCGCGCCCAGCGACATGATGGACGGCCGCGTCGGCGCGATCCGCGAGGCGCTGGAGGAAACCGGCCACGCCAATGTCCAGATCATGGCTTATGCGGCCAAATATGCCAGCGCTTTCTACGGCCCGTTCCGCGACGCGGTCGGATCGCGCGGGCTGCTCAAGGGCGACAAGAAAAACTATCAGATGGACCCCGCCAATGGCGAGGAAGCGTTGCGCGAAGTCGCGCTCGACCTGGCAGAAGGCGCCGACAGCGTGATGGTGAAGCCGGGGTTACCCTATCTCGACATCGTTGCGCGTGTCCGGGACCGTTTCGCCGTCCCGGTCTTCGCCTATCAAGTGTCGGGCGAATATGCGATGATCGAACATGCCGCCGCGGCGGGCGCGGGGGACCGGGACGCACTGATCCTCGAAACGCTGCTGGCGTTCAAGCGCGCCGGCTGTTCGGGCGTACTCACCTACCACGCCCTCCACGCCGCGCGATTGTTGGGGGGCTGAAGTGATGGATCATCCCGACGTCAGCATCATCCCCTTCAACGGCAAGACGCCGGTCATCCATCCCGGCGCCTTCATCGCGCCGGGGTGCCGGATCGTCGGCGACGTCGAAATCGGCGAGGATGCCAGCATCTGGTATAATTGCGTGATACGCGGCGACGTCAACCGCGTCACCATCGGCGCACGCACCAACGTGCAGGACGGCACCGTCATTCACTGCGACAGCCCCGGCGATGGCGCTGATCGTCCGGCCGAGGGTTGGCCGACGATCATCGGTGACGATGTGCTGATCGGCCATATGGCGATGATCCATGGCTGCGTCCTGCATGATCGCGCCTTTGTCGGGCTCGGCGCGGTCGTGATGAGCGGCTCCGTGGTGGAAAGCGACGCCATGCTGGCGGCGGGCGCATTGCTCTCGCCGGGCAAGCGGGTGCTGCATCGTCAGCTATGGGCTGGTCGCCCGGCCAAATATATGCGCGACCTGACCGACGAAGCGTTGATCGCCATGCGGGAAGGGGTGGACCATTATGTCCATAATGCCAAGGCGCATAAGGGCGCCGTCAAGGCAGCGTTCGAATAGGTTGCGGATTTCAGGGCTGGGGCAGGCGCGCCTTCATCGCGTCGATACGGTCATTCTGCTGATCGACCAGCGCCAGCGCCGCGCTGCGGGCCGCGTCGATATCCGCCAGACCGCCTGCGGACTTGCCGTCGGCCACCGCGTTGCTGCGCTGAACATAGAGGGTATCCAGGCTGGCGAGCGCCGACACGCTGTCGTTGCGCGCAGCCTCCAGCGTGCTGATCGACACTTGCGCGCCGACCCAGGCATCGCTGGAAACTGCGGCCCGCGCCGCTGCGTTCACGGCTTTGTCTGCCTCGGCATAGGCAGCCTCGAAGGCGGCGGCGCCCTTGTCGGCCTGCTCGACATAGCGGGCGATCTCAGCCGACAATTCGGCGTCGGCCGGGATCGACGCAGGCGGCGGCGACACCTCGGCGATCGGCGCGCTTTCGATCGGCCGCTTGGCGAGCGACGGATAATTTTGCGGCGCCCCGGCGCAGCCCGACAGCATCAGGGCGAGGGCGGTGAGAAGGCGGCGCGGAGTCATGGCTCGCATCTAGGACGGGCGGCGGGCGGGCGCAACCGCCTCAGCGCGCCAGCGCCGCGGCTTCGCGCGCCAATGCCTCGATCTTTGCGGCATCGACCGGCCCCTTGGGCACGACCCAACTGCCGCCGACGCATTTGATGAAGGATTGGGCCAGCCATTCGGGGGCGCTCTGCCCCGTGATGCCGCCGGTCGGGCAGAAACGGGCGGTGTGGAGCGGTGCGGCCAGCGCCTTGAGCGCGGGCAGGCCGCCAGAAGTTTCGGCGGGAAAGAATTTGAAGTGCGACAGGCCCATGTCCATGCCGCGCATGACGTCGCCCGCAGTCGCGGTGCCGGGCAGGAAAGGGACTTCCGCCGCGATGGCCGCCTTACCCAGCGGCTCGGTCAGGCCGGGGCTGACGATGAAGCGTGCGCCCGCTTCCATCGCGGCGTCGAGCTGGGCCGGGTTCAGCACCGTGCCAGCGCCCACTACGGCGCCTTCGACCTTCGCCATTTCGCGGATGACATCCAGCGCGGCCGGCGTGCGCAGCGTCACTTCCAGCGCGGGCAGGCCGCCCTTTACCAGCGCCTGTGCGATCGGCAGGGCGTCCTCGACCCGTTCCACCACCAATACGGGGATAACCGGAGCCAAATCCATCACTTGTTCGACGGTCAGACGCATTTTCATTTCTCCCTGAAGGCTGCGGCAGCGCCGAACAAGCCGATTTCATCATGGACGGCGCAGCGGATCGGTACCGTCGCCATCAGGCTTTCGAACCGGCCCTTGGCCGTGAAACGTGTGTGGAACCCACTATGCGGCAGGAAATCGCGCATCCGTTGGGTCAAACCACCGGCCAGCACAACCGCATGGGGGCCGTGCGCCAGCGCCAAGTCGCCCGCGACCGATCCGTAGCAGAGGCAAAAGCGTTCCAGCGCCGCCCGCGCGAAAGGATCGCTGCCGTCGAGCGCCGCCTGCCACAGTTCCGGGTCTTCCATCAGCACAACGCGGTCATGGCCGATCGTCGCGAGCGCCTTGTAAATATAGTTGAGGCCTGGCCCGGATACGATCCGCTCGGTCGATACGCGCAGAAACTTGTCGCGCAGATAAGACAGCACCCGCTCTTCGATATGATCGAGCGGCGCGAAATCCAGATGACCGCCTTCGGTCGCGATGACATGCGGTTGCCCGTTGTCATAAGCGATCATGGCGACGCCCAGGCCCGTGCCGGGGCCAAGGATGGTGACGCCGCCGTCGCGCGGGAAAGGCCGGTCTTTGCCGAAAAGAAGCGGCAGATTTTCTTGCGGAAGGCGCGATACGGCATGGGCCACGGCTTCGAAATCATTGACAAGCCGCACCGTGCGCACGCCCAGATCGGCGGCGAGCGTGTCCGAACGGATCACCCAATTGCTGTTGGTCAGCTTGATGACGTCGCGCCCGATTGCGGTGGCGAAAGCGATGGAGGCGGCATCAGGCAGTTCGCTCGCGCCGTCCTTCTTCTCATCCTCGGCAAAGGCGTTCCAGCAGGCGATGAGGCTAGGATAGTCCTCCACCTTATATTTGCGGACGGTGCGGAGCGTGGGCACGCCCTTGTCGTCCAGCGACGCCCGCGCGAAGCGGGCGTTGGTTCCGCCGATGTCGGCGGCGATGATGTCGGTCATCAAAGGCATCCCAATGTTATTGCGGCATCCCGGCGAAAGCGGGGGCTTCACTCGCATCTGCAAGGCGCAGAGCGAATGATGGGCAATTAAAACTCGCTCTCCATCGCTGCCAGGATGGGCGATGCCCCCTGTTCGGCGAGATCGCTGTGATGACGGAAGAGCGCGAAGAGTTCCCGACCCGTGTCATAGGGCGGCGGCGGCGCTTCGGGCATCTCGCGCGCCTCCCATTCCGCGGTATCGACCAGCGCTTCGACTTGCCCGGTCAGCGCGCAGAGCCGCACCATGTCGCCGTTGCGCAGCTTGCCGATCGGGCCGCCGCCTAGCGCTTCAGGGGACAGATGAATGGCGGCGGGCACCTTGCCGCTCGCCCCGGACATGCGCCCGTCGGTGAGCAGCGCCACCTTGAAGCCGCGATCCTGAAGCACGCCCAGCGCGGGGGTCAGCTTATGCAGTTCGGGCATCCCGTTGGCGCGGGGCCCCTGGAAGCGAACCACCACCACGGCGTCGCGCTCCAGCTCGCCGGCCTTGAAAGCACGCAGCACATCGTCCTGTTCGTGGAAGACAGCAGCGGGCGCCTCGATCGTCCAGCGCTCCTCGTCCACTGCGCTCACTTTCATGACGCAGCGGCCCAGATTGCCCTGAAGCAGCTTCATGCCGCCGTCGGACTGGAACGGATTGGCGACGGGGCGCAATATGGTCTCGTCGCGGGACGCAGGCACGTCGCGCCACATCAGCGCATCGTCTTCCAGCACCGGTTCCTTGCCATAGTCGGTGAGGTCCGTGCGCGCGACGGTCAATATGTCGCGATGGAGCAGCCCGGCGTCGAGCAATTCGCGGATGACGACGCTGATGCCGCCGGCCGCATGGAAATGGTTCACGTCACCCGATCCGTTCGGATAAACGCGGGCCAGCAGCGGAACGACATCGGACAGTTCGGCGAAGTCGGTCCAGTCGATGCTGATCCCCGCGGCCCGCGCGATGGCGGGCAGGTGGATGGCATGGTTGGTGGAGCCGCCCGTCGCCATCAAGCCGATGATGGCGTTGACGATCGCCTTTTCATCGACGCAATGACCCAGCGGCCGGTAGTCGTCGCCGTCCCAGCCTATTCCCGCCAGCCGATGGGTCGCGGCGCGCGTCAGTTCGGTCCGCAGCTTCGTGCCGGGATTCACAAAGGAGGCGGCGGGCATGTGCAGCCCCATCATCTCCATCATCATCTGGTTCGAATTGGCGGTGCCATAAAAGGTGCAGGTGCCCGCGCCATGATAGCTGGCGCTTTCCGATTCGAGCAGTTCGTCGCGGCCCACCTTGCCTTCGGCATAGAGCTGGCGAATGCGGACCTTTTCCTTGTTGGCCAGGCCCGATGGCATGGGGCCGGCGGGAACGAGAATGGTCGGCAGATGCCCGAACCGCAATGCCCCGATGAGCAGGCCGGGGACGATCTTGTCGCAAATACCCAGCAGCAACGCCCCTTCGAACATCGCATGGCTGAGCGCCACGGCGGTCCCGAGCGCGATGGTGTCACGGGAAAAGAGCGACAGGTCCATGCCGGCCTGTCCCTGGGTTACGCCGTCGCACATTGCGGGCACGCCGCCCGCCACCTGCGCCGTCGCGCCGACTTCGCGCGCGGCGATCTTGATCTGTTCGGGATAGCGGCCATAGGGCTGATGCGCCGACAACATATCATTATAGGCCGTGACGATGCCGATGTTCATCGCACGACCAGTGCGGATCGCGGGCTTGTCCTCGCCGCTCGCGGCGAAGCCATGGGCCAGATTGCCGCAGGAAAGTTGATCGCGGTTCGTGCCCGCGTCGCGGCCGCGCTCGATCAGATCGAGATATTGGCGGCGGCGTGGCGCACTGCGCGTAACGATGCGCTCGGTCACCTTGGCGATTACGGGGTGAAGGTCAGTCATGCCAGCTAGCTCCGTCGCGTTCGATCAAGGCAATGGCCGAGGACGGCCCCCAGTTCCCCGAAGAATAGGGGGCGACCTTCATATTGGCCTGTTTCCAACCCTCGATGATCGAATCGATCCAGGTCCATTGCGCCTCCACTTCGTCGCGGCGTACGAACAGGGTCTGGTCGCCCGCCAGCAGGTCGAGGATCAGCCGTTCATAGGCAATCCGACGGCGCTGCCCGGCAAAGGCGGCGGTCAGCGACACGTCAAGCGTCACTTCTTCCAGATGCACCTGCCGTTCTAGGCCCGGCCTTTTGCTCATGATGAGCAGACGGATATATTCTTCGGGTTGCAGCCGGATGATCAACGTATTGGGTTCCAGCCCCGTGCCATAACCGTCGCGCCAGAAGATGGAATGGCGAACGGGCTTGAACTGGATCAGAATCTCGGACTGGCGCTGCGGCATCCGCTTGCCGGTGCGCAGGTAGAAGGGGACGCCCTGCCACCGCCAATTATCGATATTGGCCTTGAGCGCCACGAAGGTTTCGGTGTCGGACGGCTTGCCCAGTTCATCTGCATAGCCGGTCACGATCTGACCCTGCACCGCGCCGGGCGTATATTGGCCGCGCACGCTGTGGCTCTTGACCATTTCCGCCGTCATCGGGCGCAGCGAACGCAGCACTTTTACCTTCTCGTCGCGCACGGCGGTCGGGTCCATCCGTGCGGGCGGCTCCATCGTCAGGATGGAGAGAATTTGCAGGATATGATTCTGCACCATGTCGCGCAGCGCGCCCACGCCGTCATAATAGGAAACGCGCCCTTCAAGGCCGACGGTTTCGCCAACGGTAATCTGGACATGGTCGATTGCCGCCGCGTTCCAGAGCGGTTCGAACATGACGTTGCCGAAGCGCAGGGCGAGCAGGTTCTGGACCGTTTCCTTGCCCAGATAATGGTCCACGCGGAAAATCTGTTCTTCAGCGAAGAGCGCCCCGATCCCGTCATTCACTTGCCGGGAGGAGGCGAGATCCTTGCCGATCGGCTTTTCCATCGCGATCCGGGTCGTCGGCGTGATGAGGCCGGCGTCTGCCAGTCCCTGCGCGGTAGGCGCGAAAAGCGATGGCGGGGTGGAAAGATAGACCGACAGGCCGCGTTCCAGCCGCCCGTCGATCCGCTCGGCCAGCGCGGCGAATTGCGCGGCATTGCCGGCCTCGACCGACTGATAGCGGATCAACTCCCGCAGGCGCGTCGCGACCTCTGCGTCATAGCGGTCGGCGGGCAGAAATTGCTGCAACGCTGCGCAAACATCGTCGCGAAACGCGTCATCCGACATGTCCGATCGAGCCGAGGCGACGATCAGGAAATCGTCCGGCAGCAAGCCATCGGACAGGAGGTTGTAGAGCGAAGGGAAGATCATGCGGCGGGCCAGGTCGCCCGTGGCGCCGAATAACAGGAACGTGGCAGACGGTTCGGCCAAAGGAATATCCTTCTCCGTTTGAAGTTGTCTAAGTCTGCACGATGGCGCTCTTATAGCGAGCGCGTATCGTTACGCAAGAAGGCTATCGCCCAAGCCGTCCTCCCGCAACATATTGTCAGCCGTGGCTGCTCGCGCCGATCGGAACCTGACGCGTAGCGGCGCAGTTAAGCCTTGGGTTTCCGTCAAAGGAGAGAGAGATGCTCAAGGTCCAGCCGCTCAACTGCACGCTCAAGCGTGATCCGACCAAGGCGAGTTCCACCGATGCGATGATCGCTGTGCTCGCCGGCGAATTCCAGGCGCTCGGCGTTGAGGTCGCCGACACGATTCGCGTTGCCGCGCACCATGTCTCTGCTGGAGTGACGTCGGACGAAGGCGATGGTGACGAATGGCCAGCGATCCGCCGCAAGATACTCTCTGCCGACATCCTCATTCTCGGTACGCCGATTTGGATGGGGCAGGCCGGCAGCGTCGCCAAGCGCGCGTTGGAGCGCATGGATGCCTTTCTATCCGAAACCGACGGGCAGGGGCGGATGCCGAGCTATTCGAAGGTGGCGGTCGCCGCCATCGTGGGCAATGAAGATGGCGCCCATTTTGCCTCAGCCCAGATTTTCCAGGCGCTCAACGATGTCGGCTGGACCATTCCGGCTGTCGCGGCCTGTTATTGGGTGGGTGAAGCGATGGGCTCGACCGATTTCAAGGATCTTGACGAAACGCCGGAGATGGTCGCCCAGGCCGCCAAGATGGTGGCGGGCAACGCGACTCATCTCGCGCAATTGCTGAAAGCTACGCCCTTTCCTGGCCATACCGATGCTGGTCATACGGACAACTGAGCGGAGGAACCTGAAAGGGAGGTGGTCGTTTTCAACCCGACATGAAAAAATGGCTGCTCAGTTCCTGCCTTTTGCTGATGGCATGTGGCGCTTTGCCGCGCGATCCAGAGGGCAGCTATCAGTCGATTACGCGGAATCACGTCATGCGCATAGGGGTCGTCGCGCCCGAGAGTGATTTTGGCCGACGCCCGGCTGCCCTGTTGCTGAATCGCCTATCGCAAGTCACCGGTGCGCGGCCTCGCATCGTGACCGGTGCCACTGAACCCCTGTTTCAGGCGCTGGAACGGGGCGACCTCGACCTTGTTCTTACGCCGCTCGATCCCAAGACGCCATGGGCGGCGCAGGTGGCGTTGAGTCCGGCCATCGCCGCGCGGGGAGAGGGCGAGCGGCGGATGCAATATCATGCGGCCATGCGCAACGGAGAAAATCGCTGGATTATGGAGGTGGAAGCGGCCGCGCGCGACGTCGCCGAACCGGGGGCTGCATCATGAAAGGCGCGGAGCGACTTCCGCCGGACGTCATGGACGCGCTACAGCGCGCCGAACGGCTGGAATATTGGAACCTGTTCTGGACCAGCACCATCATCGTCGCAATGGGCCTGGCCATGGGACAGAGCCAGACGATGAAGACCGCATGGGTTGAAGATACGCTGGGACTGGTGCCGCCGATCGCGTTCCTGGTCGCCGCTCATATGGAACGGCATGGCCAGCGCTCGCGACGCTTTCCGTTCGGATTTGGGCGGGTGAACGGGCTGGGCTTCTTCCTGGCGGCCGTCGCGCTTGCAGCGACCGGCGCCCTGTTGCTGTGGGATTCGGCGATGACCCTCATTCGCGCTGAACATGCCACAGTCGGATCGGTGCGCCTGTTTGGCTATGATATCTGGCTGGGATGGGTGATGCTGACGGCGCAAATCTACTCGCTCATTCCGCCGCTCATCATCGGTCGCAAGGAACTGCCGCTGTCGGAAACATTGTCCGACAAGCTGCTTCACACCGACGCCCTGATGAACAAGGCCAACTGGATGACCGGCGCGGCCGGCATCGGAGGTGTCATCGGGTTGGGCCTCGGTTGGTGGTGGGCGGACTCCGTGGCCGCTGCGATCATTTCGATCGACATCATCAATGATGGGGTAAGGGCGCTGCGATCATCGACCGCGGAACTGGTCGATGGCGCGCCGCGCGCACTGTCCGGCCCCGACTTGTCGGACGATGGAGAGCGGCTGCAACGACTGCTGGAGGAGCGCTACCCCGGTTCCACCGTTCGCCTCCGTGAGACCGGGCGCTGGATCCGGGCCGAGATATTGGGCCATGCCGGACCGCAAGAGCCGCTCGATGCCAGCGCCCATTGGCCTCATGGAGAAGAGCGGCTATGGCGACTGGCGCAGATCAGTTTCGTTCCGCCGCGCAAGAGCGATCAGAAGCCACCGCCCGCCGCCAGTTGAGAATATGGGCGGTCGCCAGCGCAGCACTGCCCGACACGGTCCAGGCGGCCTCTGCCCAGGCGCCACGAACAGCGAACGCGCCAATCGCCATCAATAAGAGGCCGAGAAGTCCTAGGCCTAGCGGCGCGCCGCCGCCGCCACGCCGCCTGCCGGCTATTAGGGCGAAAAGACTTGTCGGCACGGCCATGGCAAGCATGATGAGGTGAAAGGATTCGCCAGGATCAATGCGGCTGGCGAAAGCCGGTAAAATCGCCAGCAGCAAGGGTAGACCCAGGCAATGCAGGGTGCACAGCGATGAGGCGCAAAGCGCGAAGCCATCGAGCCATTTTACTGCCCTTGGTCGGCATTGCAGCGGAATGGCATTGTCATTATGCATCGCAGGGCCTTAAACTATGATATAAAGTATCATTGAAATGGGAAGGCTATGCGGCTCTGTCAAGGATGATGCCGAGAGGGCGGGACGGCACCGCATGATTTTCGACTGGACGGCCGCGACGGATTTTGCCATCTGGCGGACCCGACCTGATGGGCAGTGATTTCGATCATGCGTCCATCCTGTGTCGAAAGGCGCATTTTGCAGGCCGATTGGCGCGGCCTTGAAATGCTCCCGTGCGGGTGTGGTGAAACTGGTAGACGCGCCGGACTCAAAATCCGGTTCCGAAAGGAGTGTCGGTTCGATTCCGACCACCCGCACCATTTATTTCCGACGAAGGATGCAGCCCGCAGTTCCGCCGGTATCCAAGTCATGACATTTTCAGTCGTAAATGTTTGACAGCATCACCAAGCTCCGATCTGCGTTGCGCACTATTGTCACATGGGGCATATATGGCCCCGCCGCACTCGCACATAATGTCTTGCCGGATCAGACAAGAATATGTGGGGAGGACATAGTGCGGTTTTGGGGTGTCAGGCATTTTGTTCAGGATAGAACGGCCTTGGGGAAGGCTGGCAATTCGTGCCGGCTGGGCGTCAGGCGCTGCTGCGTCGGCGGCGCTTTTGTGCGTGCCGTCCTTCTCACGTGCTGCGGTTACCGAACAGGATTTGCTGTTACCGCCCAATTCCGAGCCTTTTTCGCATCCTGTTCAGTCTGATCCGCTGCTCGACATGTCGAAGCGGGTGGGGCCGATCACATTGTTCCGCACCGAAGTGGAAACTGCCGTCCAGACCAACATGCTGGTGGAAGAAGCCCGCGCCGGTGAGCGAGAAGCGGAAGCTGCCCGCGTTCAGGCGCGGTCGGCGCTGTTTCCCTCGCTGGACTTGACGGTCGACGCCAACCGGTCCTTCGCCCGCAACTTCTCCAACGATCCAGGTAACATCATCGAACGGTCCCGGCCCCAGGGCCGGACCGATGCGACCGCTTCGATGCGCCAGCGCCTGCTGGACTTCGGTGCAACGTCGAGTCGCATTAACGCCGGCAACGCCAGGGTTGCAGCAGCGCGCACGGGCAAGTTGGCCTATGGCACGGACGTCGCGATACGTCTTGTGACAGCCTGGTATTCCATACTTGCCCAACGACTGATGGAGCAGGCGGCGCTGGAATATACCGACCGTCAGATGCAACTGCGTGGAGCGGTGGATCGCCGGATCACGCAGGGATTTTCGGCGACGGGCGATCTGCCGCGGATCGATAGTTCGATCGCGACCGTCCGCACCCGGTTGGCGACGTTTCGCCGTGATCGGGCCAACGCGGAGGCGCAATATCGCGCGATCGCCGGCCATGACGCGCCGGACGATCTCCAGCGCGTTCCGCTACCGGGCGTGGAAGGCTTCAGCCGGGAAGCGATCGAGGCTTTGGTCCTGCGCGCGCCAGCGGTGCAGAAGGCGGAGGCCGAGGCGCGCGCTGCGCGACAGGATGCACGGGCGGCGCGGTCTGAACGATTGCCCACGATCGCGGCCGGCGTCGATGCGGGACGCTATGGCGTATTTGAAAATTCAGGCGATTATGACGTGCGCGGCCGCATCATCGTGCGCGCGCAGATTGGTGCCGGTTTCAACGCCCGCGCCGATCAGGCGACAGCGCGCGCCGATGCGGCCGAAGCTTATGCGGCGCGAGTGCGGCAGGAAGCGGTACGCGACGCGGAAATGGCCTGGAGCGACGTTCAGGGACTAGAGGCTCAACTTGCCGCAGCCGAAGCAGGCTATATCGCCAGCCGCAACAATCGCGACGTTTATGCGACGCGGTTCGAAACATCGGGCGGAACGCTGTTCGACCTCGTCGCGTCCGAAGACAATTATTTCTACGCCATAGCCACCTATGTTCAAACCCTGGCGGAACGCGATCTCTCGCGCTTCGTGCTGCTCGCCAAGGCTGGAGAATTGCTGGACGAACTGTCGATCCGGGTGGACCCCGCCGGCGGGCGCGATGAGGGGAGTCCAATGCCATGAGTGAAGAGACTTTGCTGGCGGCCGCGAAACCCCGTTTCGCGCCTTGGTTGATCGAACCGATGCTGCGCAACCGTTCCACCTATGTGAAGGTCGCCGTGGCGGCGGCGTTGATCAACATCTTCGGCCTGGTGTCCTCGCTCTTCACCATGACCGTTTACGATCGCATCGTGCCCAATGATGGTTCGTCCTCCTTGATCGGCCTGAGCATCGGCCTGGTTTTCGTGATCCTCTTCGATTTCGTGCTGCGTTTGCTGCGCGTGTATTTCGTGGATGTCGCGGGGGCCAATATCGACCATGATGTGGGCGAAACTCTGTTCGCGCGATTGCTTGCGCTGCGCCTGGACAAGCGGCGGGGGTCCACCGGGACTCTGACGGGTCTGATGCGCGAACTGGAGACGCTCCGGGACTTTTTCGCATCGGTCACTCTCACTGCGATCATCGATGTGCCTTTTATCATCATCACCTTGTCGGTGATCGCCATGCTGGGCGGCGTGCTGGTGCTGCCGCCGCTGGCGATGATCCCGTTCGTGATCGGTGCGGGCCTGCTGACCACGCCTTCGCTTGATCGACTGTCGGCGCGCAGCCTGGGCGATGGCTTGGTCAAGCAGTCGGTGCTGGTCGAAACCATCGGCAGTCTGGAAACGGTGAAGGCGATCGGCGCCGGACCGATGCTGTCCCGGCGTTGGCAGGCCGCGCTGATCAGCCATTCGGAAAGCTCGCTGGGTCAGAGGCTGGCCGCGGCCGTACCGATGACGGTCGCCAACAGCGCATCTACGATCGCTTATTGCGGCATCATCATTGTGGGCGTGGGCCTGCTTCGCGGTCATGAAATTACCACGGGCGCTCTGCTGGCCTGCTCGATCCTGTGCGGCCGCGCGCTAGCGCCGCTGGCGCAGATCGCCACGCTGCTGTCCCGTCTGTCGGCGACGCGGGTCGCCTATCGCCAGATCAACGCGCTGATGGATACGCCGACGGAGGGGCCGCAGGGGGATGCGCTGCATCCCGCGCGGTTGGATGGCGCGATTGAGATGCGGGGCGTCGGTTTCCGCTATCCGGGCGCGCCGGAACGGGCGTTGGACGGGGTCAATCTGGTCATCAAGCCCGGCGAGCGGGTCGGGTTTCTCGGTCGGGTAGGATCTGGCAAGTCTACGCTGGCACGGTTGGTTCTGGGTCTTTACGAACCGGAAGAGGGCGTCGTCATGATCGACGGCATCGACGTGCGCCAATATGCCACCGCCGAATTGCGCGCTTTGATCGGTGCAGGGATGCAGGACAATGTGCTGATTGCGGGATCGGTGCGCCAGAATATCTGCCTCGACCGCTCGGCGGTAGACCAGGACGAAATGATCCGCGCGGCCGAGATCAGCGGTACGCACGGTTTCATGGGTCGGATCGCCAATGGCTATGACCTGCGCTTGGCTGATCGGGGCGACGGCCTGTCGGGCGGGCAGCGTCAATCCATCGCCATTGCCCGCGCTCTCGCCGGGCGTCCGCCGGTGCTCATCTTCGATGAGCCGAGCAGTTCTATGGATGCCCAGACGGAGGCAGAACTTATCAAACGGCTGCAGCCGGAGGTCGCGGGGCGGACGATGTTGCTCATCACGCACCGCACTTCGCTTCTCACCCTTGTGGATCGGATTATCGTCATGGATCGCGGCAAGATCGTTGCCGACGGACCGCGCGATGCAGTGCTGCAGCGCTTGGCTCGGGGGAAAGCCGCATGACCGCTCAACTTGAGTTTCAGCGGTCGACCACGATCAAGCCGAAAGTCCCGGCGAACATCATCTTGTGGATCATCCTCGCCTTTGTACTCGTCTTTCTTGTCTGGGCTTGGTTGACGGAGATTGATCGAACAGTGCGGGCGAACGGCCGGGTCATTCCCAGCTCGCAGCTCCAGGTTGTATCCAACCTTGAGGGCGGCATCGTCCAGAGGATCATGGTGCGGGTCGGTCAGGACGTGAAGCGCGGCACGCCGCTGGTGCGGCTCAGCCCGATCCAGCCCGGTGCCGAGTTGGAAAGCAACCTTGCCAGCAGCGACGCATTGAATTTCAAGGTCATTCGCCTGGAGGCGGAGATTGCCGGTCGCACGCCCTATTTCCCACAGGCGCGCAACGCATTGATGGCCAGTCAGATTGCAGTTGAACAGGGCCTCCACCGCTCGCGCATGGCGGAACTTGCCAGCCTGTCCAACGTGGCATCAGCGCGCATCGATCAGGCGCGAAGGGCGATCGCCGAGGCGAGCGCGGCGGAGGAAGCGCGGATATCAGCGCGAGAGACGGCGCGTGCCGACCTCAATCTGATGCGTCCGCTGGTCCAGGAAGGCATTGAGCCCCGCCGTTCACTGCTACAGGCGCAAAACGCATTTGCGGTCTCCAGTAGCGAGGCGGCTGGCGCTGCTGCGGCGCTGGGACGCGCCCGTTCCGTGCTGGTGGAGGCGCAGGCGAGCGCGCAGCAACAAAAACGTGATTGGCTCGCGCGAGCCGCCGACGAACTGACCGCTGCACGCGCCGATATGTCGGTACGACAGGCGGCCATGCCGGCTTATGAAAGCAAACTCGACCGCACCGTGGTCCGTGCGCCGCTCGATGGTCGGATCAATCGCGTCTTCGTAACGACCGTGGGCGGTAGTGTGCGGCCGGGCGACCCACTGCTGGAAATGGTCGCGATCAATGACAGCCTGCTGGTGGAGGCAGCCGTCGCCGCCAAAGACATCGCATCGGTCAAGCTAGACCAGAAGGCCAAGGTTCTTATTTCGGCCTATGACAGCGCCGTCTATGGTTCGATGGAAGGCCGGGTCGTGGCGGTTTCGCCCGATGCAGTCGTTAATGAGCGGACCGGGGAAAGTCATTATCTGGTGCGAGTACGCACGACGACGAATGCGATCACCGATGATGCCGGACGACGCCTGCCGATCGGGCCGGGCATGGGGGCAGACGTCAATCTGCTTGGGGACAAGCGATCTGTGCTCGCCTATATTCTTACGCCTCTGACACGGCTGAGCGAAACGGCCTTCCGGGAATAATCGATGGGGTATCTTGCTTGAGAGGAGGGTGGTCCTGTGATAGAACTGCTTACCGTTCGTGTGAGGGCATGACATGTCTGGCCGCGTCCATTGCTTCGGTTCAGCTCTTGCCATCACCGCTGTCTTTTGTGGTGCGGCCTGTTCGCCTGCTGGCCGTGCCGAACGAAGCAAGTCTGTACCAGTGGTCCCGATGAATGCGCCGCCCGGCACCGGAGGCGTGATGCTTCCTCCCGGTGACGCGGAAAAAGCCATTCGCGATCAATTTGCCGAAGCGGAAAAGCAAAACACGCAAGCGGCCTATCAGCTTTTCATCGACCGTTATCCCGATCATCCGCTGGCCAGGGAAGCCACTCATCGGATCGTTCGTCTTGGGAAATCGCAAAGCCAGAACTGAATAATGACGCTGGAGTCGCCGAATTTTGGTAATCGGCATTGCGTCCTATTCAACTCGCTATTTGCAAGTGCCTAAATTGTAATGGGAAATTTATATAAATTTCTTTTTAAATTCTCAAAATTATATGTGTTTCGTTTCAATTGTTTAGCACCTAATTAATTTCAAAGCCTTGAAAACTATAATAAAACTAGTTGTTGGCGGAAAGTAAAAATACGGCCTATAGAATTGTGAGCCAAGGTCGCCAAAAGGCACAATGAACGTGTCATCCAACTCATCTAGCAGGAGGATGTATGCTCAAGCTCACAGGGGCTGGACCGGCGAAGGTCCTGTTTAACCAGGACGAGGATAGCGCATCTGCTTTCCCATCCACATTTTCGATTAGCAGCACGGCCGACCTCTGGTCGATGCTGGGCAACAGCGCAGTCCGCAGCGAAGTCTTGCTGCTCTACCCGCAGGACGTGATGGCCGATCCGGGTGATCCGGTTGGTGCGCCCGCTGGACTGGACGAACCCCAGTTTAATGGCAACGGCAATACAACGCTGGCGCAGGCCGCGACCGGCAGCCAGATCATCGACGGCATATTGAGCGGCATCAAATGGGATCCCGGCCAGACTGTTTACTACAGCGATACCGATTCCGCTGCCGACTATCAGGCCGGATATAATTCGGATTCGAACGGCAACGGGATCAGCGCGCAGAATGAAGGCTTTTCTCAGTTTACTGCGATGCAGATGGTTACCTTCCACACCGCGCTCAATTCCACCGCCTACACGCAGACCAGTGCTGCGACCGCGTTCGCTGTAGAGTCCTTCACCAACCTGAGCCTGACCTATGATGGCGCCGGTTCGGCGATCGCAACGATCCGCGGCGCCAATTCCAGCGATCCGGGTACGGCTTATGCCTATTATCCGAGTAACAGCATCTATGGCGGCGATACCTTCTTTGGCAACGGCTATGATGGCACCATCTATTCGCTGAAGACTCCTGTCGCGGGCAATTATGCCTGGCACACCATGTTCCATGAACTGGGTCATTCGCTCGGCCTGAAACATGGACAGGAAACCAATGTTTATGGCGCCCTGCCGACGGCCTGGGACTCGATCGAATTTACGGTCATGACCTATCGCAGCTATGTGGGCGCGCCCCTGAGCGGCTATTCCTATGAGCAATGGGGTGCGCCGCAGACCTATATGATGCTCGACATCGCTGCGCTTCAGGCGATGTATGGCGCCGATTATACCGTCAATTCCGGGAACACCACTTACAGTTGGAACCCGACCACGGGCGAGACCTACATCAATGGCGCGATCGCCATTGATCCAGGCGGCAACCGCATCTTCGCCACTATCTGGGACGGCGGCGGCGTCGATACCTATGATCTGTCGAACTATAGCACCAACCTGTCCCTGGACCTCAACCCCGGCGGCTATTCGGTCTTCAGCCAGGCGCAACTTGCCTATTTGGGCAATAACGGCAGCAGTGTTTACGCCCGTGGCAACATCTTCAACGCCATGCTGTATCAGAACAATGTCGCGTCGATGATCGAAAACGCCAATGGCGGTTCGGGCAATGACTATATGAACGGCAATAGCGTTGCCAATGTTCTGCGCGGCAATGCCGGCAATGACAGCATCTATGGCAATGGCGGCAACGACACGCTCTATGGGGACGGCGGCAACGACTATCTCGAAGGTGGCGCCGGCGATGACACGCTTTACGGCGGTGATGGCGACGATATTCTCGACGGCGGCGACGGCACCGATGTCATCTATGGCGGCAATGGCAATGACATCATCTATGGCGGCTGGTTCGCGGACGCTGTCTATGGCGAAGCCGGCAATGACGTGTTCATCATCCGGCAGAGCGTTGCGGGCACCGAATTTGGCGACAATATCGATGGCGGAACCGGGGTCGATCGGCTCGATCTCAGCCAGATTACGACGAGTTATAGTGCGATCGTCAACCTGACGACTGGGACGTGGCAATATGACCCGCTCTATGGTGGTCCCTGGACAATCACGAGCGTTGAGAATGTTGATGGCACGCAACTGGGCGACACCATCACCGGCAATAGCGTCGCGAACGTGCTGAACGGCAATGGCGGCAACGACACAATTTATGGCGGGGGCGGCAATGACATAATTAACGGGGGTGACGGCGACGATTTGTTGATCGGCGGCGATGGCAACGACATCTTCGACGGCGGCAGCGGCAGAGACCTGATCTATGGTGAGGCCGGCGACGATACTTTCCGCGTCTTCAATGGTTGGACCGGCAGCTACGGAGAAATTTTTGCCGGTGGATCGGGATCGGACACGCTCGACCTCACAGGCGTTGTTGGTACAACCTCTACCACAGTCAATTTGGCGGATGGCACGTTCACATATACGCCGGGCGGGACCGGGCCGATCACGCTTTCCAGCATCGAAAACGTCATCGGCACGGCCTCTACCGATGCCCTCACCGGGTCGGGCGAGGTCAATAGCCTCTGGGGCCGGAACGGTGATGACGTGCTGTTTGGCTTGGGTAGCAATGACTTTCTCTACGGCGAGGACGGCAATGACGTGATCGACGGCGGTGAAGGTATTGATACTATGGCCGGCGGCGCTGGCAACGACATCTATTATGTCGATAATGCCAGCGATGTCGTTATCGAGGGATCCAATGCAGGTACTGACTTAGTCTATACAACATTGACCTATTCAGTGCAGACCACCAATGTCGAAAATGTGACTCTCTTGGGAACCTCTAATTCCAGTGTCAACGGCAATGGACTGGCCAATATCCTCACCGGTAACAGCGGCAATAACAAGCTGGTGGGCGGCGGCGGTAGTGACACGCTGCTCGGCAACGATGGCGATGATATTTTGGATGGCGGCGCTGGCGATGATATATTGAATGGCGGCAATGGGATCGATACGGCGGATTATCGCACCGCCACTTCGGGCGTAACTGTCAATTTGTCCGTTGGTGCCGCGCAAAACACTGTCGGCTCGGGAACAGACACGCTCGTAAATCTGGAAAATATCTTTGGTTCGGCCTATGCCGATACCCTGACGGGCAATTCTGGTTCAAATAGGATTGTCTCAGGCGCTGGTAATGATGATCTCTTCGGCGGAGCGGGCGATGACGTGCTCGAAGCTGGCGGAGGCAACGATTATCTCAACGGTGGGTCGGGTAGCGATATCCTGACCGGAGGGGGGGGCAATGATGTGTTCGCTTTCCTGAACGGCTTTGGTCCGACCAACGTGGACACCATAACCGACTATTCCGTGGCAGCTGACACCATCAATATCCTATCGGCTGCCGTTGGCGGCCTTCCCACCGGGACGCTGGCGGCGGCCGCGTTCCGCATCGGCGCGGCGGCGGCGGATGCGAGCGACCGGATCATTTACAACAGCGCCACAGGTGATCTGTTCTATGATTCCGATGGCAATGGTGCCGCGGCAGCGGTGCTGTTCGCCCACCTCTCGACCGGTCTGGCTATGACCAATGCCGAGTTCGTGATCGTCTGACGAACGGTCCCGGATGTGAAGCAGAAGCGGCGCCCGGGTAACCGGGCGCCGTTTTCTATGCCTGACGCAGCGCCACTTCGTTCATGAAGCGCGCGTCGTCATTCTTCGCCAGCCATTCCGCTTCCGCGCCGATCGCACCCAGCATGTCGGTCAGTGCGTCCATCTCGCTCTTGGCGTAATTGCCCAGCGCATAGCCGTGGACCTTGTCCTTGTGGCCCGGATGACCGATGCCGATCCGCACCCGGCGAAATTCATTGCCGATATGGGCGTCGGTCGATCGCAGCCCGTTATGCCCGGCATTGCCGCCGCCGCGCTTCACCTTGACCTTCATCGGGACCAGGTCGAGTTCGTCGTGAAAGACGGTCACGTCCTGGGGCGTGAGCTTGTAGAAGCGCATCGCCTCCCCGATCGCGCGGCCGCTCTCGTTCATGAAAGTCGCGGGTTTCAGGATCAGGATCTTTTCCGGGCCGATCCGGCCTTCCTGAACCCAGCCCTGAAACTGCTTTCTGGGGGGCGAGAAGCGATACATGTCGGCGATCAGGTCCGCGACCATGAAGCCGACATTATGCCGGTGCATCGCATATTGCGGCCCCGGATTGCCCAGCCCAGCCCAGATCTGCATCACATGCGCTCCAAAGAAAAATCCCGCTCTCGCCGACGGACGCGCCATAAAAAGCTAAGGGGCGACCCGCTTCGTCAGAAGCAGATCACCCCTTAGCGGACGGGATCGGTATTTCCAGCACCTACCTGAAGGCAGGCGCCAAAGGCAGAAGGCTTATTCGCCCTCGGCCGGGGTCTCGGTCTCGCTGTCGCCTTCGGCGCTCTTGAGAGCGGAGGGCGCAACGATGGTGGCGATGGTGAAGTCGCGGTCGTCGATCGCAGTCTTCGCGCCCTTGGGCAGCGTGACCGAGCTGATGTGGATCGAATCGCCGACTTCGAAGCCCTTGAGGTCAACGACGACATCGTCGGGGATCTCGGACGCATCGACGACCAGTTCGATCTCGTGACGGACGATGTTGAGCACGCCACCCTTCTTGAGGCCCGGCGAGGCGTCTTCATTGTCGAAACGCACGGGAACCGCGACGGTCACGGTGGCATGTTCCGAAACGCGCAGGAAATCGGCGTGCAGCGGACGGTCGGACACGGGATGGAAAGCGACATCCTTGGGCAGGGTGCGCACGGCCTTGCCGTTCACCTCGACCATGACGACCGAATTGAAGAAGTGACCGGTGCCGAGCAGCTTGTTGAGGAGCTTTTCCTCGACGTGGATCGACTGGGGTTCTTCATTATTACCATAAATGACGGCGGGAACGCGGCCCTCGCGGCGGAGAGCACGGGAGGCTCCCTTGCCTGCCCGATCGCGTGCCTCGGCCGACAGCGTAAGCTGCTCGCTCATTGCGTGTCTCCAAAAGCTGGTTGATACAATTTACCCGCCACGCCTCCAGGGATGACCATCGCGGGAAGGCGGGCCTTTAGCAGAATGGCGAAGAAAGGCAAGGGGGCGGACGCCTGTCCGGTGCAGTAAAACCGACAGCGAAAGCGACAGCTGCACGGCATGTCGCGCCGGGGCCGATCAGGATGGCAAGCCCGCGGACTATTGGACGCGCGTGACCGTGAACCCCTTGGCCTTGAGCAGGGCGATCAGATTCTCCCGCCCGGTCAGGTGCCCGGCGCCCACGGCGATGAAGGGCCGGCCCGTCATCGGTTCGATCGCTTTGGCCCAGTCGCGGTTGCGCGCCACCAGCACAGCCTCCTCGACGATCGGGTCGGGCTGCTCGCCTGTTTCATCTTCCCTGGCGATCGCCGCCATGTCGCCTTTCAGCCAGGCGGCGAGGATGCGGTCGTAGAGCGCCTTCATGCCCTTGGCCTCATGCACCGTCTGTACCAACAGTTTGTTCTGCGCGGTTTCGGGCAAGGTGTCGAAGGCGGCGAACTGGCGTTCCACCGTCTCCAGTCCGCCAATCGGCTTGCCGGCATTTTTGAAGGTGGCGATCAGCACCGGCTCCACGCCGTCATCCTGGCTGACATGGAGCGCCTGCTGGCTGGCCGCCGACAAAAGCATCGCGGCCGCCCAGCTTTCATAACCCGACAGCAACCCGGTCGATGTGCTGCCTTCGCTGACAGCCTGGACCAGCGCCGCCTTTTCTTCAGGGGGAACTCGCGCTTCCAGCGGCGGCAGTCCCGGACTGCGGCCCATCTGCTCGAACAGGGCGAGCGTCTTCTGCTCGTCCTGCAAGTCCGCCGCCTCCAGCACCAGCCGGTCGGCCTTGGCCATGGCATCCTTGATCGCCGGCGTCTCCCACGCAATTCCCCGGGGCAGGACATGGATGGTCCCGAACAGCCAGCCCTTCAATGCGCCGCGCTCCACCTGCCACAGCGCGGGGCCGTTCTGGGCGGTGGGCTGGGGCGCCGGATCCTTGCCGCAGGCGGCGACCAGGGTGAGGGCGAAAAGGGCGAGAAAGCGGAGGCGCAGGCGGGTCATCGGGTCATTCCTTCACACGGGTCGTGCGTACGCCCAGCGCATCCAGTTGGTCCTGCACGCTGCCCTTGCCGGCCAGATGGCCCGCGCCGACCGCGACGAAGATGGTGCCGGGCTGGTCCAATCGCGCCTTGATCCATTTGGCCCAATTGGCATTGCGATCCGTCAGCAGGACGCGCGCCAGTTCCGGCGTCGCTTCCAGCGACTCGTTCATTTCGCGCGCCAGCTTGTCGGGTTGCCCCGCCTTCCAATAGCGCAGAAGATCATCGAAACTCTTTTCCAGATCGGGCAGGCCATCCACCGTGGCGGTGAGGAAATTGACCTGCTGATCCATCGGCAGTCCGGCGAAGAAGCCGACCTGCTGCTCCACCGTTTCCAGTGCATCCACCTTCTTGCCCGCGGCCTTCGCTGCGGCGCGCAATATCTTCTCGGCGCCGATCTGGCTTTGATAACCGGCTCGCTCCAGCGGCGCGACCGACAACGCCATTCCCGCCATCCAGGGATTGAACAGGTCGAATGTCTGCCAGCGCAGGCCGTTGGCCGCCATCGCAGCCTTATAGGCCGTCCGCGCATCCGGGGAGAGGCGATCGGACAGCTTCACCCCGTCTTTCGCCAGCGCCATGCCCGCCATGGTCGCGCCCAGCGCGTTGGGATCGTCCGGCTCGATAATCTCCAGCACCAGTTCGTCCGCCCCGTCGAACGCGCGCTTCACCTTGCCGTCGAACCAGTTGACGCCCGGTTTCATCACATGAACCGTGCCGAACAGATAGATAGTGGTATCGGCGTCCTGCACCCGCCACAGAGCGGGGGTAACGGTAGCGGCCGGGCGGGCTTGCGCGGCGGCGCTGGCTAGCAACAATGTTGCGCTCAGCGCGCGCAGCAGGGCGGGGATCATATTCATGTCCCTTCCATGGGCAGCGCGCGGCCGAAGGGCAAGCGCCTTAACCCTGTTTGCGGCCGCTTTCCCTTGACCCTATCGGTGCCATGCGCCAATGCGCGGGCCACGTAAAACAGTCATATTCTCGAAGGACCCTCCGTGGCCGAAGGCAAAGCGCTTTCCTTCCAGGACCTGATCCTGACCCTCCATGCCTATTGGGGGAAACAGGGCTGTGTCATCCTCCAACCCTATGACATGGAGGTGGGCGCGGGCACATTCCACCCGGCGACCACGTTGCGCAGCCTTGGCCCCGACGCCTGGAACGCCGCCTATGTCCAGCCCAGCCGCCGCCCGACCGACGGCCGCTATGGCGACAACCCGAACCGGCTCCAGCATTATTATCAATATCAGGTCATCATGAAGCCCAGCCCGGCGAACCTTCAGGAGCTTTACCTGGGGTCGCTGAAGGAAATCGGGATCGATCCGCTGGTCCATGATATCCGCTTTGTCGAGGATGACTGGGAAAGCCCGACGCTGGGCGCCTGGGGTCTGGGCTGGGAAGTCTGGTGCGACGGCATGGAAGTTACCCAGTTCACCTATTTCCAGCAGATGGGCGGCTATGACTGCAAGCCGGTCGCGGGCGAACTCACCTACGGCCTTGAGCGGCTCGCCATGTATATCCAGGGCGTCGATAGCGTCTATGACCTGAAGTTCAACGATGCCGGCGTCACCTATGGCGACGTGTTTCTCGAGAACGAGAAGCAGATGTCGAAATGGAATTTCGAGGTCGCCGACACGGAAAAGCTGCTGCGCTGGTTCAAGGATTGCCAGAGCGAATGGCGCCAGTGCATCGACGCGAATGTGCCGCTGGCGGCCTTTGAGCAGGCGATCAAGGCCAGCCATGTTTTCAACCTGCTCCAGGCGCGCGGCGTGATCTCCGTACAGGAACGCGCCAGCTATATGGGCCAGGTCCGCGACATGGCGAAGGGCAGCTGCGAAGCCTGGATGGAATCCAACGGATGGGCCGCATGAATCCGGCACTTCAAATCCTCCCCTCTAAGGGGAGGTGGCGCGCCGAAGGCGTGACGGAGGGGTGTCACCCTCACGATAGGGCGAACCCC
>NZ_AYOY01000197.1 GCF_000508185.1 Sphingobium sp. C100 | reverse complement strand
CGGGCCGCCGCTCGCGTCGGTCACGGTTTCATAGGCGATGCAGGTCGCGCCGCTGGCGATCAGGTCGCGGGTCTGGTCGGGATCGGGGGCCAGGTGCAGATAGGTGTAAAGGATCTGGCCGGGGCGCAGCATGGCGCGCTCGCCGGCCTGCGGCTCCTTCACCTTGACGATCATCTCGGCCGTGGCGAAAATCTCGGCGGCAGTCGCGATGATCTCCGCGCCGGCCCGTTCATAAAGGGCGTCGCTGGCGCCGATGCCCTCGCCCGCGCCGCCCTCGACCAGCACGCGATGGCCGTGCGCGGTCAGCTCATGAACGCTTTCGGGCGTCAGCCCGACGCGATATTCGTGATTCTTGATCTCTTTGACGGTGCCGACGATCATCTTGTCTCTCCGAAATGGGTGGCGGAATGGATCACGCCGCTCTGCGCCGATCATAGCATGGAGCGGCGAGCGAATGGTCCCTCATTTGCGACATTTGACAGCGGCGCGCGGGATGATATCCCGAACTTTGTCAGTATATCGGGATTTCATTGCATGGACAGGTTCGACATCGCCATTATCGAAGCGCTTCAGTCCGACTCACGGCGTTCCATGCATGACCTTAGCGACCTTGTCGGCCTCTCCCCTTCCGCCTGCCACCGGCGGGTCAAGGCGCTGGAGGACGTCGGCGTGATCGCGGGCTATGTCGCCCGGCTGGACCCGGCCGCGCTCGGCCTCGACCTCCAGGCCTTCGTCGACATCTCCCTGACCAGCCAGAGCCGCGAGACGATGGACCGGTTCGAAGCGGCCGTGGCCGACTTCCCCGAGATACTGGAATGCCATCTGATGGCCGGACAGGCCGATTATCTGCTGCGCGTTGCCGCCGCCGATCTCAAGGGGTTCGACGCCATCCACCGCGACTGCCTCGCCCGGTTGCCCGGCGTCTCGGCCATCCGCACCAGCTTCGCCATCCGCCGCATCCGCGACTGGCAGGGCTATCGGCTGCGCGGCCTCAAGGGGCCGGCCTGACCGGCACCGGCGCATTGCACAGGTCCACGCCGCCCGCGGGCCGGTCGTAGAAATCATCCTTCCGGTTGGCCCTCAGCCGCAGATAGTCGGCAAAGCTTCGCGACCCTGTATCCATCTGCTGGAACTGTGGCCTCTGCGCCGCCGGCATATCGCTGGCCAGGCGCACCGACAGGATCGGCACCGGATGCTCCTGCGGCGTGTAGAATCCCAGCTCGCCCGACCCGCGCGGCAGGCTGGACAGATGCGCCATTCCCGCGATCACCCGGCCGACCACCGCGATGTTGCGGTCGAGCTGGCGCGGCGCCTGGCCGATCACGGCATAAAGCTCCGCCCCCGTCCCCGCATCGGGCGACAGGTTGCGGCCGACGCCGACAAAGCCATAGCAATGCGGCAGCCACGCGGCATCGCCGTCCATCGCCACCGGCCAGCCACCGACAAAGCCGGTCGCTGGCGCATAGGGATCAGGATAGGGCGAGGGCGTCACCTGCAACCGGCGCGTGGCGATCGGCAGGCGATAATCGTCCGGGCTGGTGGCGGACAGGCCGGGCGGCATCGGCTTCTTCTCGGTCGCGTCCCCCCATTGCACGACATAATTATCCTGGACGCGGTTGATGCTGGTCCCGTCCCACCAATGCGCCTGAGCCAGGACGCGGATATTGCCGACATGGCGCGGCGAAAACATCGGCGCGAGTTGAATGACCACCTGCGCGCCGCCTTCGATCGTCATGACCAGCAGGTCGTCGGGCGGAACCGCACGCCACGCCTCGCCCGGCGCCTGCGCCACCAAGGCCGCCGGTGTAGCAGGCGGGTCAGCGGCAAGCACGGGGCTGGCGGACAGGATGGCGAGCAACGCGGCGCGATGGATATGGGTCATCCAATCATGAAACAGCGACCGCCTGATAAAGTAAAGCGCCACCGCCAATGCCCCTTGCCTCACCGCCCGCTGCGCGATAGGGAGCCGCCTTCCAGTGCATGCGGAGCGGTGGCCGAGTGGTCGAAGGCGCTCGCCTGGAAAGTGAGTATACGTCAAAAGCGTATCGAGGGTTCGAATCCCTCCCGCTCCGCCACATCCCATTGATTTAATTGGATTTTTCTCAGGAAGATTCTCTGCCGCCCCATTTGCCGCCCCATTTCGGGACCGGATTTGCACGAACGTTTGCGGCCAGTTGCGGCAAATTCGCGACGAAATTTGAGACGCGGCTGTGCATTGATGGTGCACCGAAGGCCTGGCGTTTGGCCGAGCGGGCCATTTGGTTACCTGCGAAAGTGTCGCGCATTTGCCCAGTTGGCGCATGCAGACGCCTGTTCGCCTGGTAGATGGCATGACCGCCGATTTTTTGCGGTCCGCAGCCCAGCCCGACCTTGCTTAAAGCAGCCTGTCACCCAGGTGGGCCTGATGGAGGAGTGCCGGATTGCATCGGAAATATCCGATGCTTCTTGACTATTGCGAAGCATCGACTATTCCCGATGCATGAACACCGATACCGCCCTCGCGGCTTTCGCCGCATTGTCGCACCCCACGCGGCTGAGCGCGTTCCGCATGCTTATCGAGCACGAGCCCGCCGGACTGACCACGGGGCAGCTCGTCGAGGCCAGCGGCCTGTCCCAGAGCACCTTTTCCACGCACCTTGCCGTGCTGGCGAAGGCGGGCCTTGTGAGGTCCGAGAAGCAGGGGCGGCAGCAGATCCAGCGCGCCAGCATAGCGGCTCTCCGCGACCTGCTGCTCTTTCTGGCGAAGGACTGCTGCAAGGGACGCCCTGACCTTTGCGAGCCGTTGATCGCCGAACTCGCCTGCTGTTGAAAGGAGCCTGCCTTGGCCCACGACATTGTCATCTACCATAACCCCGCGTGCGGCACGTCGCGCAATACGCTGGCGCTTATCCGCAACGCGGGGATCGAGCCGCACGTCATCGAGTATCTGAAATGCCCGCCGAGCCGGGCCATGCTGGAGAGCCTGCTGGAGCGCAGCGGCCTGACGCCTCCCGAACTGGCGCGCGAGAAGGGAACCCCATTTCATGAACTGGGTCTTGGAGAACCGGGCGTAAGCGATGCGCGGATCGTCGATGCGATGATGGAGCATCCAATCCTGATCAATCGCCCCATTGTGGTCTCACCCCTCGGCGTGCGGCTCTGTCGGCCTTCGGAAGCCGTTCTCGATCTTCTGCCGGAGCCGCAGCAGGGCGCGTTCGCGAAGGAAGATGGCGAGCAGGTGATCGATACAGCGGGCAACCGCATTATCCCGGCGTGAGTCGTCAGGCGTTCGCCTCGGAGGCGTTGGGCAGCTTCCTGCTGTTCGCGACCGTAATCGGCTCAGGCATCATGGCCGAGCGGCTGTCGGGCGGCAACGTCGCCGTGGCGCTGCTCGGCAACACGCTGGCCTCCGGGGCGATGCTGTTCGTGCTGATCACCATATTGGGGCCGGTTTCGGGCGCTCACCTCAATCCCGCCGTCACGCTGATCATGCGCCTGCGCGGGCAGGTCGCGACCGGCACCGCTTCCGCTTATGTCGTTGCGCAACTCGTGGGCGGCATCGCGGGGGTATGGGCGGCGCACCTGATGTTCTCCGTCCCGGTCCTGCAATTTTCCGATAAGGTCCGCAGCGGTCCCGGTCAGTGGCTGGGCGAAGGTATTGCGACCTTCGGCCTGCTGTTGACCATCCTGGGAACCGCCAAAGCCCGGCCGCAGTGGATGCCCGCCAGTGTCGCGCTCTACATCACCGCCGCCTATTGGTTCACCTCTTCGACCAGCTTCGCCAATCCCGCGATCACCGTCGCGCGGTCGCTGAGCGACAGCTTTGCCGGCATCGCCCCCGCCTCCGTGCCTGCATTCATCGCCGCCCAGTTCGCCGGAGCGCTTGCCGCCCATTTCGTCGGTACTGTGATCTTCGCGGATAGATCCAGGGAATTCGCATGAGCCGACTACGCACACTGGCCGATCCCGACCATCTGCCCGCGCTGGATCACCGCTATGTCATCGACCGGCCAGCGATCGGTATCGGGGTGGACGAGCCGCCGCCGCGCATCCTGCTACTCTATGGCTCGCTGCGCGAGCGGTCGTTCTCCCGCTTCGCGGTCGAGGAGGCCGCGCGCTTGCTGCGATTGTTCGGAGCCGAGACGCGGATATTCGATCCTTCGGACCTCCCGCTTCCCGATCAGTTCGCCGGCGACGATCACTCTGCCGTCCACGAACTGCGCGAGTTGTCGCTATGGTCGGAGGGGCAGGTCTGGTGCAGCCCCGAACGCCACGGCGCGATCACGGGAATCATGAAAGCCCAGATCGACCACCTGCCGCTGGAAATGAAGGGCATGCGGCCGACGCAGGGCCGAACCCTTGCGGTTATGCAGGTATCGGGCGGATCGCAATCATTCAATGCGGTGAACACGCTGCGCCTGCTCGGCCGCTGGATGCGGATGTTCACGATCCCGAATCAGTCGTCGATCGCCAAGGCCTACCAAGAGTTCGACGAAGCCGGACGCATGCGGCCATCAAGCTACTACGACCGGATCGTCGACGTCATGGAAGAGCTGGTGCGGTTCACGGTGTTGACTCGGCGGCACGCTGCCCAACTTGTCGATCGATATTCGGAGCGCAAGGCCGCGGGAACGTCAATTGATCGGCCAGCAGTTTGCGCAGTTGACAACCTGCGGGGCAAATCGACGGCTCCAAAAGCTTGGCTTTGAATTCACGCCCACTATGGTTCCGAGCGGACCCGCTTTAGGATATGTTCATGGTCGCACCAATTCGCGTTCTTGTCCCCATCGATGATTCTGAACCCGAAGCATTGGGCGTTCCGCTCGGCTACGCGAAGACGATTGCGCAGCGGAAGGCCTCACGTACGGATAAGGTGATCTTGCTTACGCACACCAAGCAGCAACTGCGATCCACATCATTGGAACGCCATCTAGGCGCGCAGGTGAGCAAGGCACTCGTCGCCAATAAGTCCGTGAGCCTCGGTGATGGTATTATGTTGCGTCATGAAACGATGCAGACGTTGCGCTTCGGCGCAGGCAACTCTGTGATCATCGCGTTCTATGCCGAAGACAGGATCCTGGAGTTCATCGATGGCCTTTCCGGCGTGCTAGGTGTTGTGGCTATTCCTTGGCCGCAAGATGGCGCGGAGGCATGGTCGAGGCGATGGACGCCACACGTTCATGGGCAGGCGGCGCAGGCTCCCGTCAAACTATTGAGCGATCCCGTAATCGAAAACGGCCTAAGGGCACTCTCACGCATGATCAACCTTGCCCATGGTTCGTTACACCCGCGGGATAAGCAATATGCCGACGAGACGCTGCGTATCCTGCGTGCAAAGGGTCATTCAGCGCCTACCGGCGACATAAGATCTTGGGCTATTCGCGAAGGCTGGAAGCCTGGTGCTGCGGATGATCTTGCAAAGTTGGCTGAAAAAATCTTCGGGCTGAAGAATAAGCCCAGCCTTTCGGCCTTCCATGATCCGAATGGTCGTTATGCTCGTTGGAAAAATGGTGGCGACGGCGTTTGAAGAAACGTGAACAGGCTCACGTTAAACGGTTCACATGTAAAAGCTGTAGCTAACCTGCGGCTTCTCATTAATGCTCACATACTTCATGATATCGCCGATCTTTTTCGCGCATTCGAGCGTGATCGGCAGGCGCCCGTCCATCTGAGTGTTGTTCCAGTTCATCTTGGTCAGCCCCAATATCTCGTCACAAAGGTTCTCTAGCGACGAATCCTGCTCATATGCCGTGATCTTCAGGGGGCTCGGGACATACTGCCCCGGATAGGTCTTGTAGAAGTCGACTGTCCCGCGTGTGTACAGAACACCCTCCGTTTCCGAGATGGTCAGCAGTGTCCCACGCTTAGGCGGATACTTCTTATCGCTGAACAGGCGAACATCAGTGTCCGTGATGGCGACGAAATCCTTCGAGCGGATCCCCTTCTCCTCCAGTGCGCGGAGGAAACCCTTGCGCTCGCCGTCGCGAAAGTGGCTCGACTTGTGAATCACGATCCTGGCCGGCATGTGCTCCAGCGCACGGTCATATTCGTCCAGCGCGTCTCGCAGCAACTCGTAGGCCTGATCCTCGCTCAGGTAGGGGTGGCGGTTCTTCTTGTCGATCGACACAGGGGTCCCGCGCAGAATGATGCCGTGACCGAACTCGTCGAAGACCTGCGCCAAACTGGACGATACCGTTTCGCCGTCGCGACTCTTGTAGAAGCCGATACCAATGTAGCATGATCGTAGCTTGGCTGTGTCTTCGACAAGACGCCAAGGAATCGTGCGATTCCCCTTGTAGTAGAGCGCGGTGCAGAAATTCCACGCCTTGGTCGCGGGGTCCTGCTGATCGCCCGAGAACTTGGTGATGAGGATGGTCTTCTCACGAACCAATTGAAGCGGCGTGCCAAGGTGCATGCACTTTGCCTTCAGAATTCGCCGAAAATTGTGCTCGAGTTCGCTCTCGTCCTTCTCATCGTCGGTGGCTGCGGTAGTCACGGAATCAAACATCTCATTGGGCATAACGCAGACGATAACGTCCACGGACCTATTCTCTGCCAGGAAACGGATCTGCTCATAGTAAAGTTCTACAGCCCGTCCCACGCGGTCGGCGCGGGAGGCGAGCTTTACAATCCCCGTGATGTCTGACTTCTTGAGAGTCCGCGTATACTGAGGTGAGTTGATCAGCCGGGTCAGAAAACCGTAGCTCTGGTTCACCCCACCGAATCCGCGGAAGAGGTTTAGAAGCTGCGAATCCTTCTTCCGTTCGATGCCGTCCCGGCACCTCTCCAGCCACTCATCGAGCAAGTCGATACCCTCGCCACGACCGACGACCCCGATCCGAAGTTCCGTCCGGCGCAGTTCGTCGCGCTTGTCGTACACGCCCATATGCTCGATCCCCGTGCGAGGGCAGATGTGCGTACCGGTGCCGAACTCAAGCAGCGGCTCCGTGAGAGTCGTCAGCTTCATGCCGCCATTCCTTCATCGGTCGCATCGTCATCATAGTCGGCAAGCGGGGCATCTCCTTCGTCGAAATCGTCATCGACCTCTTCGCCAACATCAAATTCGAGGAGCGGCCCGAATCTCAACGGCGCCTCGTCCGAATCTTCCTCGCCGCCGGTATTGGAGAGGAAGTAGGCGACAAAGCGAACCGCGTTCCTGACGCTGAGATTAAGTTCGAGGCGCTTTTGCTTCGAGAGCAGCTTGTCGTGCCAGTTCGAGCGCTTGAAGCCGTCATAGGAATAATACCAGCTCGGCACGATCTGCGCGAACCACGCCCCGCCCAGATTCGAGAATGTCAGGTCGAACGAGAAGTGCTGGTGATGCGCGACCTTGTCAGGATCCTTCTTCTGATACTTCACTACATATACGGTACGGGTGGCGCTGGCCTTGCCGACCCAGGCCTCCTTGCGGAGTTCCTGAGCATCCTCGTTGGGCATGAAGAAGAAAAATCCCTCTTTCGGATGCGACCGCACGTTGCGCGCCTTCAGCATCTGCCGCGTCTCTGCAAGGAGGAGTTGCTTGAGAATGTTCACGTTGTCTGACTCGTCGGATTCGGCGAGATCAGAGACATCCAGCCGCTCGATCGTTCCCTCGTCTACGATGCTGACAAGGCCGCTGGCTTCGATGTCCGTGAACGAGAATAGCTTGTTGTCATGACAAACCCATGCGTCCGTCTGCACGTCGTTTAGAAGCAGCGCCATTTTCACGACTGCCCTGCGGCTTTTAGCATAGCCTTTGTAGTTCAGCTCCGCCTTTGCCCGCGCGATCACAGCCTTATCGTCGATTGTCAGGTCAGCGACGTAGACCGCCTCAGGTAGACGGATCTCCTGGAGATTGGTGGTGATCGCCGTCGGTGCCTCGACCGTCTCCGACCTGATGCTGATGAAGGCGTCCACCTCTCCGAGGATGTGCCGGAACTCGATGAGCACACGCTCCTGCGCGGTCAAGCGTAGCCCTGCGACCATGCGGAGGATATCGCTGAGATCGATGATGTGCTTGGTGCAGTTGAACGAGAAGTCCTCGGTCAACAGCGCATTGACCGCGCTCTGGCTGTAGGATGCCTGCTTCTTGCAGAGCATGAGGACGTACAACTCGTCGAACGTGTTGTAGTATGATCGGCTCATGAATTGGCCGATTGTGAACTTCACCTTCTCGAGGCCGGTTGTGGAGGTGACCTGGAACGCGACGCGGTCGTGGTCGTCGCCGAGGTCGATGCCCGGGAAGTTCTTCTGCTTCCGGTTGAGATTAATGAGGTGCGGCAGGTTGAATACCGACTTCAGGATCGGGATGAACGCATCCTCGAGCGCGAGGTTGATGTCGGTTCGCCCCTGCGCGGTCGCAAGTTCCACCTGGACGATGATGCGGCTCACGACGTCGCGGAGCTGATTTTCAACCTCAAGTTGCCTCATATCGCAGCGCTACTCCCCGAAACCGGCCTCCCAACGGTATGGGAACGCACCAAGAACATTTCAAGTGCATCATGGTCCACAACGGGTGTACGGGACTATGTGGCCAGGTTTGCCGACCGCGGTCGGTCGGCTGAACTCACCACCCAAACGAGCTTGATCGCATGTAACGGCGTAACCGTTCCAGAACCCTACTGCTCCCAGTGGCCACCAAGCCGCTGCTGGGCGCGTTGATCCAGCACGAGGAAGGGGCGGACCAAGGGCCGCGGTGCCGTAGGGCGAATGCCTCGCCAGTCCGTGGTCTCGTCATATGCCCAGCCTTGATCGGGCGGACTCTCCGGCGCCAGGAAGTGTGAATAGACATATTCCAGGGGAGTTTCGCGAGGGTCGAATTCGCTCATCGAAGCGACGATGCGCTGGTAGCGCAATTGCTCGACCGCATCACCTTCGACTGCTTCAAAGCCGACATGGATGATGCCGGGCCGGTCCATCGGAAGCTGGCCTAGACCGTCGGCAACCTTTCGAAGAACATCGCGGGCTCGACCCGAGATCGACGCCGGGGCCAACGGCGTCCATTCGAGGACGGTCGCATAGTCGCAGTCTCTGATGTAGCGCGGATTGTCAGAAAATTTGATCCGCAGAGAGCTGATCATAGCCTGGTGGCGCTTGTACCTTCCGGTCAGCAACTGCGCGAGCCGGGTGCTCCCGTTGAGGATCATACTATCCTCAAGCTCCTTTCGGAGCGGGCGCAGATCGAGCGACCGTATGCTTCCCCGGCCGAACTCGTCCTGCCATTCAAAAGCCTTCTCTGGCGCAAGCTGCCAGGCTTTTGTCTTCCGGGTTAGATAGTCATTCGGCACGTCAGCGATCGGCACCAGAAACTCGACCTGCGCGAAGGTGCTGCCGAGGATGTTCGCGAGATGCGCAGTCGAAGGCCCCCAGAGTGCGCGGACACGGGTGCGCTCGATTTCGCCGAAGTCGCTAACCTCCATCCGCTTGCACTCGACCGCATAGACGCGGCCATTCTGCGTGACATCCATGTCGTGCGTGCGCGGACCGCCCCGCCGCTCGGGGACGAAAGCGACCTTCCCGCCCGACCGTGCATAGGCGGCCGCCACGAGCAACTCGAAGAACGGACCGTTGGGCTGGGCCTTCTCGGCTCCGACCATACGTACGACCCGATCGTCAATGCCGTCGATGGCTCTCAGAAGGTTTAGGTTCCGGCCAATTGCGGCGAATACCGGCACAACCCTTGAGCCGAAGATCGGATCGTAATTCCAGACGTGATCGATGGACGCTTCGGCAAGAAAAAGGTGGTAGGCGAAGCTGTCCCGCTCGTCAAAGAAGCGACCGGTTTCCCCCGGTTCGGCACCGTTGACAATGAGTTGGTATACTCGCTGTACCGCTGCGAGACGCCGCTTCCTCCACTCGCCTGGCGCGATATAGCCCTTCAACCATTCTACAGCACGGCGGACGTCGGGGTTGTCCTGCCAATAGTCGGGCCGCTCACCGTCGAAGTCGAAGAAATCCTCCGGAATCTCGAACTCTTTTGCCTTTCGGCCTCCCTGGCTCCGGCCGTCCCTACGCGCTCTCATAGATATTCCCTCGGGGCGACCTGATCAGCGATACAGCCCCGCATCTCTCCTCCGCTACTACAGAATCCACGCCGGTCGCGCCTATCGGGATTGTTCTCGTACATTCTCGTCTCCGGTCCGCCGATGCCCCCTGCCATTATGCGAATGAACTTAACGATCCTGAAGATGGCGTGCGGCGGACAACTTTTCTTTCCACTCGAGGATTTCTCGTTCGCTCCATCTGCTTGCGACGCCACCGGGCTTGAATCTTTTCGGAAACTTCCCTTCCCGTTCCAGCTGGTAAATCATGGTCTTCCCAAGGCCAGAGATCTGTTTGACCGCCTTCAAGGGCAATAGACGGTCCGGCGGTTCATAACCGGTGGCGATACGATCCGCTTCCCCGTCGGCGATATGATCTGGCATGGTAATCTCGCTTCTGCGAGGCTCGCTGAACGGTCGTGAAGCCGCCTGAGCCTAGCTTATCTGCGGCGATGCTCCACAACCAGAATTGCACGAACGGCACTGAATTGCCGAAGGTTCAGCTTTCCCACCAACTCGGTTTCAGTTCGGCTGTCATCGCCTTGATGGCCGCGTCCGCGATCAGATCGACACAGGCGCGCTCCAGCCCACGGAGGTCAGTATGCAGAAGGCTCTGCGGGACAGGCATTCTCTGCGATATGAACAGGATCGGCAGCACGATATGGCCGGCCGACAGGCCCAGCCGGATCGTAGCGTTAAGGTGATCATCGAGCTTCGTGCCCGGATTGCCAGCCTCTATCTCGCGCAGCCACCGCGAACTGACGCCCATCTCATCGGCTAGCTCTCCCTGCTTGATCCCGCGTCGACGGCGCTCATCGCGAATACGCTCGCCTGAGACTTTTTTCACCGAACGCAGGCCCGAGAGGTCGGCTTCGGCAAGGCGCTGCGATCGTACCATCTCGATCTCCCAGCTGTTGAAAGCACGTCGCCATTCGGGACGTGCCGACAGCGTATCGAACTGAGCTGAGAGGCAGCAATTGTAGATGCTGCACGTTTCGTAAGAAGTGAAGTTCCGAACATATATATAAATGCAAATCTAGCGCGAGATATGCACCTAAGTCCGTTGACGCGATTATAATGTCGGAAAGCGGAGCGGTCGGAAGGATAATGCCGATTATCTGCATTTTTTTTGAGAACAGAGTCGAATCAACCATTTCGGATTGATTTCGCATCCAAGTAGTTATTTCCGAACGATCGGCAAATCATTTCCTGTTGCTGTTGCATGGCCGTCGATTGCCTTTCATGCACTGGGCATCTCGGAAGGCCGGGCTGAATCGCCGGCCATTCGTAGTCGCATCTTCACAGTAGCCGGCGCCCACGGCGCCGAACGGGGAGTCACGTATGACGAAGCCGATTATCGGCGCGATCGCTGCTGCCCTGGTGTGCCTGACAGGCTCGCCGGGCGTGGCGCACACGCTCACCAGCGGCGCACAGGCCGAACCGAGCATCATCAGGGAAACAGCCGAGGGGTTCGCGATCTGCAGCTGCGCCTCGGCCTGTTCCGCGCAAACCGCGAAGCGGCCGGCTCCTGTCCGGATTGGCGCCAATGTCCTCCTCGATCCGGCCGTGATCAAGGCTGACCGCCTCAACGACAAGGGCACACGCCATGCGAACTAACCGCATCGTCAATCTTTGTGCGGCGCTCGCGCTTGGCGCGGCGCTTCCCGTGGTTGCTCACGCACAATCGGAACCATCGCTCAACAAGGCTGTGGAAGAGGCGCAGGCACAGCTCCAGCAGACCTTCACCAACCTCCAGTTCGAAGATTTCGGGCCGTCCCCGGTGAAGGGGCCGATCTACCAGGCGAGCGCGGGTGGGCGGATCGTCTATTACGCCCCGGACAGCGAGCATATTTTGTTCGCAGCCGTCTATGACCGCAACGGGCTCAACGTCACCGCGCTGGCGCAGGACGCCGCTGCCCGGCGCAAGCTCGCCGGCATCGATACCAGCACGGCGCTCGCGCTCGGACCCGTCGATGCGCCGACCGTCATCGAGTTCACCGATCCCGATTGCCCCTATTGCCGCGCGCTGGACCGCTTCTGGGCCGCAAAGGCAGCCGAAGGAAAACCTGTCCTCCGGCTGATCTTCTTCGTCAGCGGCATCCACCCGGAAGCTGCCGCCAAGGCCGAGCATATTCATTGCTCGCCCGACAAGGAGCAGGCCTTCAAGGCGATCTACGCCGGCGCTGCGCCTGCCGACTTGCGCAAATGTGCGACCGGTGCGGCCAGGGTCAAGGCCGATGCAGAGGTCGTCAGCAAGATCGGGGTCAGCGGCACGCCGACCATCATCGCCGACGGCAAACTGATCTCCGGGTTCCAGCAGGCAGAGCTTGAAGAGTTCCTGAGCGAGAAAGCCAAGGCGCGGACCGATGCGCCACGCTGAGAAACCTCCAACCCCATCCTTGGCGGTCGCTTGCGGCAGCGCGCTCCGGCGCGTCGCCCGGCGGACCGGAATGCCGGCGGCCATGGCCCAATCGGGCCGTCCAGTCATGCCGCCGGCCGACAGCGATCACGATCGATGCCGGCAGGCAGTGACCCGGACGGCCCATATTGCACGGAGCAAGTCCATGATCAGAAAGATCGGCAACCGGGTCGTCTCGGTCGCCAATGTCGGTATCCCTTTGGCTGCCTTCGCCCTCGTCAGCGGTGGCGCCCACGCGTTCACCGCCCCGACGACCGGCGACCTTGGCTACGACATCTACGATATCGTCGTGAACAAGGGCGTGAAGGGACCGCTGGGGTTCGTCGGCGGCGTCGCGGCTTTCCTCTTCGGCGTGTCGCGGCTGTTCTCCAACGTCATGGTGGGCATCCCGACCATCGTCGCGGCCGTCTGCCTCATCAAGTCCGACACCATCCTCCAGACCTTTGGAATGGTGATCTGAGCCCCCCCGTTCGCGCGCGCCGGCACGGGCGCGCGCGGACACCCCCGGACCTGGGCGCGCAGGCGCCCTGGTAAGCCATCCAGATAGTCAACCGGCTTCTCTGGACGGTCCTGAAGCAAGAGGAGAAGGCTCGTGGACGAGCGACTACCCCAATATCTCCACAAGCCGGTCCAGATCCTGTGGTTTGGTTCGGACGAGTTCGTGCTGGTGATCACGGTCATCTTCGTCGCGGTCATCGTCGGCGGGATGCTCGGTTGGGCGCTCATCGCGGGTCTTCTCCTTTTCGTTCCCTGGCTGCGCACCAAGCCGCGCGGGTTCATCCCGCACCTGGCCTGGCGCTGGGGCCTCATCTCCTTCCGCAACTATCCGGGTCCGACGCAGACCCGCTTCTTCGAGTGAGGCCCGCGGTGTTCCGGCGAGCCTCCCGCAAGACCGACGATCTCCTGGCCGGCAAGCCAGCGAGCTACGGTATCCATCGCTACCTGCAAGGGTCGAGCAACCTGTTCGAGGAGAACCGGCTGCTGAAGGTCGCGGTCGCCGGCCTGTTTGGCATCACCGCGGTGCTCGGCACGCTGATCTACACGTCCAACCAGAACACGCGCACGGTGGTCGTGCCCTTTGGCGCCGGCGGTGATCTCTATGTGACCGGCAGCAAACCGTCCGAAGCCTATCTGCGCACGATCACGCGCAACATGGTCTCGCTGTCGGGCACTTACTCGGCCTATTCGGCGGATCGGCAGTTCCAGGAACTGCTGAGCATCACCCATCCTTCGGCCTATAACAGCCTGCGCGACAGCCTCAACCGGCTGCTCGACGAGCTGGCCGACAATCCGACGCTTTCGATCGCGACCTATATCCGTCCCGATCAGCCGGTGACCTGGACCGACCGCGAAATCCTCGTGCCGGTCGAGAAGGTCCGGGTGATCGGCGGCGTGATCCGCAAGTTCCGGGGCAATCTGCGGATTCGCTACGCGATCGACAATGGCCGCTTCTGGCTGATCGCCCTTTCCGAGGAAAATTTCGATGCCAATCCCCGTTAAGCGGTTGCTGGCGCTCGGCCTCGTGCTCGCGCCGCTCCCCGTTGTGGCGCAGACGATCGTCGCGCTGCCCGACCAGACCAGCACAATCCGCCTGTCCAACCGCGACATCAACCATGTCATCTGCGCGGGCGGCGAGATCGAGGACATCAAATTCTCGGCCGAGAAGGCGATCGCCGTCGAGCGCGCCGGTTCGAACGCCTGGATCAAGTTCCTCGTCCGCGAGGTCGATGATGCCGGCGCGGTGACGCGCTCGTTCGTGACGGTCCCCTCCGAGTTCTTCATCAGCTGCAACGGCGCGGTCTATGCGCTCTATGCCGAGCCCTCCGATATTCCGGCGCAGACGGTGACGCTTCAGGCCGACGCGAGTCAACGGGCGCGCGCGAACGAAGACCTGCTCGGCCCGCTGGTCGAGGAAGAGCGGGCGGTTTCGATCACGCTTTCGATGTTGCAGGACCGTGTTCCGGCCAGCTTCACCACTGTCGCACCCCGCGCGGATCGTCTGCGCCTCGCCAATCTGGCGGAGGCCGAGATCGACGAGCGGCGGCGCGTCGAGATCGAAGGCTCCGGCCTCTCGGCCTCGGAATATCTGGTGACCGCGATCGCCGAGGTCACGCTCGATGAACGCAGCTTCCTCGTGCCCGACCTCGGCGCCAACATCTTCGCGGTCACGCTCGATCGCACCGTCCTCAAACCGGGAGAGGCGGCGCGGCTGATCGTCATTCGCCGGGGAGCGGTGCAATGACGCCGGCCGACGAACCCGCCGGTCCGGCCGATACCGGCGCGCCGACCAGCCACCGCGAGCATCTAGCCGCGCAGGCCCGCGCCGATGCCAGGACGCCCGAACGCGGTCCGGCGCTGCTCGACATGCGGGCGCGCTGGGCATCGTTCAATTCGCGGCAGCAGCTTCGCCTGAAGCAACTGGGCGTTGCAGGCGTCGTCGGCCTGCTCGGTGCGGGGCTCTATTTCGCGAGCGGCGATGCGCCGCAGGATGCAGGCGCACCAGCTGCGTCGAAACTGGACATGGGCGCAGGGCTTCGCGGCGACAGCCTGGAAGTGAAGTTGCGCGGGGATCTCAAGAAGATTCTCGACGGCCAAGGCCTGCTGGGCGATCGCGTCACCGCGATCGAGGAAGGCCGCATCGGACCCGGTGCCGCAGGCGCGCCGGGCTCCGATCTGCCTCAGGCGCTGCCGGGCGAAGCGCCGGCCTTTCCGGAGCCGCCCGACACGAGCGATCTCGATCCGTCGATGACCGCGCCGCCGGCTATTCCCTCTGCGCCTCCCGCGCCGCCGGCCCCGCCTGTCGAGAAGACCGTGGGGGCGATCGGCGCCGCGACCAGCCCGGTCGCGGCCGCCGACGGGGCAGCGGGCGCTAAAAAAAAGAGCCGGACGATCTATTTGCCGCCTGGTTTCATGAAGGCGCGGCTGCTGACCGGGATCGACGCGCTGGCGAGCCGGGACGCAACCAGCAACCCCGAGCCGCTGATCGCGCGCGTCCAGGCGCCCGCCGTGCTTCCCAATGACGTCAAAGCCAACCTCGCCGGCTGCTTCGTCATCGGCAACGCGACCGGTAGCCTCGCCAAGGAGCGGGTGGAAATCCAGCTCGTCTCGCTGTCCTGCGTCGACTTTGACGAACGCTCGGTGGTCGATCAGCCGATCAAGGGCTTCTTCGTCGATACCGACGGCAAGAAGGGCCTGTCCGGCAAGGTCGTCACCCGTGCTGGCGCAGCTCTCGCCCGCGCTTTCATCGCCGGCACGATCACCGGCATCGCCGATACGGTCGAAAACACCGTCGGCGATGTCTCGACTTCGGCGCTGGGATCGGTGCGCAGCTTCGACGCGGGCGATGCCGCCAAGGCGGGCATTGCTGGCGGTCTGTCGCGATCGTCGGAGAAGCTCACCGACTTCTATCTCGACCTCGCGCGCCAGGCCGGCCCGATCGTCGAGGTCGGCGCGGCCAAGGATGTGGTCGTGGTGATCCAAGAGGGCGTGACCCTCGAAATCAAGCCAACCGCGGGCGCGAAGTTCTGATGCGCGCGCACCCTCATATCCAGGGAGCCACCCCCATGCCCCAAACACAACGCCGGCGCGCCACACGCGCCGCCGCCCTCATCCTCTTCCTCCCCGCGCTTTCGGCCTTGGGCGGCTGCGCGACCCTCGGTTCGATCATGTCGCCCTACAGCGAGAAATTCTCCTGCAAGAATGACGACCATGGCCAGTGCATCCACCCGGAGAAGGCCTATGCCGACGCGGTGGCGGGCGCGACGTCGAAGTCGGACCCTGCCGTCACCCGCGATAAGGCCATGCTGCGCGAGCGTGGCGGCACGCGGACCGGCGGCCGGAGCCGCAATGATCCCCAAGCCTATGCCGGTTACCGGGAGAGCGTCTATCGCGAGCTTCAGGGACTGATCGACCAGCCGGTCACGCCGATGCTCAAACCCGCGCGCACGATCCGCACGCTGATCCTGCCCTATGCCGACCAGCATCGGCCCGACCGGCTCTACATGCAGCGCTATGTGTTCTCGATCCTCGAGCGCCCGCAATGGGTGGTCGGCGACTATCTGGTGAGCCCGCAATCGTCGAGCGCGCGCGTGCCCATCCTCGAACAGGTGCGTGAGCGCGCCGGCGAAGGCGAACAGCCATGAGCGCGCTGGTCGACCAGCGCGATGGCATGACGCTGGCGCGACTGCGCCAGAGCGTTTCGCGCGACAGCTTCTCCGACTTCCTGCCGCTCGTCGCCTGGGTCGAGGAGGAGGAAGCCTTCCTCTGCATCGACGATGGCTGGGGCTATGCCTGGGAGCTGGTCCCTTCGGCATATATGTTCGCGCATGTCCATGAAGCGCTGCTCGGCCTGCTCAATGTACATTTCCCCGAAGGGACGGTGCTCCAGCTTCATAGTTTCGCCGATCCGCTGATCGACGATGCGCTCGATGCCTATCTCGACCTGAAGACGCGCCCCGATCCGCTGATCCAGGCCTCGGCGCGTCGGACCTTCGACTATCTGCGCGCCGGCACCGCCGGGCTGAAAGCGCTTCACGGCATCCCGATCCGCGACTTCCGCACCTTCCTGTCGGTCAAGACGCGCGCGCCGATGGACAGCGACCTGAAACGCCAGATCGAGGAGCAACTGGCGAAACTCGGCATTCGCAAGCTGCCGCCGCAGGAACTGGTCTCCTTCTACCGCCGCATCTTCAACGGCGTGTTCAACCATGCGCCGGGCGTGTTCTCGCAAGGCGATGCAACTCGCGCGCTGGCGATCCGCAAGCAGATCATCGACGCCGGCCCGGCCTTCGCGTTCGAGGGGCCGGAAGTGTTCCTCGGCGACCAGGTCGCCCGCTGCCTGACGCCCAAGTCGCCGCCGCGCCGTATCACCGCCGAACGCGCCAATCGCCTGACCGGCGGCATGCGCGGCAGCAGCGAGGACAGCGATCAGATCGGCGGGCCGTTCCTGTTCACCCTCAATGTGCTGTTCGATCACTCGGCGTTCGAGATCCACAAGCGCGCGCAGATCCTCTCCGCGCAGAAGGCGGCAGGCAGCTTTGCGGTCGAGGTCGGCAAGCAGATCGAGGAAATCGGCTGGGTGCTCGACGAGATCGGCAACAGCCGGTTCGTCTCGGTGATCCCGACCCTGTGGGTGTTCGGCGAAAGCCGTGCCCAGGCCCGCGAGATGGCCGCGCGCGCCAAGCGGCTGTGGGAATCAGAACCGCTGCCTTGGATGGTCCAGGAGGAAAGCTACCTCAATCCGATCCTGCTCGCGGCCAGCCTGCCGTTCGGCCTCTATCCCGACAAGCGCACGATCCGCATGTTGCAGCGCGATTTTCGCCTGCCGGCGCGCGCCGCGGTGCTGATGTCGCCTATCCAGACCGATTTCCGGGGCGGCGGCCGACCGGCGCTGCTCTATACCGGGCGCAAGGGACAGCTCGTCACGCTCGATCTGTTCGATCCGCGCATCAACAATTACAATTTCGTCGTCTCGGCGGAGAGCGGTGCTGGCAAGAGCTTCCTGCTCAACAATCTGTGCCAGCAATATTATGCGCAGAACGCGCTCATCCGCATCATCGATATCGGCGGCAGCTATAGGAAGCTCTGCACGCTCTGCTCGGGCCGCTATATCGACCTGGGCGAAGAGCATCTCGTGCTCAACCCGTTCGATCTCGGCCTCGCAATGGACGGCGATGACCGGGAATCCGCCATCTCGATGGCCGTCGCGATCGTCGCGGAAATGGCCAATGCCGCGACCCGCAAGCCGGTCACCACCTCGGAATGGAACCTGCTGAAGTCGGCGGTGCAATGGGCGATCGATAGCGGGAGGGCCGAAGCCGGGATCGATGCGGTGCGCGAATGGCTCGGCGCCTATCCGGCCAACACGGCTTCCGATCTCGACCGGGTGGACCATCTGGTGCCGACCGCCCGCGAACTGGCGTTCAACTTGCGCGATTTCGGGTCGGACGGCGCTTACGGCCATTATTTCAACGGGCCGTCGACCTTCGACATATCGAGCGACGAATTCGTCGTGCTCGAACTCGAACGCCTGAAAGCCATGCCCGACCTCTTTAACGTGGTCATCATGGTGGTGGTGAACGCGGTGACGCAGGAACTCTATCTCTCCGCCCGCGACCGTCCGCGCTTCGTCCTCTGCGACGAGGCCGCGCAGTTCATGACCCGCAGCGACGGGCAGGATCTCTCCCGCCTCGCCGAAGCCTTCAGCCAGGGCTATCGGCGCGCCCGGAAATATCGCGGCAGCTTCGGCATCGTGCTGCAAAGCATGAACGACCTCATGCTGTTCGGCGGCACGGGTCAGGTCATCCTGGAGAATGCCGCCACCCGGTTCCTGCTCCAGGGTTCGACCTACGACAAAGCCGTCGAGAACAAGATCCTCGACTATTCGGGCTTCGTTCTCGACCTGCTGAAATCGGTCCGGAACAACAAGCCGAACTATTCGGAAGTGTTCATCGACAGCCCATTGGGCCTCGGTATCGCCCGGCTTGTCGTCGATCCGTTCAGCTACTGGATCAACACGTCGGCGCCCGACGAGGTCGCCGCGTTCGAGGCACTGGTGCGCAAGGGCCGCTCGCCGCTCGAAGCGGTCTGCGAACTGGCCGGAGTCGATCCCGCCGAGGTGCTGTCGCCTAAGGGCATAGGCGGGAGGCCGTGATGCGGACCCGCAAGCCCGATGCCGCCCAGATGACGCTCGAACTGAACCCGGACGACGAACTCGAACGGATCATCGAGGCGCGCGTCGCCGAGCGGGCCGAGGCCCAGGCGCTCGGCTGGCGCTTCCGTCTCGTCATTATCGAAACGGTGATGATCGCCTCGCTGGTGCTCGCCGCCGGTATCGCGCTCGACCTCCCGATGTCGAAGACGCTGACCGGCGCGGCCACTGTCGGCATCGGCTGCTTCCTGACCGGCCTGATGCTGATCGGGCTCACCGGCGCCGCAAGCCGCCTTCTCGCAAAGTTCAGGAGGAAATCATGAGCCTGGAGCCGTTCACCTATAGGTCCGACGCACATCTCACCGAGGTTCCGCGCGAGCCGGACGAAAGCCTTCACGAGTATCTGGTTCGGGCCAACCGCACCTTGGTGGGCCGGGTCAGGATGCTGGCGAGGGCGCGCGACGAGTCCGAATATATCCAGGCCGGCGAACAGGCTCGCTGGCGGATCGACAGGATGCTCCTGACCCTGGCCGGTCCGCTGATCGGCACTGCGGCCTATGTTGGCCTCGTGCGGGCTGGCCTCACCGAGTTCGGCCGGTTCGAGTTCATTGCCGGGGTGATCGCCGTCGCCGGGATCAGCGGCGGACCGTTCGTGCTCGCCTGCGCGACCCTGGGTCCCAAAGTCTCGGGCTGGCTCCTCTCGCACCGGTCGCGCTGCGCCATGCTTCCCATGCGGAGGCGGCGATGAACGGCATCTTCTCAGCCGCGCCCTGCCAGTCCTCGATCCGCCTGCTGGTCGGCACGCATCTCATCCTGCTGGTCCAGGCGTTCCTGCTGATCTGGTCGGGCGCCGACCTCGACGGCACCCGCCCGCTCATCTGGCTCGCGCTGCTCGTCGGAACGACCGGGCTGTGCTGCGCCGTCTGGGGCGAGAGCAGCAATCCGCCGCCCAATTGGAGGGAGCGCCGCCGTGGACGATGACGGTTTCCCTCAGGGCTGGCATGTGGTCGCGATCCAGTCCGCGCTGATCGGCGCGATGATCGTCGGCGCCTTGATCCTCGCCGGATCGGCGCGGGCCGAGACCTCCAATATTGGCCGGACCTGGCCGATCGCCGAGCCCGACGCGATGGCGGAGATCGAGGCCGCGGTGGCGCGGCAGCCTGCCAGCATCGCCCCGCGCTTCGGACCGCGATCGGCATGGAGCGCGCTCAAGGGCGCCACCCTCGGCATCGCCAAGGCGGACCGGGTTCGCAGCGTCGTCCCGTTCTACACGCTCGACCAGGAAATCCGCTTGGCCGACGGCAAGCTGCTCTACCCCAAGGGCTTCACCTTCAACCCGCTGACCTATGTGTCGCTGCCGCAGCGGCTCATCATAGTCCACCCGCGCGATCTTGGCTGGGCGCTCCGGACCGCCGCGCTCACCGACTGGATTCTCCTGACCGGCGGCGGCGATGCAAAAGACGACGCGCTTTCGCTTGGCGAGAAGCACGGCCGCGCGCTGTTCATCCTCGAAGAGCGCGTGAAGGAGCGGCTCGGACTCACCGTCGCCCCGGTCATCGTCCGCCAGTCCGGCCAGAAACTCGAACTCACCGAGGTCCATCTCGAGCGCAAGCGAGGCAGCAAACCATGACCCGCATCACCTCCGCGCTGCGTGCAGGTGCCGCTGCCATCGCGCTCGCGCTGCTGATCCCGGCAACGCCTGCCCATGCCTCGAAGTGCGAGGCGGGCACGATCTTCAATCCGATCACCAAGGTCCGCTGGAACTGCATCTTCCCGATCACCATCGGCGGCGTGCGCGTCGGCAGCTTCGACAAGCTCGACAAGGCGCTCGATGCGCAGTCGGCGTCCAAACCGCTATGCGCCTGCCGCAAGGGCGCGACCTTCTGGTTCGGCGTCAAGGTCAGCTTCTGGTCGCCCAACCGCATGGTGGACGTGGTCACCGAGCCGGGTTGCATGATGGCCCTTGGCGTCGATCTGCTGCCGACCGGCGGCAAGCTTCAGGGCAGCCAGTCGTCGATCTCGGACGGCACCAACACCACCAAGCTCTTCGCGCAGGCGCATTACTACATCTCGCCGGTCTGGAAGATGCTCGACATGTTCACGGACCTGCCCTGCATCGAGGACGAAGGGTTCGACGTGGCGCTGATCACCGAGGTGCTGCCGACCTGGCAGTCGGGGACGTTGGGCGCGATCATTCAGCCGGAAGGCATATTGTTCGGCAACCCCGCCGCAGGGCTCGCCTGCATGGCGGACAGCGCCGCGGCCGCCGCCGGCAAGGCCATCGATCCCCTGTTCTGGTGCATGGGATCATGGGGTTCGACCTATCCGATCGCCGGCGACATCCATATGGGCGACCGGGTCGAGGCCTGGGCGGGCCTTGCCGCGCGCACCACCTTCATGATGGGGCGGCTGGGCTTGCTCACCATCCATTCCGAGGATGGCTGCTCACTCAAACCCCAGCCGATCTGGACCAAGAGCCGCTACAAGCTCCAGATCATGGAGCCCGTCAAGGGCGGCAAATGCGTCAATATCGGGCGCCCTGGCGCGCTGTGGACGAGCGGCAAGCACGCCCCCGGCAAAGACAATGCCCAGTTCATGCTCTTCGAAAAGGCGATCTGCTGCGCGGGGGTATCCACCCCATGAGCGGATCGCTTCCCCCACGCTGCGCGCAAAACCCTGAACCGAGCTGGTCCGTCCGCCAAGGACCGCTTGACGATGCGGCCTCGCGCGCGGCGGGAGCGGCGGTGACAGCCCCCTGCGCC
>NZ_AYOY01000196.1 GCF_000508185.1 Sphingobium sp. C100 | reverse complement strand
GCCGATCATCGTGATTTTCATAATGCCAGACAGCCCCTGAGTAGGATTGGGATTTTGCCCTAGCACGCCCTCTGCTGATTACAAAGGAAGAGTGCTTCAATGCAACCGACGAGCCGTGGCGTGGGTCCGTTGCCGCGTTGCAATATGCTGGACTTTGGCTGAAGCAGCTCCTAACACAAGCCCGAACCACGGGCTGACGGGTGTCGATGATAAAAATTCCTGAACGCGTTGGTAAATTACCGACCCTGTTTGTTGTTGCGGTACTTGTTCCTACCGCAATCTCCATTTTATATTTCGCGCTATGTTCTGATACATATATATCAGAATCTCGCTTTGTGGTCCGCAGTCCCGAAAAAGAGTCCAGCTCTGGCTTGGGTTCCCTGATGAAGCTGGGTGGTGGCTCCAGTAGTGGCAATGAGGGCTATGCCACTCATGACTATATTCTTTCGCGCGACGCGCTTGAGACGTTGAACCGCGATGGGCTGGTCAGCAAGGCTTACGGGAATCCGTCCATCTCGTTCCTCAACCGTTTCGATGCCGATGATGCGTCTGGGGGACGTGAGCGGCTCTATAGATATTATATGAAGAAGATGGAGGTTGTGCACGAACCGGCGTCTTCTATCACTACGTTGCGCGTTCGCGCCTTCGCGCCGCAGGACGCCTATGAGATTAACCGTCGTTTACTTGTCCAAGCTGAGTCGCTGGTCAACAAACTGAACCAGCGCGCGCGTTCCGATCTCATCAACTATGCCACCAAGGAACTGGAAGAAGCAAAGGCGGTCGCCCGTGATGCTGCGCTCGCGCTGTCGGATTATCGCAACCGCGAGGGCGTGGTGGATCCTGAACAGCAGGCGACGGTGCAACTGCAGATGATCTCTAAGCTGCAGGACGAAATGATCGCGACCAAGACTCAACTGGTCCAGTTGCGGGCCTTCACACCGCAGAATCCCCAGATCCCGATCCTTCAGACTCGCGTACAACAATTGGGCAGAGAGATTGATCAGCAGATCGGACTTGTGGCGGGCAACCAGAAATCCCTCGCGGCAACGGCAGCGCAGTTCCAGCGGCTCCAGCTCGAAAGCCAACTCGCGGATAAAGAATTGGGGGCCGCCATCAGTTCGTTGCAGGAGGCGCGCAACGAGGCGCGGCGCAAGCGCGCTTATGTGGAGCGGATCGTTGAACCCAGCAAGCCTGATTATCCTGCGGAGCCGCGCAGGCTTCGTGGTATTCTCAATACCTTTGTTGTCGGATTGGTGGTTTGGGCATTGCTGACGATGCTGGTCAGCGGCATTAAGGAACACAAGGATTAATGGCTACGGAGAGTCAGGGCGAGCCGCAGACTGATCTTCTGCGATCCTGGGCGGTCCAACGGCGAGTGATCGCGGCTCTCATTATGCGCGAGATCATTACGCGCTATGGTCGCCACAATATAGGCTTTCTCTGGCTCTTTGTGGAACCGATGCTGTTTACCGTCGGTGTCACGTTGATGTGGACGTTGACGAGATCGGTACATGGCGGTTCCAGTCTGCCGATCGCAGCCTTTGCAGTTACCGGCTATTCGAGCGTGCTTGTCTGGCGTAATATGCCGTCACGGCTGGTCGGTTCAATCGAACCGAATCTATCGTTGATGTATCATCGAAACGTACGAATACTGGACATTTTTATCTCGCGCCTGTTGCTGGAGGGGATTGGCGTCGCGATGTCTTTTTTCGTCCTTACCCTCTTCTTTGCGGCCATCGGGTGGTTGAGCTTGCCGGAAGACCCGGTGAAAGTGGTCGTCGGGTGGCTTATGTTGGCTTGGTGGGGCTGTGCGCTTGGCATGTTCCTTGGTACCCTGTCGCATCAAACTGAACTGGTCGATAAATTCTGGCATCCGATGTGCTATCTCTTATTTCCCCTGTCGGGCTCTGCTTTTCTGGTCGATGCTTTGCCACCGACTTTTCGCGAATGGATTCTCTACCTCCCCATGGTGCATGGGATTGAATGTGTTCGGGACGGGTTTTTTGGATCGCTTTTTACACCCCATTATGACCTGGGTTATATGGCGATGATAAATTTGGCTTTCACTTTTGCCGCTATGGTGCAAATCCGTCGTGTGAGCCGCAATTTGGTGCCGGCATGATCCAGTTGGATAAAGTCTCCAAAGCATATAGAACCCGAACAGGTCGACATTGGGTTTTTCGTGATGTTAGTTTTACGATAGGCAATAGCGAAAAGATCGGCATTTTGGGGCGAAATGGCGCGGGTAAATCGACGCTGATCCGCCTGATCGGCGGCGTCGAGCAGCCCACGAGCGGTCGGATATCGAGTGAGATGTCCATATCCTGGCCGCTCTCTTTTTCGGGGGCGTTTCAGCATTCGCTCACCGGACTTGATAATCTGCGTTTCATTTGCCGCATCTATGACAAGGATCCCGATGTTGCGGCGGAAGAGGTGGAAAATTTCGCCGAACTCGGCCGTTATTTGAAGGAGCCGATTAAGACCTATTCGGCGGGTATGCGCGCGCGTTTGGCTTTCGGCATTTCTCTGTCGGTCGATTTTGATTGTTTCCTCATTGATGAAATCGTGGCGGTCGGGGATCAGCGCTTTCAGGACAAATGTTTTCAGGAACTGTTTGTCAAACGCGCAGATCGCGCGATGATTATTGTGTCGCACAATGACAAATATATCCGCGCGCATTGTGATCGGGCCGCAGTATTGTCGGGCGGTACTCTGACGCAATTCGACGATATGGACGCAGCCTATGATTATTATCAGGCACAAGAAGGGGAATGACCTGGTTCGCCCGGCTGCGGAGGCGATTGCTGCCTCCAGCGGCCGACCGGTCGCACCAGCGTTTGCTGGTGGATATTTCGACGATCGCGCAGCATGACGCGGGAACGGGCATCCAACGTGTCGTCCGGGCAATCTGGCTGCATCTTTACAGTCTCGACCTTGGCAGCATAAAGCTGCTTCCCGTCGCGGCCACCGCACGGCGGGGCTATTCTATCGCACAATATGATCCAGCGACGGGCCGTTTTTCTCTGCCCGATCCTGCCACACCGATCCTGCGTGCCGGTGCAGGTGACATATTTGTTGGTCTTGATCTGGCGGCACACAGGCTTGCTCGTCACGAGCGCCAACTCGCTCGGTGGCGCCGTGCTGGCGCGACGATCAATCTCCTTGTTTATGATTTGCTGCCACTTCAGCGCCCCGACTGGTTTCCGGTCAGCACTGGCAGGAACTTTCGCAAGTGGATCAAGGTTCTGGCGCGTCATGCCGATCGTGCGATCTGCATCTCTGATCAGGTCGCGCGCGACCTCGCCGACTGGTTGGATGTAATGCGCGCGCCGCGGCGCGAAGCCATCGACCGCTATGTCATTCCACTAAGCGGCGCGATCGAGGCGTCCCGTCCGACCGTCGGAATGGGCGAGCGGGGACACAAGGCATTGGAACGCCTTGATCGTCATCCCTGTATCCTGATCGTCGGCACGATCGAACCACGTAAGGGCCATGACTGTCTCATTGGTGCGATGGAGCATTTGTGGAGCATGGACGGCGACGCGCCTCATCTTGTCGTCGTGGGGCGTCCGGGGTGGCGTACCGAAACATTGCAGGCGCGCATGGCCGCGCTTGAAGAGCAGGGCGATCGCTTCACATGGCTGCGTGACGCGTCCGACGAACTGTTGAGCGCGCTCTACGCCCGCTCTACGCTGGTCGTCGTCGCCTCGCGAGGGGAAGGATTTGGCCTGCCGATCGTCGAAGCACTAAGGCATGGCCGCAAGGTTCTGGCGCGCGATCTACTCGTGTTTCGCGAACTGACGCGGCCGGGGCTCTATTATTTCAACGACGACGCGCCCGAAGCGTTGGCGACGCGCATTCAGGAAACTTTATGTTTGCCCGACCCCGCCCCCTGGCCGGGCGAAGGATGGGAGGGCAGCGCGCGGGCATTGCTCCACGCGCTGGGGCTGGAGGGCGCCATGGCCTCGCCCGTCGTCAGCCCTGCGCCTTGATCTCTTGCATCATAACACGCAGGTTGGCGCGCCAGTGTGGGGTGGGGCCGCCGAGCGCATCGAAGGTCGATGCCTTGTCCAGTACGGAATAATGCGGACGCGTGGCAGGGGTTGGGTAAGCGCTGGTGGGAATGGGCACGATGCGCGCTTCCTGTGTCAGCAGCCCTGCCGCCAGTCCTTCTTCCTGGATCGCGACTGCAAAGTCGTACCAGCTCGCCGCGCCGCTGTCGGTATAATGGTGAATCCCCCGCACACCATTGGCCGCCATGGTCCAAAGCGCGGCGGCCAGGCCCGGCGCATAGGTCGGCGTGCCGATCTGGTCGGCGACGACACGCACTTCAGGCCGCTCCGCCATCAGGCGCAACATCGTGCGGACGAAGTTGCCGCCCGTTGGGGCATAGACCCAGGCCGTCCGTACGATCAGGGCATCGGGTCCAGCCAAGCGTTCACCGGCCAATTTGGTGCGCCCGTAGGCGCTTAATGGGCCAGTTGGAGCATCGGGCGCGTAAGGAACGCCCGACAGCCCGTCAAACACGAAATCGGTCGATACATGGACGAACCGTGCGCCGACATCGCGCGCGGCCTGTGCCAGCGTGCCCGTCGCCGTTCCATTAATGGCGAGCGCCAATTCCTCTTCCTGCTCGGCCTTGTCCACGGCGGTATAGGCGGCGGCATTCAGCACCAGATCCGGTTTTTCCTGCGCGACGAAATCGCGCACGGCATCTGGCTGGGTGATGTCGAGCTCGTCCACATCGACGCAGGTGAGTACGGCGTCCGCCGGCGCGGTGGCTTGCAGGCCGCGTCCGAGCTGGCCTTTGGCGCCAACGATCAACGTCTTCATGCGAAAGCCTCGATTTCGTTCAGGGATTTGGCTTGCGCGTCCTTGCCGGAAAGCTGTGGCTCGATACCTTCGAGCGGCCATTCGATACCCACGGCGGGATCGTTCCACATCAGCGAATGCTCCGCTGCGGCATCATAGGGCGCCGTACATTTGTAAAGAAACTCGGTGCCGTCCTCCAGCGCGACGAAGCCATGAGCGAAGCCTTCGGGCACCCAGAACATGCGCTTGTTCGCGGCCGAAAGCTCGACGCCCACCCATTTGCCGAAATGGGGGCTGGACTGGCGGATATCCACGGCCACGTCCCAGACCCGGCCTGCGACCACGCGGACCAGCTTGCCCTGGGGGTTGGGGTTCTGGAAATGCAGTCCGCGCAGCACGCCACGCGCAGATTTGCTGTGATTGTCCTGAACGAAGTTCAGGTTCAATCCCGCCGCCTGAAAGCTGTCGGCGTTCCAGCTTTCGTAGAAAAAACCGCGATCGTCACCAAAGATGCGCGGTTCGATGATCAGTGGACCGGGAATGGCGGTCTCGACGATGTTCATGCGATCGCACCTTTACCCTTCAACAGGTCCAAGAGATAATTGCCGTAGCCGCTCTTGCGCAGCGGTGAGGCGAGGGCTTCGAGTTGCGCGTCGTCGATGAAGCCTTGGCGCCAGGCGATTTCCTCGGGGCAACAGATTTTCAGGCCCTGGCGGTCTTCGGTCACTCGAACATAAAGGGCTGCATCCAGCAGCGAGCCGTGGGTGCCGGTGTCGAGCCAGGCATAGCCACGACCCATAATCTCCACCGACAACGATCCTTCCTCCAGATAAAGGCGGTTGAGGTCGGTGATTTCCAACTCGCCGCGCGGGGAGGGGGCGAGGTCGCGGGCCATATCGACCGCACGGCCATCATAGAAATAGAGGCCTGTGACCGCATAGTTGGACTTTGGTTGTTCAGGCTTTTCTTCGATCGTCTCTGCGCGACCGTCGGCGTCGAAGGACACGACGCCATAGGCCTTGGGGTCGCTGACATAATAGCCAAAGACCGTGGCGCCCGCGTCCCGGCGTCCGGCGCTCAGCAACAGGTCAACCAGACCATGACCATAAAAGATATTGTCGCCGAGCACGAGCGTCGAAGGATCGCTGCCGACGAAATCGGCTCCAATATGATAGGCTTGGGCGAGGCCCTTGGGCTCGGGCTGGACAGCGTAGGATAGCGAAATGCCCAAATCCTTTCCGTCGCCCAGCAAAGCGCGGAAAGCGGGGGCATCATGGGGAGTCGTGATGATCAAAATTTCGCGAATGCCGGAAAGCATCAGCGTCGACAGCGGATAATAGATCATCGGCTTGTCATATACGGGCATCAATTGCTTGGAGACGCCCTTTGTCAACGGATACAGCCTTGTGCCGGACCCGCCGGCCAATATTATTCCCTTGCGCACATGATGCTCCCTACGAACTGTTGGAGGTTTAGAATGCGCCTGACATGATTGCAAGGCGATGTTGCGGTGCGAAAAATCCGCTGTCTTGACAAATGCCTAAGCTAAAATGGAGGCCTCAAAGAAAATTCAGTGTCGCGGTTCTGCGGGTGCGGATTCGCTATAGAGGCAAATGGTGGTGTAAGCGCGGCAAAACGTGCCGTGGCTTGAATTGAGCATATGGCAATAGCGTCAGCAAATAGTCATGACTCATGGTTAGTTGCGGCGTTTAGGCGGAGCCGCCGGGGGTTTCTCATTGACAGGCAGGGCGTTGCAGTCCGAATGTAGCGACCGGCGAAGCTAAGGGGCGGTTACAAGTGAACGATAGTGTGTCGACGGCGCAAGGGCGGGTTGCGGGTGAGCCAGAACCGGATCAGGCACATGGGGAAAATCCTTCCAACGCTGCTTTGACCATGCCCCCTCGCACCGCCGTTATGATTGTTGCAATGCACCGTTCGGGCACAAGCGCACTGTCGCGTGCGCTCAACCTGCTCGGCTGCGACATGCCACCACGCTTGATCGGCGCCGACCAATGGAACGCGGCGGGTTATTGGGAATCGAAGCCGATCAAGGATCTGAACGAAGAGATGCTGGTCTCGGGCGGCGGAGAATGGAGCGAATGGCAGGAGTTTAATCCTAACTGGTTTCGATCTTCCGCCGTGCAGCGGTTCCGCGATCGCGCGCTTGAACTGGTCGGCAGCGAATTCGGCGATTCCCCATTGTTCGTTTTCAAGGATCCGCGGCTTAGCATCCTGATGCCCTTCTGGCGCGCGATCTTCGATGAGTTGGGGATAGAGCAGGTCGCGATACATCCACTGCGTAATCCGGTGGAAGTGGCGCGTTCCCTGGAGCGGCGCAATGATTTTCTGATGTCCAAGGGCATCCTTCTCTGGCTGCGATACACGCTCGATGGCGAACGGGGCACGCGCGGGATGCGTCGGCTCTTCACGACCTTCGATGAGTTGATGGAGAATCCAGCGGGCGTCATCCGGCGTTCCCAGGAAATTCTCGATATCTACTGGCCCCGCAATTCCGATAAGGCCCGGCGAGAAATATCCTCCTTCCTCTCAGCGGATATGCGGCATCATCGCGATGGGCCGCAGGTGCTGCAAACGCTGAGCTACGCGACGGACTGGGTTGTCAACGCCTATGACACGCTGAGTGGTTTCGTGACGAATGGCGAAGACGAAGCTGGCCGCGCCGCGCTCGACGCGATCCGAGCCGAATTCAGCGCGGCCGGCAATGCCTTCGGTGCCCTCGCGAAGGACAATGAGGAGCGATTCACCAGAATCGCGCGGCTTCAGAATGAGCGTAAAGAAGCGCAGGCGCTACGAGCTGAATTGGAAAGCGCAGCCACAGCCGCCAAAACCGAAATTGAAGCGCTTCGAACCAGCAAGGCGGAACTTGAGCGTGGTCTTTCCAATGTTCAGAGTCGGCTGACGGCGCTGGAAGCAGACAAATCGACCCTCGATCAGCAGCATTCCGAAATCCGGCAGGAACGGGATGCGCTGCTCGAACGCGCCAGAACGATGGAGCAGGCGACCGCCAAGGCCCATCAACAGCGTGACGAACTCAAAGCTGCGCAGGCGGAGATCGAGGCGCGCGCGGTCAAGGCGCAGGAAAAGGCCGAAGCGATCCAGCGTGCCAAGGAGGCGCTTGAAGGCCGCCACCTCGCGACCCAAAAAGAGCGCGATACGTTGCGAGATTTGCGGACAAAGCTGGAGGCGGATGTAGCGAACGCCCTGGCTGCGGCCAAGGCTGCCAAGGAACGCGCCGATGTCGCGGAGCAAAAGGACGCGGCGCAGCGGCAAGCCAGTGCCCAGGAGCGCGAGAAGTTGCATGCCGCGGTGGCGGAGCGGGATCAGGCGCTCCACGCGTTGCGCGGCGAACTTTCCTCCAACAAGGAGACGCTTGAGGCGCAGGCCGGGGAGCTGGCGGAGCGTGAGGGGGTGGTCGAGTCGCTGCGCGGCGAACTTTCCAGCAAGAATGAGGCGCTTGAGGCGCAGGTCCAGGAACTTACGGAGCGCGACAAGGCGCTGCAGACCTTGCGCGACGAACTCTCCACCAGCATTCAGGCGCTGGAGACGCAGGGTCAGGAACTGGCGGCGCGCGATGAGGCGCTTGGATCACTACGTGGGGAGCTTTCCGCCAAAGAAGAGGCGCTGGAATCGCAGGCTCGGGAACTGGCGGAGCGCGACGGGGTGCTCGAGTCGCTGCGCGGCCAACTCTCCGCTAAGGATGAGACGCTTGAAACGCAGGTTCGCGAACTTGCGGAGCGCGATCATGCGCTCGGGTCGCTGCGCGGCGAACTCTCCACCAAGAACCAGGCGCTTGAAACACAGGCCAAGGAGTTGGCGGAACGTGATGATGCGCTGGGATCGCTTCGCGGTGAACTGACCGCCCGGAATGAGGCGCTGGAGACGCAGGCCAAGGAACTGGCGGAGCGTGAAGAGGCGCTGGGATCGTTGCGTGGTGACCTTTCCGCCAAGGAAGGGGCGCTGGACGCGCAAACCAGGAAACTGACGGAGGCGCTGCGAACCCTTGCCGAGACAGAGCAGTCGTCGGCCGACTATCAGTTGAAGGCGACCCAGACAGAGGCCTTGGCGAAGCAGTGGGAAGACCGTTCTCGTGAACTGACCGAGCAGCTGGCGCAGGAGCGGGCGACGCATGAGGCGGATATCGTTCGTCTTCAGGACAGTCTGGCGCAAACCGAAAGCGCCTTGCGCCAGCGTCAGCTGGAGACCGAGCAGGCGGCAGAGGCGCTGTTGAACGCCAAGAAGGTGGCGCACGACGAACGGCAAGCCGACGCGGAGGTCAAGGCGGCGCTGGAGCGCGCGCTGGCCGACAGCCATGACCAGCTCAAGGAATTGGAGCGGGCGCGGGCGGCTGCGGAAGCGGCTCTCAAGGCGCGTTTCCAGGAAATTGCGGTGCTTACCGAGCAATTTGCACTGCGCGAGGTGGAACTTGCGCAGGCGCGCCAAGCCCTCGAGGAGAGCCGCCAGTCGCTGGACCAGGTAGCGCGTTCACTGGGCGAGCGCGATGCGCAGTTGCACGAGCTGCGCACGTCGGCCGACCAACGCGCGGCGGAACTGTCGCAGGCCCTGGAAGAGGCCGGCCGGTCGCGAATGTCTGCGGAACAGTCTCTGCATGAGCGGGAGATCGAAGCGCAGCAGCTGCGTACAGCCGTCAACCATCGTGAAGCAGAGCTGGCAAGCGCGCGGCAGGCGCTTGAGGAGTTCAGGCAGTCCCAGGCGCGAACGCAGCACATGCTTGCGGAACGCGCGGTTGAGATGGAAGAACTTCGGGCGACGGTGGGCCGGCGAGATGCGGAGCTGTCACGAGCGCGGCACGCTGCGGGCGCGCTGGAAGAGTCGAAGCAGATGATAGAGCGTTCGCTGCAAGAGCGCGACGATCAACTCGAGCAGTTACGCGCGACGGTGAACCAGCGCGAGGCTGATTTGGCGCAAGCGCAAGCGATGGGGGATGAGAATGGCCGGTCGCTGGATCATGCGCGAAAGTCCCTCCAAGACAGCGAGGCACAGATCAAGCAGTTGCGGACCATATTGACCGAACGCGAGTCCACCCTTCACGAGCACCACGACAAGCTGGCCGCCACACGGGAAGAAAATGCTCGGCAAGCCGAGGAATTGGCGCGTGCCCGTGCTTCCCTGCAAGACAGGGATGCGCAGTTTGCGAAGGCCAGGCAGGATCATGACGAGGCCGTCCGGACCGCCGAAAATATGTTGCAAGATGTGTCGCGTAAGAAGGAGATTCTGCGCGCAACCGCCATTGCCAACCAGAATAACAGCGTCGCGTTGTATCGGCGGTTGCTGGCATCCCTTGAAACCATGCTGGCGCAGGCCGTGCTGCCCCTTCCCCAATTCACCCGCCGGAAAACCGAACAGCGGCAGCGCAGATTGCTGGTGGAACATGCCGCTTTTGACGCCGACTGGTATGTCACGACCTATCCAGATGTAGCGGTCTCCACTCTCGATCCTGCGCTCCATTTCATCCGGCACGGCATGGCGGAAGGCAGGTCGCCCAATGCCGAAATGGCCGCGTTGCGCGCTCTGGCTGAAGCAGGCTCGAACATATGAGTTCTCGCCACGGACGCCTATACCGGCCGCATCTCGGTCGATCGGGACAGGATCGGACAGGTCCGCGCGATCCGGGAGCGAAGTCATGAGGCAAGCCATGGCGAGCGGTGAAAATATCTTGGACGAAGGAAGCGAAGCGTTGGAGAATTTGGAGAGCCAGTTGATGTCGGCCCAAGATGCAGCGGCGAAGCATCAGCGGATCGCCGAAGACAGTGCGGCCGAGTTGCGCTTTTTGCGCGCGCAGGCGGCGGACGAAAAGGCTGCGCGCCAAGCGGCTGAAGACCAGGTTCGCAGGGCGCAGGACGAACTGCAAAAGATGAAGGCGGAATTGCTCGCTGCAAAGGACGATTTGGCCGGCGCGAGGCGTGAGCATGAGGCTGCGCTTGATGCTCGGTTCAAGGAGATTTCTGGCTTGATGAAGGCGCTTCAGAAGGCGCAGGATCGCGACGCGCATGTCGCCGATCTGGTGTCACACGCCAACAGGTTCCAACTTCTGTTCACGCGGCTGCTTAATGCGCTGCTCAAGCAGTCCGCGCCGCGCTTTCTCCCCAAAAACGTCAGGGTGCAGCGTAAATGCGCTTTGATGGAGAAGCACAGCCTGTTCGAGCCAGCCTGGTATCTGGAACAGAATCCGGATGTGGCTCAGGCGGGGGTCGATCCGGCGGAGCATTTCGTGAATCACGGATTGCGTGAAGGACGCGCGGTCAACCGTACGATGGAAGATTTGCGCCGCAGCATGGCGGCGCTTGAGGACCAGAAACACGCGTAACGTGATCGCACAGGGCCTGGTTTCTGGCCCATTCATTGCTGCAAAAGGCCGATGATGCTGAAATATGATGATCTCGCCCGGGAAGTCGAGCAGTCTGGGCTGTTCGACGCGGACTGGTATGTGGAAAATTTCCGGGACGCCAAGCTGCTGGACCTTACGCCGCTGCAACATTTTGTCCGCTTCGGCCTATTGTTGGATCGCGACCCCGGCCCTCGGTTCGACACGCGCCATTATATGGAGACGAACCCGGATGTCGTGGCCGCGGGCATGGCTTCGCTCATCCATTATATCCGGTTTGGCGAGGGCGAGGGGCGCCAACCCTTGCCGCCGCGTAAACAGACCGTCGAACTGGATCGGCCGAAGGAAGCGGTGCGCGCCGATCTTAAATGCGAAGTGCGTCATGCTACCGATGCTTTCGGACTACGCGGTCTGGAACCCAAGGCGCCGGTTGCGGTTATCGCCAATCTTGCCACGAAAAATGATGGCGCGCTTGTCCAGCAGGCGTTGACCGGGCTGGGCGAGGTCGATCTTTTTCTGCTTGGCTCGATGGAACGACTCGACGCAGCCGCGCTGCCTGCGACGATAAGATCGTTGACGCTGCTGGGCGATGCCGATGAAGTCGGGAATGCGCGTTGTTTCGCCAGGGTAGCAGGCTCGGGCGCTCTGGATGGCTACGCCGCCGCCCTGTGGCTTTCGCCGCAGGACGCGGTCGCCAATCTGCCCGGCGATCAGATCGTCCGGGTGGCCAATCAGAAAACAGCCTTTCATGACGATCCGCAATGGGGCCTTGGCGGCGCGCGGACGGCGGCGCTGAACCGGGACGACCCCGCGTCCAAGATGCTGGTGGCCGCGCTCAACACCGCCTTGCCCCGTCTGGGGCTTTCTCTGGGCCAGGGCGTTCTGCAAATTCCCGAGGGATGTGCCGTCTGGTTCAAGCCGCTCCTCGCCCGCGTTCTGGGAGTTGCCGTGCGGCCTGCGGAACTCGCCGGGCCTGGCGATGCGAGCAAATTTCCGGGACGCGCGACGGTTCTTGCCCTGCTCGCCGCGGCTGCCCGCGAAGGCGCAATGGAAACGCGCGACAGTACGCCCGGCGTCGTACCGGCGGTGGCGACCGATCGCACTTTGAAGGCCGTGGCCTTCTACCTGCCGCAATTCCACCCAATCCCGGAAAATGACAAATGGTGGGGCAAGGGCTTTACGGAATGGGCGAACGTGGTTCGCGGGCGGCAGTTGTTCCGGCATCATTATCAGCCCCGCGTGCCGGCGGACCTGGGCTATTATGACCTGCGCCTGGAAGATACTCAGGTGATGCAGGCCGATCTTGCGCGCCAATTCGGCATCCACGGTTTCTGTTTTTATTATTACTGGTTCAACGGCAAAAAGCTGTTGAACCAACCCATCGAACAATTTGCGCGATCGTCGCGGATCGACACCGGTTTCTGTGTCTGCTGGGCGAATGAGAACTGGTCCCGTAATTGGGACGGGCAGAACCGACATGTGTTGATGCAGCAGGATTATTCGCTGGAAACCAACACGGCCTTCATCCACGAAATGATCCCGATGATGAAGGATCCGCGCTGGATTCGCTATTGCGGCAAGCCGGTGCTGCTCGTCTACCGTATCTCGATCATTCCCAACTGGCTGGAAACAGCCCGCATTTGGCGTGAAGAATGCCGCAAGGCGGGGTTGGGCGAGATTCATCTTTGCGCCGTCCGCTTCGGTCTGGAATCGCTGGCGGGACAGCCGCAGGACCATGGTCTGGACAGCTATGTCCTGTTTCCCCCCCATGAAGGTGCCCGGCTCGACCTGCGCGACAAGGTGCATGACCTGCACAAGGATTTCGGGGGCGACATATTTGATTATGGCGCCGTAGTGGACGGCGACATAGAAAAATATGGCGACGGCTATGACTGGCCAGTGCATCGCGGCACGATGCTGGGGTGGGACAATACCGCACGACGGCTCACCGATGCCCGGATTTTCCAGGGTGCGACCCCGCAGGGATTCCGTCGCTGGATCAAGGGCATTTTAGAGCAGGAAACTAAGCATAACAGCGCCCCTGAATCGCTGATGTTCATCAATGCCTGGAATGAATGGGCCGAAGGCACCTATCTGGAACCCGATCAACGCTGGGGTGCGACCAATCTGGCGGCGTTCCAGTCTGCGGTGCAGGCAGTTCCGGGCCTCAAGCCGGCCATGCTGCCCCCTGGCGTCGCCGCGCAGCCCAAATCCGACGGCAGGCTGGCGCATCTGGGCAATCCGCTGGCGGGGGATGGCGCCATGCCGCGCGGACCCGTCTGGTATCGGGGCTATAAGGAAGTCGATCCTTCAAAGCCCACCATTCTGCTCTGCGCCCATATTTCGGGTCATCAGCTTTTCGGCGGTGAACGCAGCCTGCTGGACATGCTGGAGGCGTTTGCGGACATGCCCGTCAACGTCATCATGACGCTGCCGAGCGATAATAACCGCGCCTATATCGAACATATCCAGAAGCTGTGCGCGGGGGCCTATGCCTTCCGTTACCCGCAATGGATGGACAATCGCGACTGCTATGCCTGGTTGATGCTCGATTTCGCCGACATCATCGCCCGTCATGCAGTCGATATTGTCCATGCCAATACGATCGTGCTGCTGGAACCGATTGCCGCCGCCCGGCGCATGGGGCGCGTGGCGCTGACCCATGTGCGGGAACTGATCTCCCTTGACGAGGGGCTTCAGGAACGGATGAAGCAGACGACGGGAGAAATTGTCAGCACCATGTTCAGCCGCACCGACTGGCTGATCGGCAATTCCCGCGCGACCTGCGATCTGTTCGCCCGTGGAGATCGTACCCTCTACGTGCCCAATGCGGTCACGGTCGAGGATTTCGAGATGCGGAATCTGTTTGGCAACACTATCAAATTCGGCATCGTCAGTTCCAACATCCCGAAAAAGGGCATTGCCGACTTCGTCGAGGTCGCGCGATTGGCCGCCGCCCGCACCAGCCGCGCCAAATTCGTCATCGTCGGTCCGCGCACCGCCCAGATCGACGCGTGGATGGAAGAAGTCGCCAACGGCGAACGCCCGGACAATCTGATCTTCGCTGGCTACAAAGACAGCGCCCGTTCCGCCATGTCGGAACTCAACATATTGCTCAACCTGTCGACCTTCGCTGAATCCTTCGGTCGCACCGTTGCGGAGGCGCTGGCCGCAAACCGGCCGGTCATCGCCTATCGTTGGGGCGCGTTGTCCGAACTCGTGCAACATGGCCAGACCGGCTACCTCGTCCCCTTCAAGGATGTTGCCGGCGTCGTCGATGCCGTGGTCGATCTGTGCGAACATGATCACAAGATTGCAGAGATGGGGGAAAAGGGCGCCGCTTTCATCCGGCAGAATTTCTCGCAGCAACGGCTGCGGGAACATGTGGCGCAGGCCTATGAGCAGGTTACCGGCCGACCGATGGCGGAAGACGCAGATGTCCAGGGGGCGGAGCATCGCCCCACGGTTGCCCAGACGATCGGCGCGGCGTTGCCCTGCACGATCGTTATCCCGGTCTATAATGCGCCTGAGGAGGTTCGCGCCTGCATCGAATCGGTCATCAAACATAGCGACCTGCGCGAAACGCAGGTGCTGATCATCGACGACGGCAGCCCCGATCCAGCGATCGCGCCCTTGCTTGATCGGTTCGCAGGAACTCCCGGTCTCACCATCATGCGATCGCCGAAGAATCTCGGATACACCAAGACGATCAATCTTGGCATCGCCCATGCGGCGGGACGGGACGTCATCTTGTTGAACAGCGACACCGTGGTCACACCCCGCTGGCTCGAAGGACTGCGGGCTACGGCCTACAGCCGGTCGGGGGTGGGCACGGTGACAGCCATGGGCGATAATGCCGGCGCCTTCTCCTTCCCCACATTCAACCAGAAGTGCGACAAGCCCGCGCATCTGATGCATGAGGAATATGCGTTGATGATGGTTCAGGGGGCGATGGACTGCGCCGCCCCCGAAGTGCCGACCGGTTCGGGCTTCTGCATGTATATTCGTCGCGCCATGATGGACGCCTGTGGCACATTTGACGAGGAAGGCTTCCCCCGCGGCTATGGCGAGGAAAACGACTTCTGTATGCGCGCCATGAAGGCGGGCTGGGTTAACCTGATTTCGCCCTGGTCGTTCGTCTTCCATGTCCGCACCGCCAGCTTCAAGGGCGAGAAGGACAAACTGATCAAGGTGGGCGTTGATGTGGTCATGCAACGCTATCCCGATTATGCTCGCCTGGTGAAAACGGCCTTCTCCGCACCGGCCATGGCGTCGCTCCGCGAATCGACAGCCAGGGTGGTGAAGGAGGTTCATCTCGAGTGACGAGCAGGGCAGGAGAATATAGGAAAGGCGGGTGAATCGGTGGTCGACGGCGGCTTGGATCCGTTGCCATGAGCGCTTGGCCCAGATGCATTGCAACTGCTCAATTCAGGGCTTGATCTAGGCCCCAGGTTCATTTTCTCGACGGGAAAACAGCCTATTAATCGCACAGTTTGACAGAACTGCAATTGCAACGGTCAGCTTTGTACTTGCTTTGCTGCAACTGCGAGTACAATCTGAGTTTATTCAACAAAATTGACGACCAACTGTCATATGTCGCGTATAGCGGTGGGAGGGGATTGTGGAGGGTCAGCAAGTGCTGGCCATCTGTGAGTTACGATGCGATGCGAGGGGCCAAGTGCAGAAAGTCATTCTAGCGGAAACTTTTCCGGCCGAACATTTAGCGCTGATCAAGCAATCGCCCCTCTTTGATGAGGATTGGTATCTTCGAAACTACCCCGATGTGCAGATTCTCGGATTGGACGCCGCCGAACATTATCTTTGGCTCGGCGTGTTGCTGAAGCGAGACCCTTCCGCTGGATTTAGTACCGCCGGCTATCTCGAGATGAACCCGGATGTCGGTGCCGCCGGGATGAATCCGCTGCTGCATTATGTCCGGAACGGCTTTCGCGAAGGCCGCAGGCTTGCCCCTCGCCGACGCGCGCTCGATCCTTCCGCGTGGAAGCAGGGGGGCGTTGCGGTTATCGACAATGCGCCGTCCGTCCTGCTGTGCGCCCATGAGGTCAACGCTCATATGTTTGGGGGCGAACGCAGTTTTATCGATATGCTCGAAGCACTCGCGCAGATGCGCCTGAACGTTTATGTGACGGTGCCTCAAGAGGGGAATGCGGAATATATCGAACTGCTGCGCCGCAAATCCTGCGGCCTGTTCGCCTTCCCTTATTATCAATGGACAAAGAACCGGGGGCCTGACGAAGCCTCGATTGAGGATTTCACCCATATTATCGAGCAGTGCAATATCAGTCTGGTATATTGCAATACGATCGTGCTGGTTGATCCGCTGATCGCGGCGCGCCGGACGGGGCGGCTCACCGCTGTCCACGCGCGCGAACTGATCGATCATGACGAACATTTATGCAACCGCATGGGCATGGATGCGCAAGGGATCATTGATCGTATTTTGCAGCAGACTGATTATGTGGTCGCCAATTCGGCCGCCACGCAAAAGCTGTTCGCCCATAGCCGTCGTAGTTTCCATGTGCCCAATGTGGCGAAGGTGGATGCGCTCGACATGCCGAATCCGATCCAGGACAAGATCGTCTTTGGCATCGTCAGTTCGAACATTCCCAAAAAAGGGATCGCCGATTTCGTCGAGGTGGCGCGTCGTGCCGAATCGACCGTGCCCGATGCGTTTTTCCGGGTTATCGGCCCTGATAATGACTATGTAGCCGAACTGAAGGAAGCGGGCTTGCCGGGCAATCTGGAATTTGCCGGCTATGCCGAATCCCCCGCTCAGGCCATGGCGCAAGTCAATGTCGTGCTGGCCCTGTCCCATTTTGCCGAATCCTTCGGCCGTACCGTCGCAGAGGCGCAGGCCGCCCGGCGGCCGGTGATCGCTTATCGCTGGGGTGCGGTGCCCGAACTGATCGATGACGGGCAGACCGGCTTTCTAGTCAACTATAAGGATGTCGACGCGGTTCTCGCTCGCGTGGAACTTCTCTGTAAAGAGCCCGCGCGCATCGCCACGATGGGAGAGGCTGGCCGGGAAAAGATATTGCGACAGTTCGCACCAGTGGTTCTGCGCAATAATCTGCGCCACGCGCTTTCGGCAATCCTGAACGAACCGGTGGCGCTCAGAGCCGATGAAACGCGGCGTCTCACGATTATCGTTCCCGTCTATAATGCTCCCGATGCGGTCGAGCGTTGCCTGCAATCAGTGTTGACGCGCACCGACCTCACGCGACACCGTGTGCTCATGATCAACGATGGCAGCAGCGATGAACGTGTGCAGCCGCTGCTGGACCGTTTCGCCCGCAATCCTGGCTTCCACCTGATGATCAATCCGCAGAATATGGGGTATACGCGCACCATCAACCGCGGCATCCGTTGGGCGGCTGAGGATGATATATTGCTGCTTAACAGCGATACCATCGTCCATGATGGTTGGATTGAGGGAATGCGCAAAGTGGCGTTCGGGACACCCAAGGCGGGTACTGTTACCGCCATGGGCGATAATTCCGGTGCCTTCTCCTTCCCCACCTCCAATATCGTTAATCCCAAGCCGGACGATATGTCCTATGACGATTGGGCGCGACGGATCATCAGCTTCACGGAGGAATCCGATCCGATCGACGTTCCCACCGGCAACGGTTTCTGCATGTATATCCGCCGTGACCTGATGGACCATATCGGTTTGTTCGATGAAGAGGCGTTTCCCCGCGGCTATGGTGAGGAAAACGACTTCTGTATGCGGACGATCAAGGCTGGATGGAAAAACTTCATTTCGCCCCATGCCTATGTTTATCACCAGCGCACGGCCAGTTTTGGCGCTGAAAAGGAAGGCTTGATGAAGACGGCGATGGAAATCGTCAATCAACGCCATCCCGACTATGTCCGCAAGGTGAAGGCTGCCTTTGGGTCGGGCCGCATGAAGCAACTGCGCAATCTCGCTGCCAAAGCCTATGACGAGGGAGTGCTGGCTGTCAGGCCGGCGTGGCGTGACGCCCCCGTTGGCGAGCCGATCGACAATGTCCGGCATCGCGTGGGGCCCGAACGGCGCTTCCTATCCCTGAACCAGATGATGATTGACTGGCATAGCCTGCGCGGTCAGGCGCCGCAGCGTGACCCGGACCTCGTGTCGATCATCGTTTGCGTTTACAATCAATATTCGTTGACCAACAAATGCCTGAATGCGCTGGCGCGCCATTGTGGCCGGGCGAAGATCGAGATCATCATGGTCAATAATGGCAGTGATGACGAAACCTCTGGCCTGCTGGACAGTTGGGCGGAGCGTGACGGCCGCGTTACGGTCATCCACAATTTCGACAATCTCAATTTCTCGCTCGGCAACAATGTTGGGTTCGCCGCTTCGCACGGTTCGCGGTTGGTATTCCTGAACAATGACACCGAAGTTCGGGCGGGTTGGCTGGATCCGCTGCTGGCGCCGCTCGCCGATCCTGAAGTGATGGGCACCCAGCCCAAACTGCTTTACCCCGACGGTAGGGTGCAATGCGTCGGTGTTGTTTTTTCGGGCAAGACGGCGCTGGGCTACCCCATTTATGTCGATGAGGCGGCGGACTCTCCGCTGGTGGCAGCAAATCGCCGTTACCGCGCCGTCACCGGCGCGTGCTTCGCTGTGCGAGCAACCGATTTCGCGGCGGTGGGCGGTTTCGACCCGATCTTCATCAACGGTCAGGAGGATATCGACCTCTGCTACCGTCTGGGTTATGGCCGCCACGTCTTCGAATATACTGCCGGCTCGACAGTGACGCATCATGAAGGCCGGACGAAGGGGCGGGGACGCTTCATCATCCACAACCGCTACAGCTACGCCGCGCGCTGGAACGATGCCTTCCCCGGCGATGATGCCGATTTCTATGCCCGCGACGGGTTTATGGTTGCGGAATATATGATTGATAGGCCAGAACTGGAAGAAGCAGGCATCGCCTGCTGGCGTGCGCGAATTGAGACGAAGGCCTGACGGGACATGTAGCGAGAGCCCCCCTCTTTCGAGGGGCGGCTAACAAATTGAAAGATTTAAGTTTAATGGGTTTAGATGTTCGCCCCAACCTCATCATAGCTGGCGCGCAGAAGGCAGGAACAACGACGCTGGCAACGCGATTGGCGGCGCATCCGGAAATATTCATGCCACCGGAGAAGGAGCTTAACTTCTTCTCGAAAAGCAATTGGTACATGGAAATAGATGCTTATCTCCGTCGATATGCTCGCGCGGGTGAATATGCGTATCGTCTGGATGCTACGCCGGGATATTTATGGACTGACCGAGATGACACTCGATTTGTTGAAATCCCCCGCCGCAGCAAACCCGCGATTCCTGACTCGATAAGATCGTTGCTCGGTGATCAAACAAAAATTCTTATAATATTACGTCATCCATCACTGCGAGCGATCTCGGCGTTTTTTCACCAGTTTCGGATGGGCCGGCTCGAAAGTAAGGATCGCATTCGCCACTTGCCTAGGAAATTTGGTATAGTTGATATCGGTTTTTATTCAGATCATATTGAAAGTTATCGACATGCCTTTTCTGATGACCAAATTCAGGTTTTCTTTTTAGAACGATATGCAAAGAATAAATTATATTTTGACCGTATCATTTTTGACTGGCTGGGTTTGAATGCGGACGCCGTCGATCCCGCGAACTCGGGAAAATCAAAGGAAGATAGCAACGCCAATTTTCGTATTATATACGATCAAGGCGTTCTGGCCTTCAAAGATGGTCTTGGACAGGTCCGGCGTCTAAAAGCGGAAGACAGCCGATACAAGAAAATGCTTGAAATTGAACCGCCTATAGTGGAGCCTGAGGATATTGAATTTCTAAATAGCGCATATGCGGATGAGATCCTTCATATGCATTCTCTTTACCCTGATTTAGCCGAAATTTGGAGTATGCGCCCGACGCTGGCGGATTATTGAACAGGCGGGGATAACGCTCATGGAAATAAGCAATAAAGATAAAGATGTTGTCGAATCTTTTCGAAACTTTGGAATAAATCATAGCCTTGCTTCAAAAGATATTGCGCGATTCTGGGGCGAATTGGAGCCTCCGGCTCGGATCGCGGAAACCCGCATTTTTCATGATTTTTCCATGGGTGCTTTTTCCTATGTTAGCGGAGGCTTTCTCTATCACACGCACATCGGCCGCTATAGTTCTCTGTCGAATGGGCTTCACATCGGTCAGGGAAACCATCCTGTCGATTGGCTTAGTACGCATCCCTTTCAGTATCAGGGCGGCATTTTCGATCTGAGAGAGGGCTTTGAGTTTAAGGAAGCCTATGATGTGGATCGCCAATCCCACATGAAAAATGCTGTCTTGGATCGACCACAACCAACTCGCATTGGAAATGATTGTTGGATTGCGCACGGAGTGTACGTCAAAAATGGGGTAACCATTGGCGATGGTGCCGTGCTTGGCGCGCGCAGCGTCGTGACCAAGGATATTCCACCTTACGCAATTGCCGTTGGCTCTCCAGCGCGTGTGCTGAAATATCGTTTCGATGAGTTGTTGGTCGAGCGACTACTTCGGCTTCAATGGTGGCGTTTCGCTCCTTGGCAAATACGAAGCATCGAGTTTTCCAATCCGTCGCGGGCGCTTGACGGTCTAGAACGACTGATCGACGATGGACTTGAGGAATACGCTCCCGATAAAATAAAACTTCTGCGCCGGTAGCCGCACTTAGCGCTTTGTCAGATAAAATGGGCATATTCGTCATTAAGCATACATGCCAGAATTTTCGCCAGCGCCGCTACCGATTCAGACAAGCAATTATTTTGGCCCCGGCAATTGCTCACAATATCGCGTTAAAACTCTATTTTTTCTTCAACAGTGATGGCGCGAAGTGGGGGCGATTGGGTCAACATTATCTCCTATGAGATATAGCTGCCCTAGCTAGGTCGCCTCGGTGCCGAAATCGCACTCTCTGACGCCATTCGCGAATGAGTCAAATTAGTGATAGAATTTTTGTTAGTCGGGTTATCCTGTTCGGCTAATCGCATTTTGCCGGGCTACGATCTGCAATGCGGATCACTTTGCTAGGACGCACGTTCCGACTACCTACTGTCCAGAAGGTGAGTGGTATGAACGTCAAGAAGCCGCCTCTCAAATATATCGTGCTGCTATGCAGTGCCGCAGGATCAGCGGGATTGTCTCAACCGCAGCGTCGCCTCACGCTCGACTTTGATCAAAAGCAGGCTATGGCCGCCAAAGGCGCGTCCGCGATCGTTGATTCAAACAGCGACCAAGAGTTCCGCGCCACGATCGACAAGGGCACTCGCGCTGCCGATCGGCCGCAATTGGTCTCCCAAGGGTGCCATACGCCGCCTAGTTGCCTGCGTATCTCGCTTGATCCCAGCGCAAAGGGGGCGGCGAAGAACAAGATCATGTACAGCTTCTGGTCACATTACAAATCGCTGCCGGGCGGGGAGCAGGGGCGCATGGTAATTGGCGATAATCGTGTCACACGCATCCGCTTCGCTATGAAGTTGGGGGACAATTACGACACGCCGCCCCATCAAATGATCCATTTTCAGATATTCCAGCCCAAAGATGTCGGGAAGGCGAGTAAGGTTAAGACCGTCAACCCCGGCGGTCCCATCCTGTCGCTGCGCATCGTTCCGCAGTCCCGGCGGAAAGATAAATCGCCTGATGTTCAGGACTTCATCATCGTCGCCCGCAACCCGCAGGCGCAGAATCTCAAATATTACGACCGGCGCGATAATGGGGTTCTATTCCGCGGCCAGGTCCGCAAGGGCGACTGGAACAATTTCTCTTTCGTCCTTCAGTCCACCGATAAGGATGGACGCATGATTGGTCGCGTCGCCTTTTGGCTCAATGATGTGAAGAAAGTCGACCATCCTGTGGAGTGGGGCTTCGATCCCAAACGCTATGGGGTCAGTTCAAAGCTCGGTTTCGAACTGGGGAGCTATCGTAGCGCAGACCCCAACGGACATCAGACCGTGTATTTCGACGACATCACCCTCGATCGCTGAAACGCACCGGCGTTTTTAAAAACAAAAACCCGCCGGCGCATCTCTGCACCGGCGGGTTTTTTGCACCTGGTAAGGTCAAAGATGCGGGAGCCGCTCTCCTGATCCAGGGAGCGGCTCCC
>NZ_AYOY01000195.1 GCF_000508185.1 Sphingobium sp. C100 | reverse complement strand
GGCGGCGGGCCGCGACTATACGCTTGATACGCTCACCGCCGCCGCATTCGACAGCTATCAACCCGCCTTCACCCGGCTGCTCCCTGCCCTGATCGCCGCATGGGACGGGTTGCCGGCGGGCGACGCACGCAAGGACGCACTGGCCGGCCCGATCCATGCTTTGCGCGGCTGGGACTATCGCTGGGGCCTTGATTCCGTGCCCAACAGCATCGCCTGCCTGTGGGCGGAGGATTTGCGGCAATGGACGCTTGCCGAAACGCAAGGGACGCCGCGCACCCTCTATGATCGCATGACCCTGGCCCCCGCCGAGGTGAAATTGCGGCTGCTGGCCGCTGTCGTCACGCGACTGGAACAGGATTTCGGGCGCTGGAAGACGCCTTGGGGGACCATTAACCGGCTGCAACGGCTGACCGGCGCCATTACCCAGACGTTCGACGATCAGGCGCCCAGCATTCCCGTGCCGTTCAGTTCGGCGCGCTGGGGTTCGCTCGCCTCTTTCGGCGCGCGCGCCTATCCGGGCACGCGCAAATGGTATGGCACCAGCGGCAACAGCTTCATCGCGGCGGTCGAATTTGGCGACCGGGTTCGTGCCAAAGCGGTCAGCGTAGGCGGCGAAAGCGGCGACCCTGCTTCCCCCCATTTCAACGACCAGTCGCAACTCTACGCGCAGGGCAAGCTGCGCCCGGTCTATTTCTATCCCGACGAACTGGCGGGCCATGTCGAGCGCCGCTATCGGCCGGGGCAGTAGGACAAGCGCATGTGGGTGTTGCTGGGCATTGCCGTCATCGTCGCCGGATTTCTGCTGCGCTTCCATCCGTTGCTCGTCATCCTCGCTTCGGCAATCGTCACCGGCCTTGCCGCCGGTCTCGACCCACTGACGATCCTCGCCGCGTTCGGCAAGGCCTTCAACGAAGCGCGCTATGTCAGCATCATCTGGATCGTGCTGCCGGTCGTCGGCCTGCTGGAAGCCTATGGCTTGCAGGAACGGGCACGGGGGCTGATCGCGAAGATGCGCGGCGCGACGGTGGGGCAGTTCCTGGCGGGCTATATGCTGCTGCGACAGGGCCTGGCGGCGGTGGGTCTGACATCGGTGGCGGGCCATGCCCAGACAGTGCGCCCGCTGGTGGCCCCCATCGCCGAGGCGGCGGCCGAGGCGCAGGCCGGCGGTCTGGACGATGACGGGCGCGACGAGGTGAAGGCCTGGGCGGCGGCGACCGACAATATCGGCCTCTTCTTTGGCGAGGATATTTTCCTCGCCATCGGGTCGATCCTGCTCATCAAGGGACTGCTTGAGCAATATGGCATCAGCCTGGAGCCCCTCCAGCTTTCTGTCTGGGCGATCCCGACCGCGATCGCCGCCTTCCTGATCCATGGCTTTCGGCTGTGGCGCCTCGACCGGCGGCTGAAACGCCGTGGCGGGAAGGGCGCACCATGATCACGCTGCATTGGGTCTATGCGCTCGCGGGCGCGGTTTTCGCGGCCTTCGCTCTACTTGGCGCGCGTGATCGCACCAATCCGCGGCGCTGGACGACGGCGGCCTTCTGGGCGCTGCTGTCGCTCAGCATGTGGGCGGGCGATGCGCTGGGCGACCTGGGCAATGGCGTGCTGCTGCTGGGCCTCGTGGCGCTGGCGGGGCTGGGTGGCATGGGCCGGGGCCAGGGGCCAGTGCCCGACGCGGTGCGGCAGGAGCGCGCGGCGCGCCTGGGCAACCGCCTGTTCGTTATCGCGCTCATCATTCCGGCGACGGCGTTGGCGGGCACATTCCTTTTCAAGCAGGCGCCTGCCTGGTTCGATGGGAAGCAGGCGACGCTGATCGCGCTTGCGCTTGGCGTCCTGATTGCCTCTGCCGTCGGGTGCCTGTGGCTGCGCGCCGCGCCGGTCGAGCCATTGCAACAGGGCCGGCGCCTGATGGACTCGGCCGGCTGGGCGGCTATCCTGCCGCAGATGCTCGCCAGCCTGGGCGCGGTGTTCGCGCTGGCGGGGGTCGGTGACGTCGTGGGCCAGATCGTCAGCATGGCCATTCCGCAGGGCAGCCTCTTCGGCGCTGTCATCGCCTATGGCCTGGGCATGGCGCTCTTCACCATGGTCATGGGCAATGCCTTCGCCGCGTTTCCAGTGATGACCGCCGCGATCGGCCTGCCGTTGCTGATCCGCACCTATCATGGCGACCCGGCGATCGTCTGCGCGATCGGGATGCTGGCCGGTTTCTGCGGGACGCTGATGACGCCGATGGCGGCAAACTTCAATCTCGTCCCCGCCGCCCTGCTGGAGCTGAAAGACAAGCATGGCGTCATCAAGCGGCAGGTCGGCACCGCCATCCCGCTGCTCATCGTCAACATCCTTCTCATCTATTGGCTGGCTTTCCCATGACGCTCCTGAGCCAAGACATCGCCAGCCGCTTCGCCGCGCTCACCCTGTCTCATCTCGGGCGCGAATATCCCTTCAAGATGGATCTGGTGCTGAACGGGCCGGAAGACGCGCGGGCGCCATCCGAGCATCATCCGATCTTCCACGGCAGTTTCGACTGGCATAGCTGCGTCCATGGCTGGTGGCAGGTGATGCGGCTGATGCGACTCTACCCCGCGATGGCGGAGGCGGCCGCGATCCGGCAGCGGGCGGACATGATGCTGACCCCGGAAAGGATCGCGGGCGAATGCGCCTATCTCGACCGGCCGATGAGCGCCGGGTTCGAACGGCCCTATGGCTGGGCCTGGCTGCTCGCACTGCACAGCGAACTGGCGCGGCATGATGCGCCCTGGGCCGCGGCGATCGCGCCGCTGGCCGCCGCCTTCGCCGCGCGCTTCCATGACTTTCTGCCCAAGCTCACTTATCCGCTCCGCGTCGGCACGCATTTCAACATCGCTTTCGCGCTGATCCATGCGCATGACTGGGCGCAGGATCGCGATCCTGCGCTGGCGGCCCTTATCGAGGAAAGGGCGCTAAGCTGGTTCGGTCAGGATCGTGCCTGCCAGGCGTGGGAGCCGGGAGGCGATGAATTCCTGTCCCCGGCCTTGTGCGAAGCGCTGCTGATGAGCCGGTTGCTCGACCAACCCGCTTTTTCCGCCTGGTTCCACCAGTTTCTGCCCCGTCTGGCGCAGGGCGAACCCGCAACCTTGTTCACGCCGGCGATCGTGTCGGACCGCAGCGACGGCAAGATCGCGCATCTCGACGGGCTGAACCTCAGCCGCGCCTGGTGCTGGCGCGGGATTGCCGCTGCGCTGGGGCCGGCCGATCCCGTCAGCCTGCTGGCGCGACAGGCGGCGGGCGTGCATCTCGATGCCAGCCTGCCCCATGTGGCGGGCGACTATATGGGCGAACATTGGCTCGCCACCTTCGCGCTGCTGGCGCTGGAATGACGGCTCAGTTCGTCACGGCGTGGACGAACATATAGCCTTCGTTGCGGATCGTGCGGATGACGGGGCCTTTCAGGCCGCCGGCCGACAGTTTGCGCCGCAGCCGGCATAGCTGCACGTCGATCGAGCGGTCGAAATGCTCGCTCGCATCGCCATAGACCTGGTCCAGCAAATGGCTGCGATCCAGCACCTGGCGCGGATGTTCGACGAACACGCGCAGCAGCTGGAATTCACCCTCCGACAGCGGCACCGACCGACCGGCGTCATCGAAAAGCTGTCCGGTCTCCAGGTCGACGCGCCACCCCGCAAAGCGGATCGTCGGCGATGCGGACTGGCGCTCCTGCACCCGGCCGCGCAGCGCGGCGCGGATGCGCGCGAGCAACTCGCGCGGGTGGGCGGGCTTGCGCAGACAATCCTCGACGCCAAATTCCAGGGCGGCGATCCGCTCCGCCTCCTGACAGGCGGTCGAATGGAGAATGACCGGCAGGCGGTGATCACCGATCAGTTCCCGCAGCAGTCCTGCGGCGTCGGATGGCTGCACCAACGGGTCGAGGACGACCAGCGCATAGTCGCGGCGCGTCAGCATGATGCGCATTTCGGCGGGCGTCGCCGCGCCGTCCGCGGCATAGCCATAAGCGGAAAACTGATCGGCCAACCGGGCCGTCAGCGCGGCGTCGTCATCGACAATGAGCAGGCGTCTGTGGAGAGCGATCATCGTCGCCATGACGCTGCCGCCAGCGCAAAACCGTCCCTGATCGGTCCGCTTCATCCTGCCAGCGCAGCCGGACGGCCAGCATGGCTTCATCCGGGGCATAATAAGCGCGCAGCCGATGGCGGAGCACCGAGTCGATCAGGTCATCGGTCGTCAACGGCCGTCCAAACCAGCCCGATGCGTTGGCTCGCCGCAGCAGGCGGCGGCTAAGGCGATACCAGCCGGGAATGTGGATCAGCCAGCTCTTGTCGGCCACGGCCCGGCGGGTGAACAGGTTCATGGCCCGCGCCATCCGCAGCAGCGGCCGGCTGAGCGAAGCATTGCGCGCGCGCCAGTCGATTTGCGCCAGGTCGATGTCCAGCCCCAGACGCGCGGCATAGGCGGCCGCAAAGCCGCGTGGATCGGCGCGAAAATGCTCGTAGCGAAAGACATGGACCCGTTCGGGGCCGAACAGCGCATCATAGTGGGCGATCAGCCGGATGTAACCGAAATGGCCGAGGCAAAAGCCCGGCGGCTCGTCGCGCTCGGGCGCCACAGGGCTCAGCCGCTCACGCCCGAACAGATAGCGGCGCAGGCCGAAAGTGCCGCCGCCCTTCACATATTGCAGCCAGGCCGATACGACGGCCGACAGCGGGTCACGCACGAAAATCACGATCTCTGCATCGGGCAGCGTTCGCGCGATCCGATCCGCCACATCCTTGGACAAATTGCCGGCAAGGCCGCCATTATGCAGTCCCCCGCTCAGATTCTCCTCGCACAGGATGATGTCGTCCGCCGCGTCGCCCAGCGTTCGACGCGCCTCCGCAGGATCGAAATGCAGCGCGCCTGAAGCCAGGAAGGCGGCGCGGGCGGTGACGCGGGGCAGGTAGCGGCGATTGCGGACGCGTGGATAGAAACTGTCCTGAAACCAGGTCGTGCCGGTCTTGTGATAGCCGATATGAACGATCGCGCCCATCAAGCGGCCTGTGCCAGCGCGGCGCCGGGCAAGCCCGCATGGTCGCCCTCACCCAGGCAGAAACGGACATGCCGGTCCCAGGACAGATTGCTCGCCGCCCAGGCCCTGGCCCGCTCGCCGACGCGAAGGCAGAGCGCGGGGTCGCTCACCAGCAGGTCCAGTGCCGTGCGGATCGCATCGATCGATCGGCCATCCACCACGAAGCCGGTCACCCCATCGCGCACCAGTTCCGATGGCCCCCCGTCGCGGCCGACGATGCACACCATGCCCTGCGCCATGGCGTCGGCGACCGACAGGCCGAATCCCTCGATCTCCGCGCCGTCCTCCAGCGCGATCTGGGGATGGAGGAAAATATCAGCATTCCGGTAGGATGCGGCCAGTTCCTCCGCCGATACATAGCCTGCCATCGTCACGATGCCCGCAAGACCGCAATGACGGATCGTCTCGCGCACGCGGACGGAATCGACGCCGCGCCCGACGATGCTGTAGCGCAGTCGCGCGCGCGCTTGTGCGGTGCCGGCGACGGCACGCACCGCCGCGCTCATATTCTTGCGCGCGACCAGCCGGCATACGCTCAGCAATTGCGCGCCGCCTTCGCGTCGGGCGAAGGGGGTGGGGGCGCGCTCGGCGGGCATCACCACGCCGTTCCACGCCGTGACGGTGCGATCGTCGAGCGTTGTTATCCGGTCGAGCAGCAGGCCGCGCGTCACTTCGCTCACCGCGACGATGCGCTGCGCCCGGCCAAGCGTCAACCGAAGCAGCAGGAAGGCGAGGCCGCGTGGCCGCCCGACCTCACGGCCATGAACGGTGACGACCAGCGGTCGCGGAAACAACAGCGCGGGCAGCGCCGCACGCCAGGTGCAGGCGTGAATGAGGCTTGGCCGATGCCCGCCGCCCCACGCGGCGAACATGGCCCGGAACAGGCGCCAATAGACCGTCAGCATCGACGCGACGCCGACATCGATCAACTCGATGAGGCCGTCCTGCACGCGGCGCGGCCCGGCCGAGCTTTTGGCGAAAATGGTGACGCGGCGGCCTTGCGCGGCATAAGCGCGGCCGACTTCCCGGGCATAGGTCTGCACGCCGCCTTCATCCGGTTCGTAGACGCGGGCGACCAGCCAGATATGCGAAAGCGGCTCAGCCACGGGCAAGCTCCAGATGGGACAGATTTTTCGGTGCCGCGGTATCGGACTGGCGGTCGGCGGAGAGATAGGCGGCGAGCGCCCGCGCCGCGCGCACACCGGCGCGTTCGCTGCCTTGGTCGAACGTGTGGGCCACACCTTGGCGCTGGGCGGCCTCATAGGCGGCGTGCGTCGCGATCGCGCTCGCCGCCGCATCGACGATGCCCTGCGCGCTCTCCAGTACGGGTCCATAATGCCAATGGCCGTAGCTGCGGTCCTCCTGCCAGTTGGCGCGGTGGGCGTTGACAAACAGGCAGGGGCGGGGCCGGGCGAGATATTCGTAGACCTGGCTGCTGACGTCGCCCAGATAGAGCGAGGCCATATGGACATAGCGCATGTCGATGCTGGCGGGGCTGCCGAGGTCGATATGGATATGGGGCAGCCGCGCAAGATCGGCCAGCCGTCGTTCCATCGCTTCCCGGCGTGCACGATTGCCGAACAGGCGGATATGGGGCGCGACGATCAGGTTGAACCGATCATCCCGTGCGAATTGGCGAATAATCTTTTCCCCCATGGCGGGCCATGATGACAATTTGGCCGAAAAATGGGGATTATAGAGTATGATCGGCCGGTTTTCGGGAAACAGCCGCTGCGGTTTGCCGTGATGCTGGGTGAGGTCGAATTTGCTGTAGCCGGCGATCGCATAATGGCCCTCTCGGATCAGCCCTTCCGCCAACATGCGCCGTCTTTGCTTTTCGCCGGCCAGCAGCACGAAGTCGAACCGCGCGATCCGCCGGTCATAACCGACCGCCCGGTCGCCCGCGCCGTGGCAGGTATGGATGAAGCGCGCGCGCGCCAGGCCGAGGCGTTTGAGCAGCAATGATGTGCGCTCCGGCACGACGATGGCGTCATAGCCTGCCAGTTGGCGACGGGCGGCCAGCAGCACGGCCAGCTTTGGCGGGATCGAGGCACCGATGACGCGCGTGAGCGCATCGATCCAGCCTCCGCCGCAGCGCAGGAAGCGGATCGGCCCGGCGCTGCGCGCGGCGGCGATGTCGCGGGCAAGGGCCAGATGGTCGTTCGTCGCGGCCATGACATCGACCGCGAAACCGGGATCACGCGACAGCTCGATCGCCACCGGCAGGGCGTGGAAGAGCTGATGCATCTGGGCGTTGAAGAAGAAGCAAAGCCGTTGCGGTGGGCGCTGCGTGAGCGACGCGGCCTCGCTGTGGACGAACCAGGGGCGTCCCATATTGTCCTCCATGGATGCGAAAGTGCCATGAAGGATGCAGCCCGATTATCGCGGGCGGATTTCAGCGTGCGTCAGTGGAGGAAAGGCTTGCAACAAAGCGGTCATGATCGGCCGTGACGGCGCAACAAAGCGCCGCCACGACGGTAATTTGACCTTATGAAAAGGATCAGTCGCGCAGCAGTTCGTTGATCCCGGTCTTGGAGCGGGTCTGCGCATCGACGCGCTTGACGATCACGGCGCAATAGAGGCTGGGACCGGGCGTGCCGTCGGGCAACGGCTTGCCGGGCAGGCTGCCGGGAACCACGACCGAATAGGGCGGCACTTCGCCGATGAAGACTTCGCCGGTGGTGCGATCGACGATCTTGGTCGACATGCCGATGAAGACGCCCATCGACAGCACAGACCCCTTGCCGATGCGTACGCCTTCCACGACTTCGGAACGGGCGCCGATGAAGCAGTCGTCCTCGATGATGACCGGGTCGGCCTGGAGCGGCTCCAGCACGCCGCCGATGCCGACGCCGCCCGAAAGATGGACATTCTTGCCGATCTGCGCGCAACTGCCCACCGTCACCCAGGTATCGACCATCGTGCCTTCATCGACGAACGCGCCGATATTGACGAAGCTCGGCATCAGGATGACATTCTTGGCAATGTGCGCACCCGCGCGGGCGAAGCTGCCCGGCACCGCGCGGAAGCCTGCCGCGCGGAAGGCGACTTCGTCCCAGCCGGCAAACTTGCTCGGCACCTTGTCCCACCAATGGCCCGCGCCCGGACCATTGTCGATCATGACATTGTCGTTGAGGCGGAAGGACAGCAGCACCGCCTTCTTTGCCCACTGGTTGACCTGCCAGCCATCGCTCGTCGGTTCCGCAACGCGCAGTTCGCCCTTGTCCAGCAGCGCCAGCGCCTTGTCGACTGCCTGGCGGACATCGCCCTGGGTCTGAAGATTGACGTTGGCCCGATCCTCCCAGGCGGCGTCGATTGTGGTGATCAGGTCTTGGCTCATGCTGCTTCCCCAATGATGTCGGCCAGAAATGGCGTCAGATGGTCGGTTTCAAAGTCGATGAAATCGGGATGATGGTCATGATTGCCCGCTTCCGATCCGTTGTTGACCCAGATGGTGGTCATGCCGATCGCCTTGGCGGGGCGCAGGTTGCGGGCCATATCCTCGAAAAAGGCGGCGCGGGTCGGATCGACCCCATGGACGTTGCACAGGTCCGCATAGCCCTTGGGATCGGGCTTGGGGATATATTCGCAGGCGTGGATGTCGTGGATCAGTTCGAACGCATGGGCCAGCCCCAGCCGATCCAGCACCCGCCTGGCATAGGCGGCGTCGCCATTTGTGAAGATCAACCGGCGGCCCGGCAGCGCGGCGATCAGCTTGTTCAGTTCATTGTCGATTTCCAGCCGGTCCATCGAGATATCATGGACATAGTCGAGAAATTCGCGCGGTTCGATGCCATGATGATGCATCAGGCCCGACAAGGTGGTGCCATGCTCCAGGAAATAGCGCTTCTGCGTCTGCCGCGCGATCACCGGGTCGCAGCCCAGCAGGCCCTGGATGAACTCGCCCATTTTCACGTCGATCAGGGCGAACAGGTCCGCCTTCGCCGGGTAGAGGGTATTGTCCAGATCGAAGATCCAGGTGTCGACATGGGTCACATCCGCGCGCATGGGCCGCGCCCTAATCCGCTGCGGGGACAAGCGCAACCTTCGCTCGCCTCAACCACGCCGACGCCGTGGCGCGATCAGCCGCAGACGGGCGCGTCGCTATCCTCGTAGAAAGCCTGCACCGCGGCCCAGCCTTCTTCGGCGGTCTCGACCCAGGTAAGCAGGTCCAGATCCTTGTGCCCGATCACGCCTTCGTCCGCCAGCGCCTCGAAATCGACCACGCGGTTCCAGAAATCCCTGCCGTATAGCAGGATGGGGATAGGCTTCATCTTGCCGGTCTGGATCAGCGTCAGCAGTTCGAACATCTCGTCGAACGTGCCGAACCCGCCGGGAAAGACCGCCAGCGCTCGGGCGCGCAGCAGGAAATGCATCTTGCGCAGCGCGAAATAGTGGAACTGGAAGCTCAGCTCCGGCGTGACGAAACGATTGGGCGCCTGCTCATGCGGCAGGACGATATTCATGCCGATCGTCGTCTGGCCGACATCCTGCGCGCCGCGATTGGCCGCTTCCATGATCGACGGGCCGCCGCCTGAGCAGACGACAAAATGGCGGCATCCCGCCTCATTCACCGGATATTGCGCCGCTATGCGCGCCAGCTTGCGCGCTTCCTCATAGTAACGGGCCTTGGCGCCCAGTTTCTCGGCGATCCGCTGCTGTTCGGGCGTGGTCGCGGCCTCGATCCGCGCCTGGACCTGGTCAGGCTCTGGAATGCGCGCCGAACCGTAGAAGACGAAGGTCGATTCGATTCGCGCCTCGTCCATCAGCAGCTGGGGCTTCAACAGTTCCAGCTGGAAACGGACCGGACGCAGATCCTCGCGCAGCAGGAATTCCGCGTCCTGGAAGGCCAAGCGATAGGCCGCGCTCTGCGTCTGCGGGGTGCCGGTCTGCTTGGCGGCTTCGTCCGCCTCTTCACGGGCCGGACGGAATTTACGTTCTTCAATTTCTTTTCTTGTCATCAAGGCCAATTAGGCATCGAGGATGACAATGCCAAGACCGCTTTGGCGCAAAAGCGCGCCATGGGGCCGGCGAATGGCAAAAAGCGCCCCGCCGCCTTAGCGGCAGAAGCCGCCCCGCCCGCCCATGTCGAAATGAAAATGGTCATGATGCGCGGCGTTATAATCCGGGCTGAGCACCGTATTGAAACGCTTGCATGCGCTGGCGTGGATCAGGCTCAGAAACTGGCGCGTCTGCTGGTCGCCATGCCAGCCCTGCTGCACTGTGATGCGGCGCCCGTCGGACAGGACGAAGGCGGATACGTCGATGGCGTTGCTGTGCGCATGTTCGCTCAGCTTGCCGCTGCCTGCGATCGGCCGGCAATTATAGGTGCCGAACGTCTCGATCTTCTCGATCTCCGCGCCCAGGATCAAGCGCGCGGCCGGCTGCACGCCATAGCGCGCCCAGGCGGCGAAATTGGCGGCGAGGTTGCACGTCATCGCGCCCAGGCCAGTCGCCGGAACCCCGATGTCGAGCAGCTTAACGCTGCCGATCGCGCTGCATCCTCCGCCGAAATTCCGGTCGGGCAGGGGGGTGAAGGCAACGGATTGGGATTGCAGCCTTGCGAAACATTGCCGCGTTTCCAGGGCCGGTTGCGATGGCGCGCGAACGGGTTTCGACGCGCGCGCCACCTTTCCACGCGGCACCAGGTCGCCGCCGCATCCCGCCAGTGCCATCATGCCTGCCAGAAGCCCGGCCGTGGCCGCGCCGCGCAGATTGCCCATCGCCCACTTTTCCATGAATCAGGTATTTACCATCGCAATCCTTTACGAAAGTTAACCGGCCACTCGGCTCGTCGTATTGCGACATTCGGCTTGACTCTTTCGCGGCGATCTTTAGGGGGGCCGGCGGGCCACGCGGTCCCAACGCCGCGCGTGCTCTCTGCAAGGAGACGCATTACATGACTGATCTGACTGCCGTTGACGCCACCATTGCGCCTGCTGAAAAGCCCGCTACCCGTCCGGCCCGCCCCTATTTTTCGTCCGGCCCCTGCGCCAAGCCTCCGGGCTGGAGCGCCGACAAACTGAGCACGGACTCGCTTGGTCGCTCGCACCGCGCCAAGATCGGCAAGACCCGCCTCGCTTATTGCATCGACCTGATGCGCGAGTTGCTGAACCTGCCCGACACCCACCGTATCGGCATCGTGCCCGGTTCCGACACCGGCGCCTTTGAAATGGCGATGTGGACCATGCTGGGCGCCCGCCCCGTCACCACGCTCGCCTGGGAAAGCTTCGGCGAAGGCTGGGTGACGGACGCCGCCAAGCAGTTGAAGCTCGACCCCACGGTCATCCGCGCCGATTATGGCCAACTGCCCGACCTTGGCGCCGTGGACTTTTCGAACGACGTGCTGTTCACCTGGAACGGCACCACTTCGGGCGTGCGCGTGCCGAACGCCGACTGGATAGCGGCCGACCGCGAAGGCCTGACCTTCGCCGATGCCACCAGCGCGGTTTTCGCCTATGAGATCGACTGGACCAAGATCGACGTCGCCACCTTCTCCTGGCAGAAGGTGCTGGGCGGCGAGGGCGGCCATGGCGTCCTGATTCTTGGCCCCCGCGCGGTCGAACGCCTCGAAAATCACACTCCTGCCTGGCCCCTGCCCAAGGTTTTCCGCCTGATGGCGAAGGGCAAGCTGGCCGAAGGCGTGTTCAAGGGCGAAACCATCAACACGCCCTCGATGCTGGCCGTCGAAGATGCGATCTTCGCGCTGGAGTGGGGCAAGTCGCTGGGCGGCCTCAACGGCCTGATCGCGCGCAGCGACGCCAATGCCGCGGCGCTGGGCAAAATTGTTGACGAACGCGAATGGCTTGGCCATCTCGCCGTCGATCCCGCATCGCGCTCGACCACCAGCGTCTGCCTGACCGTCGAGGGCGCGGACGAAGCCTTCATCAAGGCCTTCGCCGCCCTCCTGGAAAAGGAAGGCGCCGCCTATGACATCGCTGGTTATCGCGATGCCCCGGCGGGCCTGCGCATCTGGTGCGGCGCGACGGTCGAGACCGCCGACATCGAAGCGCTCGGTCCCTGGCTCGACTGGGCCTATGCCCAGACCAAGGCCGCCTGAACCAAACCATCCCAACTATCCCGTCATCCCAGCGAAAGCTGGGATCTCGGGCCTCTAGGCAGACCCTAGCCGCCCGAGATCCTGACTTTCGTCAGGATGACGAATTGCACAGAAAGGCAATTCGTCATGCCCAAGGTTCTTATTTCCGACAAGATGGACCCCCGCGCCGCTGCGATCTTCAAGGAGCGCGGTGTCGACGTCGACGTTATCACCGGCAAGACCCCCGAAGAACTGATCGCCATCATCGGCGACTATGACGGCCTCGCCATCCGCAGCTCGACCAAGGTCACCAAGGACATCCTCGACGCCGCGACCAATTTGAAGGTCATCGGCCGCGCCGGTATCGGCGTCGACAATGTCGATATTCCGGCTGCATCGGCCAAGGGCGTGATCGTCATGAACACGCCGTTCGGCAATTCGATCACCACCGCCGAACATGCCATCGCGCTGATGTTCGCGCTCGCGCGCCAGCTGCCTGAGGCGAACGCCCAGACCCAGCAGGGGCTTTGGCCGAAAAATGGCTTCATGGGCGTGGAAGTCACCGGCAAGACGCTGGGCCTGATCGGGGCGGGCAATATCGGCTCGATCGTCGCGACCCGCGCGCTCGGCCTCAAGATGAAGGTTGTGGCTTTCGATCCCTTCCTGACCCCCGAACGCGCCGTCGAAATGGGCGTGGAAAAGGCTGATCTGGACACGCTGCTGGCGAAGGCGGACTTCATCACGCTGCACACGCCGCTGACCGACCAGACCCGCAATATCCTGTCGAAGGAAAACCTCGCCAAGACCAAGAAGGGCGTGCGCATCATCAACTGCGCACGTGGCGGACTGATCGATGAAGCGGCGCTCAAGGACGCGCTGGATTCGGGCCATGTTGCGGGCGCCGCGCTGGACGTGTTCGCGACCGAACCGGCGAAGGATTCGCCCTTGTTCGGCACGCCGAACTTCATCTGCACCCCGCACCTGGGCGCTTCGACCGATGAGGCGCAGGTCAATGTCGCGCTCCAGGTCGCCGAACAGCTCAGCGACTATCTGCTCGACGGCGGCATCACCAATGCGCTCAACGTGCCTTCGCTCTCCGCCGAGGAAGCGCCCAAGCTCAAGCCCTATATGGCGATCGCTGAAAAGCTGGGCAGCCTGGTCGGCCAGCTCGAGGGCGACGCGATCACCGGCGTTGCGGTCGAGGTGGAGGGCCATGCCGCCGAACTCAATCAGAAGCCGATCACGGCCGCCGTGCTTGCCGGCCTGATGCGCGTCTATTCGGACACGGTGAATATGGTCAACGCGCCCTTCCTGGCGAAGGAACGCGGTCTCGATGTCCGTGAAGTCCGCCATGACCGCGAAGGCGACTATCAGACGCTGGTCCGCGTGACCGTCACCACGGCCAATGGCGACAAATCGGTCGCCGGCACCCTGTTCGGTCACGCCCAGCCACGCCTGGTCGAACTGTTCGGCATCAAGGTCGAGGCCGATCTCGACGGCACCATGCTCTATATCGTCAACCAGGACGCGCCCGGCTTCATCGGTCGCCTGGGTTCGACGCTGGGCGAGGCGCAAGTCAATATCGGCACCTTCCACCTTGGCCGTCGCGACCAGGGCGGTGAAGCCGTGCTGCTGCTGTCGGTCGATGGCACCGTCACCGAACCGCTGCGCTGGGAAATCTGCAACTTGACCGGCGTGAAGCAGGTGAAGCTGCTGCGCTTCGCTTAACTATCCCAAACACTGACCGTTCGGTTCGAGCAGCTTCGAACCTGTCGGGAAGCGTCGTCGAGACCTGGTTCTCGACAAGCTCGAACCGAACGGCCGATGGGGATGGCCTAACCCCGAAATTACATTAAAGGGCCTGTTCCATGATCATGATCCCGCCAAGCCTCCTCCCGGAGGGCCTGTCCGACCGCCTGCCGCCGCAGGCCGAAGCCTCCGCGCGGCTGGCGCGGCGCGTGCTCGATACGGTGGCGACCCATGGCTATGAACGGGTCATGCCGCCGCTCGCAGAATTTGAAGATACGCTGACCCAGCGCCTCAAATCGATGCGCGCGCAGGATCTGGTCCGCGCCGTCGACCCGGTGTCGCAGCGCAATCTGGCTTTCCGCCCCGACATGACGGCGCAGGTCGGGCGCATCGCCGCCACCCGTCTAGGCGCGGCCCCGCGCCCGCTGCGCCTGTCCTATGCCGGGCCGGTGATCCGCCTGCAAGCGAACCAGCTTCGTCCCGAGCGTGAAAAGATGCAGGTCGGGGCCGAACTGATCGGCAGCGACAGCGTCGCCGCCGCGGTCGAGATCGTCAACGTCGCGATCGAGGCGCTGGCGGCGGCCGGCGTGACTGGCATCACCATCGACTTCACCCTGCCCGACCTGATCGACGCGCTGGCCGCCGATGCCTTGCCGCTGCCGCCCCATGAGGTGGAGGCGGTTCGCACCGAACTGGATGCGAAGGATGCGGGCGGACTGGCGGCGATCAGCCCGGCCGCCGCCGCTTATCTGCCGCTGATCGAGGCAACCGGTCCCTTCCACGCGGCCATGGCGCGGCTGGAGGCGTTCAGTGCCCAGCTTGGCGGCGCGATTGACAGCCGGATCGCGGGCCTGCGCGCCATCGCAAAGCCGATCGGCTGGGACATCACCCTGACGCTCGATCCGACCGAACGCCACGGCTTCGAATTTCAGAACTGGTTCGGATTCTCGATTTTCGCCGAGGGTTTTGTCGGCGAAATCGGCCGGGGCGGCAGCTATGCCATCGCCCGTGCCGATGGAGCCGACGAACCCGCGATGGGCTTTTCGCTCTATCCCGATCCGCTGATCGACGCGGGTTTCGGCGGCGAAAGCCCCCGTCGTCTGTTCCTGCCGCTTGGCCATAACCCGGCGCGTGCAGCAGAATTGCGCGCGGACGGCTGGCACACCGTCGCCGCCTTGTCCGCACGGGAGGATGGCGCGGCGCAGCGTTGCTCGCATTGGCTGGATGGCGCGGAACCGCGCGCTTATGGAGAGCAGGGCAAGGGTTAGCCGAACAGCTTGCCCAACCAGGCGTCCACTATGATCGTCCCCGAATAATCGGGATCGCCCATATGCCGATTAATCTGCATATGTCCGCGCAGGCCGCGCCCGTCGAGGGCATGGACCTCGACCGGCGTTCTGGCCGCCTTCAACGCGGCGGCCAGGGCATTGGCCTGCGCCGTGCCGTCGGCTCGATCGACATGCAGGATGAGAAAGGCGGGCGCATTGGGTTGAGCCGCATGCAATGTCGGCGACAGAGCCTTCTGCCGCGCCGGATCGGTGCCGAACGCCTGTTCATAGGTGCCAGCCATGAACCGGCCGGCCTCTTTCATTTGCGCGGCGACATCATAAGCGGCGCCGTCGAGCGGGATGATGCCCCTCACCGCGTCGGGCTTCAGACCGGCCCTACCGAAATAGCGCATATCGGTGCCGACCAGCGCAGCCAGATGAGCGCCCGCGCTATGGCCCATCACTATGATCCGGTCGGGATCAATGTGTAGCGCGGGCGCTTTTCCGCGCAGAAAAGCGATCGCATCCGCGACATCCTGCGCCTGTTGCTCGACGGTGGCGTCGGGCACGAGGCGATAGTTGATCGAGGCGAAGGCATAGCCCAGGCCGGTATAATGCGGCGCCTTGAACTGACCGGTCGCATTATCCTTGCTGCCCCGTTTCCAGCCGCCGCCATGGACAAAGATGACGAGCGGCACCTTAGCCCCCCGACCGGCCCAGAAATCGAGAGTCTGCAAGGGAGCCTTGCCATAGGCCATGGTCTGCCCACCCGGCATCGTTGCTTGTTCCTCTGCAATGCGCGCGCCCCGTCGTTCATGCGGGCTCTGGGCGTCGGCCGCCCCAGCCGCCAGCAGGAACAGGACGAGAAACAGGGAAAATCGTTCGCGCATCATGTCACCATTTCGATCGCACTCCGATGCATGATCGCTGTAAAAGCGGCCCGGCGTAAAGCCGTTCCACTGTATCAAAGTGTAAGGGGCGTGCCTTGACGCGCCAGCTTTGGGGAGGTAACGCGCGCCCCGCACCGGGCGTTTGCGCGTCCAACTTGATCCCACCGGCATGCCGAGTCCCGTCGAAGGGCATGGCCGGTCCGCGCGGCGGGCGGAGGACTGTATCTGTGGCAAATGTGACCGTGATCGGCGCTCAATGGGGCGACGAAGGCAAAGGCAAGATCGTCGACTGGCTGTCGGAACGCGCGGACGTCGTCGCCCGCTTCCAGGGCGGGCATAATGCCGGCCATACGCTGGTGGTGGGCGAGAAGGTCTACAAGCTCTCGTTGCTCCCCTCGGGCATCGTGCGCGGCACATTGAGCGTCATCGGCAATGGCGTGGTGCTGGACCCCTGGCACTTCCGCGATGAGGTCGCCAAGCTCAAGGGGCAGGGCGTCGAAATCACGCCCGACAACCTCCAGATCGCCGAAACCTGCCCGCTGATCCTGCCCTTCCACCGCGACCTTGACGGCCTGCGCGAAGATGCGAGCGGCGCCGGCAAGATCGGCACCACCCGTCGCGGCATCGGCCCGGCCTATGAGGACAAGGTCGGCCGCCGCGCCATCCGCGTGTGCGACCTCGCCCATCTCGACGATCTCGATCTTCAGATCGACCGTTTGACCGCCCATCATGACGCTTTGCGGGCTGGCTTCAACGAAAAGCCGATTGATCGCGCCGCGCTGATGGCCGACCTGACTGAGGTCGCCGACTTCATCCTGCCCTTCGTCAAGCCGGTGTGGCTGACGCTCAACAAGGCGAAGGCGGAAGGCAAGCGCATCCTGTTCGAAGGCGCGCAGGGCACCCTGCTCGACATCGATCATGGCACCTATCCCTTCGTCACCTCGTCCAACACGGTGGCGGGCACGGCGGCGAGCGGCACCGGCCTTGGCCCCAATGGCGCGGGCTTCGTGCTGGCCATCGTGAAAGCCTACACCACCCGCGTTGGCTCCGGCCCCTTTCCGACCGAACTGGAGGATGACGTCGGCCAGCGGCTGGGCGAGCGGGGCCATGAATTCGGCACGGTCACGGGGCGCAAGCGCCGCTGCGGCTGGTTCGACGCGGTGCTGGTGCGTCAGTCGGTCGCCGTGTCGGGCGTCACCGGCATTGCGCTCACCAAGCTTGACGTGCTGGACGGGTTTGAGGAACTGCAAATCTGTGTCGGCTACAAGATCGGCGACCAGAGGTTCGACTATCTGCCCGCCCATGCGCAGGACCAGGCAAAGGCCGAACCGATTTACGAGACGATCGGCGGCTGGAGTGAAACCACCGCCGGCGCGCGCAGCTGGGCGGAACTGCCGGCACAGGCGATCAAATATATCCGCCGGATCGAGGAACTGATCGGTTGCCCGGTCACGCTCGTGTCCACCAGCCCGGAACGCGACGACACGATCCTCGTCCGCGATCCCTTCGCGGATTGAGGGCGATGGCTGGAGATCGTTTCGAGCGCCACAAGCAGCCCTGGACCCCGGACGAGATCCAGAAGCTGCATACGCTGGCGAAGAAGGGCATGGCCCTGAAAGCCATCGCCAAGGCGCTGACCCGGAGCGAGGAATCGGTGAAAGTCCGAGCCAAGCAGGACGGGCTGTCGATCGCTAAGCTGCGTTGACCGTCTCGTCCTGATCCTCCTTTTCCCCGGCCGCGATCACCGTCGCCGCGACCAGGTCGCCGGTGACGTTGAGCGCGGTGCGGCACATGTCGAGGAAACGATCGACCCCCAGCACCAGGCCGATGCCGGCCGGTGGAATGCCGACCATGCCCAGGATCATCGCCACCACGGGCAGTGAACCGGCGGGAACGCCAGCCGTGCCGACGCCGCCCAAAATGCAGACCAGCATCACCATGACCTGTTGTGTCAGGCTGAGGTCGACGCCGAAAAATTGCGCCAGAAAGAGCACGGTGATGCCCTCGAACATGGCGGTGCCATTCTGGTTGGCGGTCGCGCCGATGGTCAGGACGAAACGGGAGATACGGCGCGGCAGGCGCAGATTATCCTCCGCCACGCGAATGGCGGTGGGCAGGGTGGCGTTGGAGGATGCCGTGGCGAAAGCCATCACCGTCGCCTCCTGCACCGCGGCGAAGAAGCGCAGTGGAGAGCGCCGGGCGAGCAGTGCGATCAGCAGGGAAAAGACGCCGAACATCTGGATTCCCAGCGCCAGCAACACAACGCCGACATAGGCGGACAGACGCACCAGCAGATCCCAGCCAAATTGCGCGGCCAGATTGAACATGAAACAGGCGATGGCGATTGGCGCCAGCCGGATGACCAGGCCGATCAGGCGCATCGTCACCTCGAACAGGCCCTCCATCGCGGTCAGCAGGATGCGCGATTGCTCCGTCTGCACCAGCACCAGCCCGATGCCGAAGAAAAGGGCGAAAACCATCACCGCCAATATGTCGTTGTTCGCCATCGCGCCGATCACATTGTCGGGGATGATGCGAAGCAGCGCATCCATGCCGCTGGGTGTTTCCGCGCCTCGGGCGAGGATGGCTTTCGCCCCCTGACCAGCGTCGGCCAGCATCGCCTGCGCCTGGAGTGGGTCCACCCCGGCCCCCGGCCGCAGCAGGTTGACGAGCAGCAGGCTGAGCGCGACCGCGATGCTGGACACGACCAGCGTGTAGATGAGCGTCCGCCCGCCCACGCGCCGCAGCGATCGCAACTCGCCCATTTCCGCAATGCCCACGATCAGCGCCGACACCAGCAGCGGGATGACCAGCATGAACAGCAGCCGCAGGAAAATCTGCCCGATCGGCCCGGTGACGTAGCGGGTGACGATATCGACCCAGGCGGCATCCCGTGCACCCATATAGGTCGCAAGGCCCAACAGCAGGCCGATCAGAAAGCCGGCCAGCATCTGCCATTGGAGCGAGCGCGCCGCCTTCTTGCGGCTGGCTTCGGCCACGCTGATGGTCGGGTCGCTGGTCATGAAGGCTTCTCCCCGCGCAATCTATGATCAACGAGCCATCGGCAGGCCGGTTGCGTTGACCTAGGATATTTCGTTTCGATACGGCATCAAGGGAGCATTTCCCATCCTGCGCGCGTTGCGCCGGTCGATCCGATGGAGACCCGCATGATCGTCGAACCCGTTCCCAGCCTGCGCCGGATAGCCGCGGAAGTGTGGAAACCGCTCACTATCCTGTTCGTCTGGGACTGCGTGGTCACGATCACTTATTATTTGCTGCCGTTCCGGGCGCCCGAATTGCCGCTCACCATCTTCGGTTCGGCGCTGGCGCTGTTCCTGGGTTTTCGGTCGAACAGCGCCTATCAGCGCTGGTGGGAGGGACGCGTGCTGTGGGGCGCGATGATCAACGCCTCGCGCAGCCTGTCCCGTGCGGCGCGCAACTTCCTGCCTGATCCGCAGGCGCACGATCTGAAGCGGGAGATCGTCAGGCGCCAGATCGCCTATGTGAACGCACTACGCTGCCAGTTGCGCCGCCAGCCGATCGGCGAGGATGTGACGCAATTTCTGGAAGAGCAGGACAAGGGCAAGGCGCTGGCCCGCGCCAATCCGGCCAACGGCCTGCTCGACAGCACCGGGCGGCGGATCGACATGGCGCGGCGCGACGCCATGATCGACACGATCCAGCAGGCGCAGATGGAGGCTGTGCTGATCGACATCGCTAATGCGCAGGGCGGGATGGAGCGGCTCAAGAACACGCCGCTGCCGGTCCAGTACCGGTTCCTGCCGACCATCTTCACGCATATTTTCTGTGTGACGCTGCCCATAGGCCTGGTCGAAACCCTGGGCCTCGCGACGCCGCTGGGTTCGACGGTCGCGGGCCTCATGTTCCTGGCGGTGCTGCGCATCGGCGACGATCTGACCGATCCCTTCGCCGACACGGTCCATGACGTGCCGATGACGGCGATGTGCCGGACGATCGAAATCGATTTGCTGCAATCGATTGGCGACATTGCGCCCGAACCGCACCAGCCGGTCCGGGGCGTGTTGTGGTAGAGTAATCCGAACGACAGCCTTCAGGCCTTGCGCTCTTCCTCGATCATGTCGGGCGCCAGTTCCAGTCCCGCCCGGCCATGGGATGGCGTATGGGTCGGCGCCTTGGGATGGGCCACATATTCCGGCTCCTCGACCTCCAGCATCCCCTCCCATTTGGTGATAACGGACGTGGCGATCGCATTGCCCAGCACATTGGTCGCCGTGCGGCCCATGTCCATGAAATGATCGACCGCCAGGATGAAGGCGACGCCCTCGACCGGCAGGTCGAACTGACCCAGCGTCGCCGCGACGACGACGAGCGAGGCGCGCGGCACGGCGGCGATGCCCTTGCTCGTCACCATCAGCACAAGCAGGATGGTGATCTGGGTCGCGATCGGCAGGTCGATGCCATAGGCCTGGGCGATGAAGATGGTGGCGAAGGTCGCATACATCATCGACCCGTCGAGGTTGAAGCTGTAGCCGAGCGGCAGAACGAAGCTGTAGATCCGACGCGGCACGCCGAACCGGTCGAGCTGTTCCAGCATCTTGGGATAGGCGGCTTCGGACGAGGCGGTGGAGAAGGCGATCAGGATCGGTTCGCGCACATAGCGCACGAGCTTGATCATCCGCTTGCCCAGGAACAGCGATCCGGCGAGGAACAGCAATATCCAAAGGCAGAAGATGGCGATGTAGAATTCACCGACCAACTCGCCATAGGTTTGGAGTACGCCCAATCCCTGCACCGTGATGGATGAGGCGAGCGCGCCGAACACCGCAAGCGGCGCCACCCGCATCACATAGCCCGTCACCTGCAGCATCAGTTCGACCATGGCTTCGATCACGGTGACGATGGGCTTGCCCTTGTCACCGATGGCGGTGAGCGCCACACCCACGAATAGCGAGAAGACGACGATCTGGAGGATCGAATTTTCCGCCATCGCCCCGATCATCGACGTCGGGAAGACATGGAGGATGAAGTCGCGGAAATTGAGCGCTTCGGTATTGACGCCCGACTCCCCGCCCGACCGGACCAGATTGAGGCCGTCGCCCGGCGCGAAGAAATTGACGAAGATCAGGCCCAGGGTCAGCGAAATCAGGCTGGCGATGATGAACCAGGCGAGCGCGCGCCCGCCGATCCGGCCCAGCGCGGCGCTGTCGCCCATATGGGCGATGCCCGCGACCAGCGTCGAAAAAACCAGCGGCGCGATAATCATCTTGATGAGGTGGAGGAAGATGTCGGCGAGCAGGTGGAAATAGCCCGCCACATCCTTCGCCAGCGTCTCGTCGCCACCGACCCAGAGATTGGCCACGAACCCGGTCAGCACCCCCAAAACCATGCCGATGAGGATGAACGCCGTCAGTTTGTTTCGCATCAATATCCTCTAAGGCCGCCCGCGGACGCGCCCCTGCCTTATTTTTACATCTGTCAGGCGACACCTAACAGGCGCATGGCCCACCCGCAATTGCGCGCATCCAGTCGCATGAAGGAAGACGAAGCAGGACCGTCTTTCCGCCCCCGGTTTTTCGGTCCATCCCGGCGCTAACGGTAAATGTCACGGATAGAGCATGGTCTCGCGCCAGCCCGTGGCGGTCGCTTCGAACAGCCGCCGCTCATGCAGCCGATGCTCGCGATCCTGCCAGAATTCGATCCGCTCGGGCGTCACGCGAAAGCCCGACCAGTGCGGTGGACGCGGCACCGGGCCGTCCTCGAAACGGGCGCGCACCGCTTCATAGCGATCCATGAAGACCGTGCGCGACGGCAGCGGCCGCGACTGGTCCGACGCCCAGGCGCCCAGCTGGCTGTCGCGGCTGCGGCTGGCGAAATAGGCGTCGGCGATGCTGTCGTCGACCGGGCCGACGGTGCCTTCGATTCGGATCTGGCGACGCAGCGATTTCCAGTGGAACAGCAGCGCGGCGTGGGGATTTTTCAGCAGCTCGCCGGCCTTGCGCCCTTCGAAATTGGTGTAAAAGATAAACCCGTCCGGCCCATGGCCCTTCAACAACACCATCCGCACCGACGGACGCCCCTGGGTGTCGGCGGTGGCCAGGGCCATGGCGTTGCTGTCATTGATCTCGGTTTCGCGCGCCTGCGCGTACCAATCGTCGAAAAGGGCGAAAGGATCGGTCATGGGCTTGTCCTTATGACCAACCCGGGCAACTGTCGATACGGACTGATCCGATATTGCCGGCGGGCCGCGCTGTCTTGAATGTCGGGCAGCTATCGTCCACATAGTCGGCGAGTGATGCTTTTGTGCAACAGGTAGAGTGAATGGCCGATCCCTATACCACCCTGGGCGTAGCCCGCAGCGCCAGCGAGGCGGAGATCAAGTCCGCCTATCGCAAGCTGGCCAAGGAACTGCATCCCGACCGGAACAAGGATAATCCGAAGGCGGCGGAGAAATTTTCGGCCGCGACCAATGCCTATGACCTGCTGTCGGACAAGGACAAGCGCGCCCGGTTCGACCGGGGGGAGATTGACGCCGATGGCAATCCGACCGCGCCGTTTGGCTTTGGCGGGGCGGGTAATGGCGGCTTTCGCGGCGGCGGTCCTGGCGGCCAGTCCGCGCATTTCGAATTTGGCGAAGGCGGCGCGGATTTCGGGGACATTTTCGAAGGATTGTTCGGCGGCGCGGGGCGTCGTGCAGGGGCCGGGGCAGCGGCAGGTGGGGGCTTTGGCGGTTTTGGCCGGCAGGCGCCGCCGCAAAAGGGCGCGAACGTCGCCTATCGGCTGGCGGTGCAATTCACCGAC